>JBARRS010000035.1:0-2452 GCA_049644345.1 Gaiellaceae bacterium
CGGCCGCTGCCCCGCAGATCTTCTCCGCGAGGACCGTCGTGCCGACGCCGCGCCGCCCTGCGGTGTAAAGGCTGTCCTGCACCGCTACGTCGTCGTCGATCACGACCGCTTCGACGTCGATTCCCTCGCCGCGGGCGAGCTCGGCAGCCATCTCGAAGTTCAGCACGTCGCCGGTGTAGTTCTTGACGATGTGCAGCACTCCGGCACCGCCGTTCACCGCCTTCGTCGCATCGAGCATCTGGTCGGGCGTCGGAGAGGTGAACACCTCGCCGGGGCAAGCGGCATCGAGCATGCCGGGCCCGACGAACCCGCCGTGCATCGGCTCGTGCCCTGAGCCGCCGCCCGAGACGATCCCAACCTTGCCCTGCACCGGAGCATCGGCGCGAACGATGAAGTTGGGGGCGAAGTTGACGTTCACGAGGTCCGCGTGGGCGGCGGCGATGCCCTGCAGCTCCTCGGTGACGACGTCTTCTGGCTTGTTGATCAGCTTCTTCACGTTGCCTCCGCTCTGGTCGCGTCCCTACTCGGGGACGTGCCTCTCCTCGACGACGCGGCCCTTGGCCTCGACGTCTTCATATTCCGGCTCACCTCGCGCTCTCAGCACTTGGTTGATGAAGAAGTCGTACATGAGAGCGCCGAAGATGCCCCCGGCGATCGGAGCGACGATCGGTATCCACCAGTACGAGCCGACGTTGCCGTAGTTCCCCGGCAGCGCGACGCTGCCCCAGCCCTCGATCCAGGCGAAGAGCCTAGGGCCGAAGTCGCGAGCAGGGTTGATCGCGTAGCCGGAGTTCGCGCCGAACGACATGCCGACTCCGGCCACGACCAAACCCACGATGAGCGGCGCGAGATTCGACTTTGGCGCGAGGTTTCGCTCGTCGATGATCGCCAAGACGACCCCGACGAGCAGCGCGGTTCCGATCGCTTCGTCGATGAACGGTCCGACCTGACCATGGAAGTAGCCGGCCGGGAACGTCGCGAAGATGCTGTAGGACGCGACCGAGCTCAACTGGCCGCGAACTGCATGAGTCGCCTGTTCGTAGCTCTTGATCGAGTCCTTGTAGTTGAGGTAGACGAGCGCCGCGCCGGTCAGGGCGCCCATGAACTGGGCCAGGATGTAATGCGGCACTTTCGTCCAGGGAAAGCCGCGCCGGACGGCGAGGGCGAGCGTGACCGCGGGGTTGATGTGCGCCCCGCTGACGCCACCTGCCGTGTAGACGGCCAGCACGACCGCGACGGCCCACCCCGCTGCGATTAACAGCCAGTCGCCCGACGCCAGGAAGATCGTGGTCTTCGTTTCCGCGCGACCCGACTGGTTCAGTGCGCTGACGGCCATCGCGACGACGCCGTCGCCGAACGCGATCAGGACGAACGTACCCAGGTATTCCGAGAGGAACTCGCCCCAGACCGACCGTCGCCAGGCTGCACCGGCACCCATGCGAACGTGCCAGACGCCCAGCATTCCTCCCGGCTCTGTCTCTATCGTCGCCACCTCCACCTCCCTCTTTCGAGGCGCGTGCTTCGGATCGGGTCCGCTCAAGAGGCGGTCAAAATCGCGGCTCTTCCCCGCTTGCCCATCTACGCGGGACGGGGACGTGGACGTGCCGGCTCTCCAGCGGCCCGTTTGCAGCGGTTTGACTAACGCACTGAGATAAGCCGTGTCAAGTCCGAGGGGAGATTTTCCGCATCCCCTCGACCCGCGATCAGGCGCCTGCTAGCCGATAACTGGCGTTAGGTGCTGCGAATTAGGAGGGCCAAACATCGACGGCATAAAGGCGCCGAAGCTCTCGCGCAATGCCGTCGTCGCCGCCGATGAGAAAGAGCTCGTACGGATAGGCGTACTGGGCGCGGAACCCGTTCTCGCGGGTCACGACGCGCCCCCAGAGCGAGACACGGCCGAGGGCGATCGGGCATCCTTGCCGCAGCGGGGGCAGCTCCCGGTACGGGCGTCCGTAGTGCTGCCGAACCCCTGTGTACCGCCGAAGAAGATCCTCGGCGAGCTCTCGGGTCCTGAAGGCGTAGATGCCGCACTCGTGGCCCTGGACGGGCGCCATCCCGCGGTGCGTCGAGCACTGCGCCTCGAATCGCCTCCCGGCCGGCCAGCTCACGTGGTGCCAGGTGAAGGATTCGAGCCGGTACTCGTCGTCGTGGCGGCGTACGTGCCAGAGTCGCCACGCGAGGATGGGCTCAGTGGAGAGCTCGCTCACGCCGGCACGGGCTCCTCGACCGGCTCCTCGGCCGGAGCCGGCATCGGGACGGGCTCTTCGAGCGGCGCTATCTCGATCTCTCGCTCGGTATCCGGCGCGCCTATGTCCATCGCTGCCTCCTTGAACCTCTTTGCAGACGTCCAAACTGTTCGCCTACGTCTGTAATCGGTAAAACGAGGCAAAAGCTACAGAGCGGGCCGGACGGCTCTCAGGCCGCGTCAGGCCAGAGCGGTGCGGATCTCGTC
>JBARRS010000036.1:0-3389 GCA_049644345.1 Gaiellaceae bacterium
GTCGCGAGCAGTTGCTCCGCCAGATCGTGCAGCGCGTCGTGCTGCTCCTCGAGACGGCTCACCCACGCCTCCGTCTCGGGCCCGGTGCGGGCGAGATGCGGGCGCGCCTCGCGCACGACGGCGATGAGAGTGCCCTCGCTGCCGGTTGCTGTCACGGATGCTCCTGCCGGGATTCCGCGTTTCGAGTGCCCCCGACGGGATTCGAACCCGTGCTACGGCCTTGAAAGGGCCGCGACCTGGACCACTAGTCGACGGGGGCCGCGGCAAGCATAGCCACCCCCTGGCGCTGGCTATCCGATCGCGTCACCTCAAGCGCCTGCAACGCAATGACCTTTTGACGGGCAGGCGTGCCAGGATCTCCCGGATGGTGCGGGATCCGTTCCTGAACAACCTGATCGGCTCCTGGGACATGCGCGGCACGATGGGCGAAACCCCGCTGCACCAAGCGGTGGGCGCGCGTTGGGTGCTCCGCGACCGCTACGTCCAGATGCGTTTCCGTGAGCTCGAGGGCGCGCCCTACGAGGCCCTCTACCACGTCGGCCGCAACGACGGGACCGACCTCTACGTGCTTCACCTCCTGGACTCGACAGGCGTCTACCCCGAGCCGAACCACGTGGTGGGGCGCGGAAGGCGAGAGGGCAACTCGATCTCGTTCGCCTTCGGGGACGTAAACGAGGCGTTCACGAACAGGCTCACTTGGGACGCGGCCGCGCAGACGTGGGAGTGGAAGCTCACGTATGTCGACGAAGGCGAGATGCACACCTTTGCGAAGAAACGCATGGTGCGGGCGTGATGCCCGGCGACAGAGGGGCCAAGCCGGTGATCTCCCGCCCGGAGCCAAATCCGTCGCCCCGTCACGGCTAGTCCGCTTTAGAGCCCTCTCGCCTCCTCTCCCCATAGCCACCCCCTGGGTTAGGCAGACAAGGGGTTTCCTCTGAAATCACTTTCGTCCGAATCGTTACCGTTCCTGGTCGCCTCGCGGGTCGCGGCTCGTTCGGTTGAGACCTAGGGCGCGAGGAATCTCGATCCGACGACCAAGCCTGAGGAGGCACAAGTGAATCTTCCGAAAGTCGTTTCACCAGCCGAGTGGCAAGTTGCTCGCGACAACCTGCTCGTCAAGGAGAAGGAAGCCACGCGGGCGCGGGACGCGCTGGCCGCCGAGCGTCGCAAGCTGCCCATGGCCCAAATCGAGAAGGACTACGTCTTCGAAGGCCCGGACGGCGATGCGAGCGTGCTCGATCTGTTCGAGGGACGCCGCCAGCTCATCCTCTACCACTTCATGTTCGCGCCCGGGGTCGAAGGGTGGCCCTCAGCAGGCTGTTCGGGCTGTTCGATGGTGGTCGACAACATAGGCCACCTCGCCCATCTGCACGCCCGGGACACCTCCTTTGCCTTGGTCTCTCTCGCGCCGCTGGCGCAGATCGAGCCGTACAGGGAGCGCATGGGCTGGACGGTGCCGTGGTACTCCTCCGCCGGCTCCGACTTCAACGTCGACTTCGGAGTCACGACCGACCAAGGCGAGACCTTTGGACTGAGCGTCTTCCTCCGCGACGAGGACAACGTCTATCGCACCTATTTCACAGCCGGGCGCGGAGTCGAGGCGCTCGGCAGCAGCTGGAGCTTCCTCGACCTGACACCACTCGGACGTCAAGAGGAATGGGAGGACTCACCGGCTGGATGGCCGCAAACCCCGCCGTACGAGTGGTGGCGCCGCCACGACGAGTACGAGGCGGCCGCGCTGAAGGCCGGTTTGAGCGCTTAGGCGGAGCTGCGGCCGGCCTCGGCCCGGACTTCGAGGAGCTGTTCCGCTTCCCGGATGTAGGGGACCGCTCGAACGCTGCGATAGAAGGCCAGTGCACGCTCGATCTGCTCGCGGGCATCGGCGTCACCGTCGGCAGCGAGCTTCCCGGCCAGCAGCCGCGCCTCCGCCTCGTGCGGTCGGGCGCCGACTGCAGCGTAGATGTCGATCGCTCGCGAAAAGTCTCCGGACGCGACCGCTGTGGCCCCAGCCTCCCAGGGCGTGGGATTTTCGAGCTCCGCAAACCTTGCGACGAGCTCCGGTCCTCGGCCGAGCTCCCTGAGCGCAACGGCAACGTCGCTCGCCCAGGACGTGGGGACTTCGGCGCGCACGGCTGCAAGCAGCTCATCGGCCACCTCTCCCGCCTCGTCGACCCTGCCGGCCGCGACCAAGGCGCACGTGTAGCCGGCAAGCGCCGGCAGGAGCACTTGCGGCTCGCCCGAACTGTGGCCGAATTCGACCGCCTTGTCCGTGTCGGCGAGAGCTGCCGAGACGTCACCACGCGCGAGCAGCATCAGGGCTCGGATATCCCGACACGGAGCCTCCATGTAATGAGGTGATCCGCCCTCGACCTCGGCGAGGAAGGCCTCGGCCGTCTGAAGAGCCTCGTCCCAGCGTCCTTCGAGATACCGCAAGACGGCTTGCTCGACCTCGAACCAGCGGAGGTTGAACGTGTCTCCGAAGCGTGCTGCCGCGGCTTCGGCCTGGGCGGTCAGCTCGGCCACCCGCTCGAGCTCGCCGAAATCGAACAGGATCGACCCGAGGTTCTTGTAGCCGCGAATGATGTTCTCCGCGTGGTTGAGCTCGAGCGAGAGTGTCAGGCTCTGCTCGAGCTGCGCGAGGCCACCGCGATCGCGGCCGCCGGCGCGGCTTACTCCGATCGTGTTCAAGGCGTGGGCACGGATGTCGTCGAGGCCGAGCTGCTCCGCAATCTCGAGGCTCTGGCCGGCAGTCTCGAGCGCGCGGTCCAACTCGGCGTTCAACATGAGCTGGATCGCAAGGTTTCCGAGCAAGTAGGCCTTCGTGTGCGATGGCGGGAGCTGGTCGGCAAGCGCGAGGACCTGGCTGTGGTGGAACGATGTGTCCTCACCTCGGCCCTCATTCCACGCATCCCAGCCGAGATAGAGCTCGGCCTCGGCAGCGACCTCGAGGTCGCCCTGAGCAAGCAGGACATCCCGCGCCCTCACCAGATCTTTCCTCTCCAGCTCGGCGAACAGGGTCGGACGCCTGTAGCGGACAATGAGTTGCGCCCATTCCAGGCTGCTCGCGGGCCAAAGTTCCCAGGCGCTTCGATAGAAGTCACGCGCGGCGCCGACGGAGCCGAGTGAGTAGGCGCGGTCGCCCGCATTGCGGAGAGCAACGCGCGTCTCGGCGACCAGCTCGTCGGTGTCTTCGCCCGTTGCCCGGGCGAGCGCCAGCGCTTGACTGTAGTGGTGGGCCAGAGTCTCTGCGTGATCTTCGGGTCGTGCGAGCGACTCGATCCAGGCGGCGGCGGCACGATGCTTTGCGACTCGCGCCGCACGCGGGATCTGGCCGTAGGCAACGTCCCGCACGAGCAGGTGCCGGAATGTGTATTCCGTCTCGCCCGCGA
>JBARRS010000037.1:0-2886 GCA_049644345.1 Gaiellaceae bacterium
GGGCGCGGATCGAGTACGGGTGGCCCGAGGCGGTCACCGACTGGCGCGACCAGGTCCTCGACGAGCGCGTCGGGCTCTTCGACAACGCCGGCCCGAACTCCGTTCACGCCGAGCCGACCATAGCCGCCGTTCGGAATGGGAAGCACGTCATCTGCGAGAAGCCGCTGGGCATGACCCCCGACGAGGCACATGCAATGTGGGAGGAGGCCGAGCGGGCCGGCGTGGCGCACATGTGCGGCTTCAACTACCGGTTCGCGCCCGCGGTTCGGCTCGCGCGCGAGCTCCTCGAGGCAGGCGAGCTCGGCGAGGTCGTGCACTTCCGCGCCCGCTACCTGCAATCGTGGGGGTGGGAGGCAGACGAGGCGCTCTGGCGGTTCGACCGCGCGCGCGCCGCTACCGGCGCGATAGGCGACCTCGGGGCGCACATCGTCGACATCGCCCGCTATCTCGTCGGCGAGATCGCGTCGGTCTCGGCTCTCGTTCGCACGCTCGTCCCCGGGCGGCAGGTGGATGACCACTTCGTCGCGACGGTCGAGTTCGAGTGCGGCGTCGCCGGCACGCTCGAGGCTTCGCGGCTCGCCCGCGGCCGGATCAACCAGAACACCTTCGAGGTCAACGGCACGAAAGGGTCGCTCTCCTTCGACGCCGAGCGGCTGAACGAGCTCGAGCTCGCCACAGACAAAAACTTCTGCCGCGTGCTCGTGACGGAACCACAGCATCCGTTCATGCGCTTCTGGTGGCCTCCAGGCCACATCGTCGGCTGGGGAGACACGTTCATCCACGAGCTTGCGCACTTGCTCGAGGCGATCGCCGGGGAGCACCGCGTCGCACCTCACGGCGCCACGTTCGAGGACGGCTATCGCTGCGCGGAGGTCTGCGACGCGATCGTCCGCTCCGCCGAGCGGGAGACGCGCGAGCAGGTCGAGTACAGAGCGGCAGCATCGGGATGAGCGCCGACGCCGTTCGCCTGGGAATCGTCTCGACGGCGCGGATCAACCGACTCGTGATCCCGGCGGCGCACGCTTCGGACAAGGTGGAGCTGACGGCGGTGGCGAGCCGGGACGCGGCGCGGGCGGAGGCGTACGCGCGGGAGTGGGAGATCCCGCGGGCATACGGGAGCTACGAGGCGCTGCTCGAGGACGGCGACGTCGAGGCCGTGTACATCTCGCTGCCGAACTCGCTCCACTGCGAGTGGGCGATCCGGGCGCTCGAGGCCGGGAAGCACGTGCTCTGCGAGAAGCCTCTGAGCAGGCGGGCCGGGGAGGTCGAGGAGGCGTTCGACACGGGGGAGCGGGCCGACCGGCTGCTGATGGAGGCGTTCATGTACCGCCACAACCCTCAGACGGGGAGGCTGAAGGAGCTCGTCGAGGGCGGCGCGGTCGGCCGGCTTCGCCTGGTCAGGGCCGTGTTCAGCTTCATGCTGCGCGACCCGCAGAACGTCAGGCTGCTTCCGGAGGTCGACGGCGGAGCCCTGATGGACGTCGGCTGCTACTGCGTGAGCGGCTCTCGGCTGCTCGCCGGGGAGCCAGAGCGCGTCTACGGGGAGCAGGTGGTCGGTCAGACAGGGGTCGACGTCGTCTTTGCGGGCATGCTCCGTTTCCCCGGCGAGATCGTTGCCGAGCTCGACTGCGGTCTCGCCCTGCCCGGGAGGGACGAGCTGGAGGCGATCGGGGAAGACGGCTCGCTCTTCCTCGACGATCCCTGGCTCTGCCGCTCCCCCGCGATCGAGCTTCGGCGCGGCGACGAGGTCGAGACGATCGAGATACCCCGAGAGGACTCGTACCGGCTCGAGCTCGAGAACCTGAGCGACGCGATCCGCGGCCGGTCGGAGCCGCTGCTCGGGCGCGCGGACGCTGTCGGCAACGCGCGGACGATCGAGGCTCTCTACCGCTCGGCCGAGGGCGGAGCGCCTGTCGACCTCCCGTAGGATCGCCCGGTGATCGACCCGCTCGAGCGCTGGCGCGAGTACGGCGAGAAGCCCGACTACGCAGGGCTCTTGACCTTCGGCGCCCTCCCGTACACGCAGGATCCCGCGGAGCTCGCGGGCGTCGACGTCGCGATCGTCGGCGCGCCGATGGACGACCTCGTCTCCGACCGGCCGGGAGCCCGGTTCGGGCCACGCGCAATCCGCGCCGCGAGCTGCCCGCACGGCCCGCACCTCGAGGCCAAGGTCGACGCCTTCGAGGAGCTGCGGATCGTCGATTTCGGCGACGCGCCCGTGCTACCCGCGGATCCGGCGAGCTCGCACGAGGCGATCGAGCGGACGGTCAGGCAGGTCGTCGAGGCCGGCGCCGTCCCGATCGTGCTCGGCGGCGACCACTCGATCGCCGAGCCGGACATCCGCGCCGTCGCCTCGAGGCATGGGCCGGTCGGTCTCGTCCATTTCGACACGCACTCCGACACCGGCACGGAGGTCTTCGGCGTCGAGCGCTCGCACGGAACGCCGATGTACCGGCTCGTCGAGCAGGGGCACGTCGATCCGCGGCGCTACGTCCAGATCGGCCTCCGCGGATACTGGCCCGGCGAGCGGGAGTTCGCCTGGCAAGAGCAGCGCGGCATCACCGCGTTCTTCATGCACGATGTGCGGGAGCTCGGAATCGCGCAGGTCGTACGAAGGACGGCGTCGGCGATCGGCGAGGGACCGGTGTTCGTCTCGGTGGACGTCGACGTGCTCGACCCAGGTTTCGCGCCGGGTACCGGGACGCCCGAGCCGGGCGGAATGACCCCGGCCGACATGCTCTGGGCGGTGCGGACGGTCGGAGCCGAGCTGGCCGTGGTCGGCGCGGACGTCGTCGAGGTGATCCCGACGGCGGTCGGCTCCGCGGACGTGACCGCGCTCGTCGCCGAGCGGACCGTGCGCGAGCTGCTGACGGGAATCGCGCTGCG
>JBARRS010000038.1:0-16007 GCA_049644345.1 Gaiellaceae bacterium
GAGCAGCTCCACGGGCGAGAGCTCTCGTTCAACAACCTCAACGACCTCAACGCGGCCCGGCTGCTCGTCCGGGAGTTCGAGCTGCCCGCCTGCGTGATCGTCAAGCACGCGAACCCTTGCGGCGTCGCGATCGCCGGGTCGATCGAGCAGGCCTACCAACGGGCGCTGGCGGCCGACCCTGCGTCCGCATACGGTGGCGTCGTCGTCCTCAACCGGCCCGTGAGCGCCGCGCTCGGCGAGCGGCTCGCGGAGCAGTTCGTCGAAATGCTGTTCGCGCCGGGTTACGACGAGGACGCTCTGGGGCTGCTGACGCAGAAGCCGGCGGTGCGGATCCTGCTGGACAGCGAGCGGCGGCATGCGACGCCCGGCGAGCGCGACTATCGGCGCGTCCTCGGCGGGCTGCTCGTCCAGGATCGCGACTGGGACATCGAGGACCGCGCGGGGATGGAGGTCGTCTGCGGCGAGCCGTCCGAGATGACCTGGGGCGACATGCTGTTCGCCTGGCGTGTCTGCAAGCACGTGACGTCGAACGCCATCGTGCTCGCGAGCGACCTCCAGACGCTCGGGATCGGAGCCGGCCAGATGAGCCGCGTGGACTCCGTCAGGATCGCCCTCGACAAGGCCCGCGAGCACGGGCACGACCTCCACGGCGCCACGCTCGCGTCCGATGCGTTCTTCCCCTTTCCCGACGGACCGGAGCTCGCGACCGCGGCGGGCGTCGAGGCCTTCATCCAGCCCGGCGGCTCGAAGCGCGACGACGAGGTGATCGCCGCGGTGGAGGAGAGCGGCGCGACGATGGTGTTCACGCACCGCCGCCATTTCCGCCATTAGCCTGGACGAGGGTCGGTCGAAATGCGGACGCGCCGTTCGTCGTTCTTGAGCACCAACGATCAAAGGAGCCAGGATGAGCCCAGCAGAGAACCGCCGCCGCTGGCTGACCCTCGCGGTCGTCGGCGCCGCTTTCTTCATGACCGTCCTCGACGTCGCGATCGTCAACGTCGCGATTCCGTCGATCGAGACGAAACTGAGCATCTCCCGCGAGACCGTGCAGTGGGTCCTGACGGCCTATGCGATCACGTTCGGCGGCTTTCTGCTCCTCGGCGGCAGGATGGCGGACCTGCTCGGCCGGCGTCGTATCTTCCTGGTCGGCCTGATCCTGTTCACGATCGCCTCGCTCGTCTGCGGGCTGGCGGGGAGTGCGAGCGTCCTGATCGCGGCACGAGCGGCGCAAGGCGTCGGCGCGGCCATCATCTCGCCGGCCGCGCTCTCGATCGTGACGACGACGTTCACGGAAGGCGCTGAGCGGAACAAGGCGCTCGGGATCTGGGGCGCTCTGGGCGGCTCGGGTGCCGCGGCGGGCGTCCTCTTCGGCGGGATCCTGACGAAGTACCTCGGCTGGGAATGGATCTTCTTCGTCAACGTGCCCGTCGGGGCGCTGGTGCTCGCGCTGACGCGGCCGTTCGTTCCGGAGAGCAGGGCCGACCTCGGCCACCGGCGCTTCGACGCAGCCGGCGGGGTGACAGTGACCGGCGGCCTCGCGCTGCTCGTGTACGCGATCGCGAAGGCGCCCGACGTCGGCTGGGGCTCGGCGCGGACGATCCTGTTGATCCTTGCCTCCGCGGCGCTGCTCGCAGTCTTTGTCGCGATCGAGATGCGCTCGCGCGCGCCGCTGATGCCTCTGCGGATCTTTCGAATCCGGACGCTGACGGCCGCCAACGTCGTCGGTTTCCTGCTCGGCGCCGTCATCTTCGCCACCTTCTTCGTGCTGACGTTGTACGTGCAGCAAGTGCTCCACTGGTCGGCGCTCAGGACCGGGATCACGTTCCTCGCGACCGCCGGCGGCACCGTCGTCTGGGCCGGCATCGCCCAGGCACTCGTAACGCGTATCGGTCCGCGGCCGGTGCTGGTGACGGGGATGATCCTGCTGGCGCTGCCGCTCTGGCTGTACACGCGCGTGCCGGTCGACGGCCACTTCTGGCCCGACCTCGTCCCGGGCTACGTCATCTTCGCCGTCGGCCTCGCGTTCTCGTTCATCCCCATCACGATCGCCGCCCTGATGCAGGTGGCGCCCGAGGAAGCCGGGCTCGCGTCCGGGCTGATCAACACGGTCCAGCAGGTCGGCGGCGCGATCGGGGTCGCGCTCGCCTCGACGATCTTCACCTCGCACGCGAAGCACCTCGTCACAACCGGACATGCCGGCCCCGCGGCCTTGACCGGCGGCTTCCAATGGGCATTCTGGACGCTGATCTTCATCGCGCTCGCAGGAGCGCTGGCGGCGGGCGTCCTCCTACGCGGCACGCGCCTTCCGGCGCACGCGGAGACTGAGCCCGCGCGCGCGTGACTGCGTAGAACCGTCGATTACGCTTCGTGCGTGCCCCGGGAGTATCCGACTGTGCTCGACCTCGTGGGCCAGACGCCTCTCGTCCGGCTCCAGCGGATCGTGCCGGAGGGCGCCGCGACGGTCGTCGCCAAGCTCGAGTACCTGAATCCGGGCGGCTCGGTCAAGGACCGGATCGCGATCAAGATGATCGAGGACGCCGAGCGCGAGGGGAAGCTCAAGCCCGGCGGGACGATCGTCGAGCCGACCTCCGGCAACACCGGCACGGGTCTCGCGATCGTGGCCGCGCTGAAGGGCTACCGCTGCATCTTCACGATGCCGGACAAGATGAGCCGCGAGAAGATCTCGCTCTTGAAGGCGTTCGGTGCCGAAGTGATCGTCTGCCCTTACGCGGTCGAGCCCGAGTCGCCGGAGTCCTACTACTCGGTCTCGGACCGCCTCGCCGAGGAGATCCCCGGTGCCTTCAAGCCGGATCAGTACACGAACCGGTACAACCCCGACGCCCACTACCAGACGACCGGCCCGGAGATCTGGGAGCAGACCGGCGGCGAGCTCGACGCGCTCGTGATCGCCGTCGGCACCGGCGGGACGATCACAGGCTCGGGGCGCCACCTGAAGGAGCAGAAGCCGGATCTGACGATCGTCGGCGCCGACCCGGAGGGCTCGATCTACACCTCAGGCGAACAAGAAATGCACCCTTACCTCGTCGAGGGGATCGGCGAGGACTTCTATCCCAAGACGTTCGACCCCACGATCGTCGATCGCTGGGTGACCGTCTCCGACCGCGACTCCTTCATCACGGCCCGCCGGATGGCGCGCGAGGAGGGTCTGCTCGTCGGTGGCTCGGCCGGCACCGCCGTCCACGCGGCGATCGTGATCGCGGAAGAGCTGGGCTCCGGCAAGACGGTCGTCACGGTCGTCCCGGACGGCGGCCGGTCCTACCTGTCGAAGTTCTACGACGACAACTACCTGATCGAGCTCGGCTTCCTCGAGCGGCACGCTCCGGCTCCGAAGGTCGACGAGGTGCTGCGGTTCAAGCGACGGGAAGCCGGCGAGCTCCCCGACCTCGTCACGATCGAGTCGCACCAGAAGGTCGGGCAGGCGATCGACCTGATGCAGCGCTACTCGATCTCGCAGTTGCCGGTCGTCAGGCACGATCCGCCCGAGTCGCTCGCCGACATCGTCGGCTCCCTCCAGGAGCGCGGCCTGCTCGACCTCGTCTTCAAGAACCCCGACGCGCTCAACGAGGACGTGGCGCAAGCGATGCAGCCTCCGCTGGCCGCGGTCGAGGCGAGCGAGTCGGTGGACGAGGTGTTCACGACCTTCGCGGGCGGCACACCCGCCGTCGTCGTCTCCCGGAACGGCCACCCGCTCGGCGTGCTGACGCGCGCCGACCTGCTCGAGTACCTCGCCCACGGGCGCAACGGCAGGTAGCTGGCTCCTACAATCGAGAGATGGACTTCGAGACGCGCGCGATCCACGAGGGGCAGGAGCCGGACCCCTCGACCGGCGCGATCACCGTCCCCATCTACCAGACCTCGACCTACGTCCAGGAGGCGGTCGGGGAGCACAAGGGCTACGACTACTCCCGCGTCGCGAACCCGACGCGGACGGCGCTCCAGCTCTGCCTGGCTTCTCTCGAGGGAGCCGAGCACGGCGTCGCATACTCATCCGGGATGGGCGCGGTGACGACCGTGATGCACCTCGTCAACCCGGGCGAGCGCATCGTCTCCGTCAACGACGTCTACGGCGGCGTCTACCGGCTCTTCTCGCAGGTCTACGCACCGAAGGGCTACGAGTTCGCGTACGTCTCCGCGCAGGAGATCAACACCGAGCTCGCGTCGCACCTCGACGAGCGGACACGGCTCGTCTGGCTCGAGACGCCCACGAATCCGCTCCTGAACGTGATCGACATCCGTGCGGCGGCCGAGGCCGCTCACGCCGTCGGCGCGATCGTGGTCGTCGACAACACGTTCGCCTCCCCCTACCTTCAGCAGCCGCTCGAGCTCGGCGCGGACATCGTGCTCCACTCGGCGACGAAGTACCTCGGCGGCCACTCGGACCTCGTCGGCGGCTTCGCGGCGACTAACGACCCCACCATCGCGGAGCGGCTCTACTTCCTGCAGAAGTCGCTCGGGGCGGTGCCGGGCCCATTCGACTGCTGGCTCGTCCTGCGCGGGCTGAAGACCCTCGCCGTGCGGATGCGGCAGCACTGCGACAACGCCGAAGCGCTCGCCGCCTTCCTCGACCGCCACGCGAGGGTCGAGAAGGTGCTGTACCCCGGTCTACCGACACATCCCGGCCACGAGATCGCGGCGCGGCAAATGCGCTACTTCGGCGGGATGATCTCCTTCCTTGCCGAGTCCGAGGAGGAGGCGGTCGCCCTTGTCGGCCGGACGAAGATCTTCCGGCTTGCCGAGAGCCTCGGCGGCGTAGAGAGCCTGATCGAGCACCCAGCCCGGATGACGCACGCCTCGACCGCGGACGCGCCCTTCGCTGCCCCGCGCAATCTCGTCCGCCTCTCGGTCGGAATCGAGTCGGTCGACGACCTGCTCGAGGATCTCGAAACCGCGCTCGTCCGCTCGGCCGCCGCGGCGGGCGCTTAGCCATCATCGGCGTGCCGCTGCTCGAACCTCTCGACCTCGAGTTCCTAGGCCCGAGGGTCATCGGTTGTTATCTCCTCGAGACCGAGGACGGGCTCGCCCTTTTCGACTGTGGCCCTGCGACGACTGTCGACGCGCTGAAGCGCCGGCTCGGCGAGCGAGGGCTCGAGCTCGGCGACGTCCGGCATCTGCTGCTCTCGCACATCCACCTCGACCACGCCGGGGCGGCGGGGTCACTCACGCGCGAGCATCCAGGGCTTCGCGTTCACGTCTCGGAGATCGGCGCGCCGCATCTCGTCGATCCGAGCAGGCTCGAGCGCAGCGCACGGCGGCTGTACGGCGAGGACTTCGATCGGCTCTGGGGCAAGCTCACCCCTGTTCCGCGAGAGAACGTCGAGGCGGTCGGAGAGCGCGTGCTCGGGCTCGAGTGCTTCCCTTCGCCCGGCCATGCCTCACATCACGTCTGCTACCTGGCCGGCGACGGGACGCTCTACGCGGGCGACGCGACCGGCGTCCGGATCCAGCCAAGCCGCTTCGTGCTGCCGCCGACGCCCCCGCCGGAGTTCGATCTCGAGGCCTGGCTCGAGACGCTCGACGAGATCGAGAGGCGCTCACCGGCGCGGCTGGCGCTGATCCACTTCGGCGTCGCCGAGGACCCCGAGCGCCACATCGGCGACCTTCGCAACCGGCTGATCGCCTGGGCACGCAAGGTCGGCGACGGCCTCTCGGAGGAGGAGTTCATCCGCGCCGGGCTCGAGGAGCTGGGCGACGACGCAACCGCCTACGATCACGCGATCCCGCTCCGGCAGACGTACGCCGGCATTGCCCGCTACTGGCAGAAGCGGCGAGAGCGCGCGGCGTAGGTCGCTACGGGCAAGGGGTGAGCCCGCGGACGCCGGAGCCGTCGACGTTCATCACGAAGATCCGCGAGGGCGCGCAGGAGCGCCGTCCCGAGTAGGCGATCCTCCTTCCGTCGGGGGCCCACACGGCGTCGCTTCCGCTCGCCAGCCGAGTAACGAGGCCGGTGTCGGCCTCGGCGACGTCGATCCGGCAGAACCCGAAGCCCGAGCACAGGACGAAGAGCAGCTGCTTGCCGTCGGGCGACCAGCGGGGCGGATCGCTATAGGCCGGCAGCGAGCGCGTGAGGTTCCGCTCGCCCAGCCCGTCCGTGCCCGCAACGGCGAGTGCAACTCCGTCGCGGGTCCTCCGCCAGAAGGCGATGCGCGTGCCGTCGGGCGACCAGGCAGCCGCGGCCCCCTGGACGCCGAGCGAATGCAAACCGTTTCCGTCCGAGCCGACGACGAACAACGACGGGTCGGCCCCAGCGGTCCGCGAGCGCGAGAAGACGAGCCGCTGCCCGTCCGGCGACCACGCCGGCGACCCGTCGTACCGGCCGGCGGTCACCTTGCGGGCTCCACGGCCGTCGGCTTTCGCGACCCGGATCGGGCCCCCGCTGCTCGAGTCGAAGGCCAGGCGGGAGCCGTCCGGCGACCATGCCAGGCCGGCGCCCGCACCCAACCGGCGCCTGCTGCCGCCGTCCCGTCGGATCACGAAGACGCCGTCGCTGGCGGCGTACGCGATCCGGTCGCCGGTCGGAGACCACGCAACCTGCATGAGGATCTTCGTCCGGACGACCCGCTGCAACCGAAGGTCGCTCGCCCGCACGAGGACGACCGCGCCCGTCGACCCCCAGGCCTGTACGAACGCGATCTCGCTCCCGTCAGGCGACCATGAAGGAGACGCATACGCGGGCTGCACCGGTCGCGAGCCACCGGAGCCGGCCGTCAGGAAGACGGCGGTCGCGGCTACGGCGGCCGCGACCAGTCTCATACCGCCGCGCCTGTCCGCTCGCGCGCCTCGCGGTAGGCGGCGACGTATGCCTCCACCATCGTCGAAGGCGAGAAGCGTTCCTCGACGTCGCTGCGGAGCCGCTCGGGCTGGAGCTCGTCCGCGCGGGCGAGCGCCGCCGGCATCTCGCGGTAGTCGTCCACGATGATCCCGTTGACGCCGTCCTCGATCACCTCTGGAACGGCGCCCCGGCGCGTCGCGATCACCGGCGTCCCGCATGCCATCGCCTCGATCATGACAAGACCGAAGGGCTCTTCCCAGTCGATGGGAAAGAGCGTCGCCCGAGCGTGCTGGAGGAGCTCGACCTTGTGGCCGTGATCGACCTCGCCGAGGTACTCGATCTCGGGGCTCAGGTGTGGCTCGACCTGCTGCCGGAAGTACTCCTTCTCGAGCGGCTCGCGCATCTTGCCGGCGAGCTTCAGCGGTACGCCCAGCTCGTGCGCGATCGCCACCGCCCGGTGGGCGCCCTTGTCCGGGCTCATCCGGCCGAGAAAGAGCAGGTATTCCCCTCGCTCGGGGCTGAACGGGTAGCGAGTGAGGTCGAGCGCGTTCGGGCAGTTGGCGATCCAGTTCAAGTCCGGCTTCGGCCGCCGCTGGTTGAGCGAGATCGAGATCAGCCCGACCTGCGGGGAGACGCGGCCGATCTGCTCGTAGATCTCGCCACCCTCCCCGTCCATCGGCCCGTGAACCGTGTGCAGCACCGGCGTCTCGATGATCCCTGCAAGCGCGCACGCCGCCAGGCCGGAGTGGTCGTTGATCACGTCGAACTCGTCGGCCCGCTCATAGCAGCCGAGCGCATGGTGCATCTCCGGCAGGGTGGTGCCGATCAGCTCGCTTTGCGCCGTCGGGTACACCGATGCAAGCGTCGCCTTGGTGCGCGAGTCGCCCGAGGCGAAGAGGGTCACCTCGTGGCCCGCGTCGGCGAGCCCGTCGGCGAGCAGCCAGACCACCCACTCGATCCCGCCGTAGCCGGTCGGCGGCACCGGGAACCAGACCGGCGCGATCACCGCGATGCGCAGACGATCGCTCACGCCTCTTCAACCGTAACGCGCCCGCCCTCGAGCTTCACGTCCCACTGCCGGTCGAACGCGCGGACGCCGGCGAGGCGGATCGTCCTCCCGGCCCAAGTGGGCAGCTCCTGGGGCGCAAGCGACTGAAGCTCGTGGCGGCGGCGGTTCGGCTGGAGGCCTAGCAGCGTCTGCAAGAGCAGGACCGGCGCGCCCGCCGCCCATGCCTGCGGGCGGGCGGCCGTCGGGTAGGCGATCGGGAACGGCGTCCCGGAGCGCGGCAGCCCCGCGAACACCTCCGGCAGCTGGTGGTCGAAATACCCGGACGCCGTCAGCATCCGCCGCACGATCCGTTGCGCCTCCGCCCAGCGGCCGTAGCGGGACAGGCCCTGGGCGATCAGCGAGTTGTCGTGCGGCCAAACGGTGCCGTTGTGGTAGCTCAACGGGCTGTAGCCGGCATCGCCGCTCGACATCGTCCGCACGCCCCAGCCCGACCAGAGCTGCTCGCTCATCAGCTGGTCGACGACCGCGTCGACCCGCGCGTCCCGAACGATCCCGCTCCAGAGCAGATGGCCGATGTTCGAGCAGAGCGAGTCGACCTGCTGCTTCTCGCCGTCGAGCGCGAGCACGTAGTAGCCGCCGCGGGCGTCCGTCCAGAACGCGTCGTCGAACCGGCGCCGAAGCTCGTCCGCCTCGCGCTCCAGCCTCTCGGCGAGGCCCCGGTCCCGCCAGACTTCGCGGGCGAGCTCCGCCACGCGCAGCTTCGCGTCGTAGACATAGCCCTGCACCTCGACCGGAGCGATCGGCGCCTTTGCCAGCGATCCGTCCGAGAAGCGCTGCGAGTCGCCCGAGTCCTTCCACGACTGGTTCTCGAGACCCCGCTCGGTGCGCCGCTCGTACTCCACGAAGCCGTCGCCGTCTCGGTCTCCGTACTCGTCGATCCAGTTGAGCGCCTTCAGCGCCGGCTCGTGGAAGTCGCGCACGAGCGCGGCGTCGTCGGTCCAGCGCCATACCTCCGAGAGCAGGATCAGGTAGAGCGGCGTCGCGTCGACGGTGCCGTAGTAGGCGCGGAACCAGTGCTCGGCCGCCTTACCGTCGCGAACCTCGTGGACGATCTTGCCCGGCTCGGCGTCGATCGAGGGATCGTCCTCCTGCGCCTGGAGCTCCGCGAG
The DNA here is from genome assembly GCA_049644345.1 of Gaiellaceae bacterium. GTDB lineage: Bacteria > Actinomycetota > Thermoleophilia > Gaiellales > Gaiellaceae > JBARRS01. The sequence goes on from JBARRS010000038.1 coordinate 8,969, forward strand.
CACCTCGAGCGCCGTGCGGGCGAGCTCGGGGCCGAAGAGGAGGGTCTGCAGGCAGGTGATCAGCGTGTCGCGCCCGAAGACGGTCATGAACCATGGCATCCCGGCCGCCGGCAGCCGCCCGACGCGGCTGCCGCGGCGCATCCGCAGCGAGGCGAGATCCGAGACGGAACGGATGAACGACTGATCGAGGTCGTCCCACTCTGCACGCAGCTGGGGCACGCTCAGGCGCCATGCGGCGAGCGAGTCGCGCACACGCGTCATCTCGTCGCCGAGCTGCCGCTCGGCCTGGCGCGGGACGACGTGGTCGCCGTCCAGCGCGGCGATGATGTCGAGCCGGACGTCCCAGCGGCCGCGCGGCTCGAGCTCGATTCGGTAGGAGACGCGCGAGCCGTCCACCTCCCCGCGCTTCGAGAGGATCACCTGCGTCTGCGCCGACGCGCCTTCACCGTCTACGAGGACGAACTGGTTGTGCTCGTCGTCGTAGCGGCCTTCGACAGGCTCGGGCAGCGGGTCGGCGCGTTTCGGATCGCCGAGCGAGAAGTCGTGGGCCTTGACCGAGAGGATGTCCGCGAAGTCCGCCTCGAACTCCAACGCGAGCACGAACGACTGGCGCTCCATGCTCACGTTCTCGACCGCGACCTGGTCCTGCATGGCGTCTCCCACGAAACGCTCGCGCGAGATCGCGAGCACGTCGTGCTCGAGCCCTCCGTCGAGCGGGTTGCGCAGGTAGAAGGCGGCCGAGAAGTAGTCGACCTTGTCGGACGAGAGCAACAGCGGCTTCGCGCCGTTCACGGTCAGCCGCATAGAGGAGAGGAAGCGTGTGTCCGCGCGGTAGAAGCCGTGCGTCTCTCCGGCGAGGTCTCCCGCCTCGTCGCAGATGCAGAAGGTCGAGCCTTCGAGGATCGTGAGCGCCATCAGCCCTCGCGGAGGATGTTTGCTCCGGAGGTCTGCGCGAGCGCCATCACGACGATCTCGTCCACGTTCACGTTCGGCGGTCGCGTGACCGCGAACACAATGCAGTCGGCGACGTCCTCAGGACGCACCGGCCCTCCAAGAGCGACGTCTTTGTAAACGGCCTTGGCCTTCTCCTCGTCGCCCTTGAAGCGGACCTTCGAGAAGTTGGTCTCGACCAGGCCCGGGGCGACGAGCGTCACGTGGATCGGCCTGCCGTGAAGGTCGTCGCGGAGCGCCCGCGTGTAGCCGTGGACGGCGAACTTCGAGGCGACGTAGGAGGAGCCGTTCGCGTACGACCAGATCCCGGCGACGGAGCCGAGGTTGACGATGTGGCCGCCGTCGGCGATGTGCGGCAGGCAGAGGCGGGTCATCCGCATCAGGCCGAGCACGTTCGTCTCGATCACCGTCCGCTCGTCTTCATCGCTCGACTCCCAGACCGGGTCACGCCCCAGGCCGAGGCCGGCGTTGTTGACGAGGACGTCGATCTCGCCGAGCTCCTCGACAACGCGCCGTACGAAGAGGGTGGAGCTCGCCTCGTCGGTGACGTCGAGGTCGTGGACGACGCTGCCGGGCCCCTGCCAGCCGTCCGTGTGCCGCGAGCCGACGGCGACGCGCGCTCCAGCCTCCTCGAGCGCGCGTGCTGTCGCGGCGCCGATCCCGCTGGAGGCGCCGGTGACGATCGCGGTCTTTCCCTCGAGCGAGGCCAAGCCGCGCCAGAGACTAACGACGACTGAGTGGGAGCTCGATCCGCAGGCGGCGGCGCGCCTGCGCGTGCTCGACTTGGAGCGTCGTGTGCTCGAGGCCGAAGCGGTCGACGAGCATCGCCGCGAGCGCGCGGCGGGCGTCGTGGCAATCGGCGCCCGGGTCGACGAGTACGTGCGCCGAGAGCGCCGGAAAGCCGCTTCCGACCGTCCAGACGTGCAGGTCGTGAACCTCGACGACGCCCTCAGCGGCGAGCATCGCCTCCGCGACCTCGCGCGGATCCAGCTCGCCTGGCGAGGCCTCGAGCAGAATCCGGGTCGACTCGCGAAGGAGGCCGGCGCTCGACCAGAACATCAGCGCGGCGACGGCGAGGCTTGCGAGCGGATCGAAGCGGTCCCAGCCGGTGGCGAGCACGAGCCCGCCCGCGAGCGCGGTGCCGCCGAACGCCGCCGTGTCGGTGGCGACGTGCAGGAAGGCGCCGCGAACGTTCAAGCTCGCGCGGCTCGGCCGAGCGAGCAGCGCAGTTGCGGCGAGACTGACGGCGATCCCGGCAAGCGCGACCGCGAGCACGATCCCTCCCTCGACGTCCGGCGGAGAGATCAGCCGTCTCACCGCCTCGTAGACGATCCAGACCCCGACGAGAACGAGCGCGATCCCGTTCGCCTGCGCGGCGAGGATCTCGACCCGGCGGAACCCGTAGGTCCAGGGGCCGCGCGCCGGCCGAGCCGCAACGGTCGCCGCGAAGACGGCGAGCCCGAGCCCTGCGGCGTCGCTCAGCAGATGCCCGGCGTCGGCGAGCAGGGCAAGCGAGCCTGCGATCGCGCCGGCGGCGATCTCGCCGGCCATCAGCGCGACGATCAGGACAAGCGCGCCGACGAGGGCTGCGCGTCCGCGGTCGCCGTGCTCGTGCCCCTGCCCCACGCCCCGCACTAAAGCAGCCTCAGCGGCCGCAGGGGAGCTTGAGATAATCCGAAGTACGCCGGCCGAGGAGGAGCAGGCGCCGATCGATGCTCCGACAATGGGCCGGCGACTGCGGCGGAGCTTGCACCAAAGAAGGCGCCGGCCGTCCGCGAAAGAACAGCCCGTCGACGAGTGCGAAGAGAGCGATGAGAACGACCGCAGCAACCAGGAGCCGGTCGAAACCCTGGCGCAGCTTCATCGCAAGCCGACTCTACGGCAGATTGTCGACGAAGCCGGTGCTTGCGAGCGTAGAGGGGATTACGATGCCGCCTCGACCCATGGGCGACAAACCAGCGGTGCGAATCCTGGTGCTCGAGGCCGAGGAGGGGGAGGGCCACCGCGCCGTCGCGAGCGCGCTCGAAGCCGGCCTCCTTGCCGGCTCGCACCGCGTCGAGGTGATCGTCCGTGACAGCCTCGACGCCGTCGGCAGGCTCGTTCCCCTCCTGAGCCGCGACCTCTACCGCGTCCAGCTGCGCTGGCTCGCCTGGACCTATGGGCTCGAGTGCCTGCTCTTCACTCGATTCCCACCCGGCCGGGCGCTCGCGCGCTTCGGCCTGGCGCTCTTCGGTGGGCGGCCTCTACGTCGCCTGGTCGAGAGTCATCAGCCCGACATCGTTGTCTCCACTCACCCGGTACCGACGAACGTGATGGGCCACCTGCGGCGTCGCGGAAAGGTTCGAGTGCCGTGCGTCAGCACGATCAGCGACTTCGGCGTTCACGCGCTCTGGGCCCATCCCGGAATCGACGCTCATCTCGTCGTCCACACCTCGTGCGTGCGCCCTGTCGAGCGCGTAGCGGGGAAGGGCTCCGCGGTAGTCGCCTCCGGCCTCGTGAAGCCGGACTTCGCACTGTCGCGCACCCAGGCCGAGGCCCGCAGCGCGCTCGATCTTCCGAGTCGAGGACCGGTGGTGGTGATCTCCGGCGGAGGCTGGGGCCTCGGACGACTCGAAAGCGCGGTGAGGGCGGCGCTCGGCGTCCCGGACGCGAGCGTCGTCTGCGTCTGCGGCCGCAACGAACGCGCGTACGAGCGGGTCTCGCGTGCGTTCGCAGACGAGGCGCGGGTGCGGGTGCTTGCCTTCACCGACCGGATGAGCGACCTCCTCGCCGCGGGGGATGTGCTCGTTCACGCCACCGGCGGCGTCTCTTGCCTCGAGGCGCTCGCGCGCGGCTGCGCGCTCGTCGCGTACGGGGTACCGCCGGGGCACGCGCGCTGGAACGCGAAGGCGCTCGAGAGCTTAGGGCTGGGCCGGACGGCGCGGAGCGAGCCGGAGTTGACGCGTACGCTTGCCCGTCTGACGGGCGAACCTCGGGCGGTTCCGAGGCTTCTCGCCGCGGTCCCGGCCGCCGCGGCAATCCTCGGCGTGCGGCCGCGGCAGGCGGCTACGCGCGCGCCGAGGATCCGTCGCCGTCTCGCCGTCACCGCCGTCGCGGCGGGCAGCGTCGTCATGACCGGTTGGACGTTCGCCAGCACGACGCCCTACCCGCGCGTCTTGAGCACGCTGCGGCTGCCGGAGATCACGGCGGTCCAGACGGACCGGCCGGAGGTCGGTCTCGTGATCGACGCGCCGCCGACGCTCGTGCCGGTGCTGACCGACCAGCTGGCGCGGGCGAGAGCGCGGGCCAGCTTCGGCGCTGCGAACTTCCCGCCCCAGCTGGTGAGGCGCCTGGCGGCGCGCGGCGACGAGGCGCTTCCCGCCCTGGACCCCGTTACGCCGCAGCATTGGCTAGCCGCCGGCAGGGAGCTCCGGCGAGAGGCACGGCAGCTGCGACTGAGCCGCCGTTTCCTCTACCTGCCGCGCGACGGCTTCTCGCTTGGGGAGTATCTCGCCGCGCTCGACGTGGGCGGCACGCCGATCGTCGGATCGCTGCGCCTTGACGCCGGAGAGTCGCTCGACGAGGGCGTAGACGCCGGTGACGTCGTCGTCGTCTCGGTAGGCGTCTCGGCCTCCGCGGCGTCGGAGACGATCACCAAGGTGCTCTCCGTCCTTGGGCGCAGCGGCCTGCGAGCCGTCTCGTTGTCCGAGCTCCGCGGGTCTCCGGCAAGCACTCGACCTACGGCTTCGGAACGGGCAAGCATCGCCGTTCCGATCAGCACGAGCAGGAGCGAGATCCCGAGAGCGGTGCGGATCGGAACCCCCGCCGGCCACCGCTCGCCGACAAGCGCAGGCGCGAGCGCGACCGGGACGAGCGTCGTCAAGACGGATACGACGGGGGCGACCTGAGTTGCCGGCCGCTCCTGCAGCGCCGACATCTCGCTGAGCGTGCCGAGGCCCGCCGCGATCCCCATCAGGACGAGCCACAGGCCAAGGGCGGCCCAGAAATGACGGGAGTAATCGTCGGCCGCAAACTTCGTCGCGATGCCGTCGGCGGAGTACGCAACGCCGGCGGCGGCCGCGATCACGAGGCCGTGGCGCCTGCGTGCCACGTACGGGACAAAAGCGAGGGCGAGGAGCGCCGCATAGGCCGCGTCGCCGGCCGGACCGGCGGCGGCAGCTTCCCGTGCCGGGGCAACCGCAGCGAGCCCTCCAAGCCCGAGCGTGATCGCCGCAACGGAGGTCAGCTCCCTTCGCCCCACCTTCTCGTCGAGCACCGTGACGCCAATCGCAAGAAGCGCGATCAGCCCGACCGGGAGCGCGGCCTGGACGAGAGTGAGCGGGGCGAAAAGCAGTGCGAGCGCCTGCAAGCCCCACCCCGCGAGGCCGAGCGCGGTGCCCGCGATCCAGAGTGGCCGAAACGAGAGGCGGCGCAGCAGCGACGGCCGCAGCGCCTCCTCCCGCGGGGCGAGCCGTGCCTCGAGAGTCTGCAACGCCAAGCCGGCGGCGTAGAAGCCGGCGGCGCCGACCGCGGCGACGAGTCCGACCACGCGCATCGTGAGAGACGATAACCGCCTGCTTGCTCCGCAACTCCTCGCGGCGGCGCTTGCGCTGCAGGCAGCACCGGCAGCTGCTGCGGGGCTCGGGCCGGTCAGGCGGATCCTTCGGATCCGTGATCGCCTCGACGACCGCGGAGCGGTAGCGCTCACATTCGACGACGGCCCGCATCCCGAAGGGACGCCGGCGGTGCTCGAGTGGCTCGATCGTCACGGCCTGCGCGCGACGTTCTTCCTAGTCGGAGAGCAGGTCGCGCGCAGGCCCAAGCTCGCTGCCGAGATCGTCATGGCCGGGCACGAGGCCGCGATTCACTGCCAACTCCACCGCAATCTCCTCCGGCTTGGGCCGAGACGGGCCCGGGACGACCTGCTGCGCGCCGAGGCGACGATCTCGGAGGCGGTCGACGCGACTCCGCTCCGGCACCGGCCGCCGTACGGCTACTACACGTCCTCCAGCCTCATCCTTGTCCGGAAGCACGGCCTCGAACCCGTCCTCTGGGCCCGGGACGGGCGCGACTGGGAGGCGCGCGCGACGCCCGAATCGATCGCGCGGCGGCTTGGCCGCCGCCTGCGCGGCGGAGAGGTGCTGCTCCTGCACGACAGCGACGCCTACAGCGCCGAAGGATCGTGGCGACGCACGGTCGGCGCCCTCCCTCTTCTACTCGAGCGCCTCGAAGAGCGGGGGTTGCGAGTGGCCCCGCTCGACCGCCTGCCGCCGCCTAACATTGACCGTCGTGGCCGAGCTCGAACGAGAGCTTGATCGGCTCTACGGGTTGCCGCTGAACGACTTCACGGCTGCACGTAATGAGCTCGTGCGAAACCTGAAGAAGGAAGGCAACTCCGAGCGGGCCGCCGAGGTCGCTGCCCTGAAGAAGCCAAGCGCGTCGGCTTGGGTGCTCAACCAGCTCGCCCGCAAAGAGCGCACTCGCGTCAAGCGGCTGCTCCGAGTCGGTGATGAGCTGCGGAAGACGCAGGAGCGCGCGCTCGGCGGCGGCCACGCCGACGAACTTCGACAGGCAGTGTCGGCGGAGCGCGAGGCGGTACGCGAGCTCGTTCAGGCGGCACGAGGTCTAGCGGACAAGGGCTCGGGGATCAGTGACCGCGTCCTCGAGCGCGTCCGGGCGAGCCTTAGCGCCGTTGCTGGCGACGAGGAGGCGCGTGACCTGCTCGAGCGGGGACGCTCGACGACCGACTTCGAACGGTTGGGCTTCCCAGCGCTCTCACCTACTCCTGGGGCGGCGGTCAAACGGAAGCCGACTCAGTCGGATCGGCGGGGCGCCCACGACGAGCTCGCGGAGCGGCGGCAACGCAGGGCCGATCGCCAACAGCGCCTTCAGGCGCTCAAGGAGCGGCTGCGCGAGTTGAGGCTCGAGGCGGCGCAGTCACGGCGGGAAGCCCGGCGTGCCGAAGGGGCATACGAGCGGGCAATGGCCCGAGCGACTGAGCTGGAGGCCAGGGTCGAGCGCGCCCAGGCCGAGCTCGCCGAAGCCGAGGCGCAAGGTCCTTGAACAGGCAGAACGGTTGGGCGTAGCATCGCCGGTCACCGCGATCGAA
>JBARRS010000039.1:0-10593 GCA_049644345.1 Gaiellaceae bacterium
CTGTAGTTCGTCTTCGACGGCGTCACCGTGTAATTACCGCCCGCGTTCAACCCCGTAAACGAGTAGTTGCCCGACCCATCCGTCACCGTCGACGAACTCGCGCTCCCGCTCAACGCCACCGACACACCCGACGCGCCACTCACATTCCCCGAAATCGAGTACGTATTCAACGACGCGCTGAAATCGTTGCCGGGCGAATCTGCGGCGAGAAACGTGATTGAGATACTCGACGGGCTGAACGTGTAGTTGGTCAGAGATGGAGTGATCGTGTAGTCGTCTCCGCCGTTCACCCCCGAGAAGGAGTAGTTCCCGAAGGAATCGGTCGTGCTCGTGACAGTCCCCGGTGTGGTCGTGTCGGTGAGCGAGACGCTGACGCCCGGGAGGTCACTTACCCCGGACGCAATGTGCCCACTGACTGTGAAAACCGCAGCACCGGCCCCTCCGGGAAACGCTCCCGTGAGCGCCATCAGTGCAAGCGCACCAGCGAGCGTCAGCGACCATCGCCTTCTGCGGCGTAGCAGCCGCTTGCCCCACACTCCTGGCGTTGTCACCCCGTACTGCTCCCCCTCGTCGACGGCGCGATTCGTACTACCCCCGCGCCGACGGAGTATAGGCGGTTCCAGGCCAAAAGTGGAGGGCCGGGGCCGGCTGGGGCGGTTAGAAGCTCCGCTGCGAAGCGCCGTTGCGCAGAGATCGTTCTCCGCGGGGTCGCTCAGCCGGCGGCCGGGTTCACAGCCTGCGGCCTGCGCGTCGCGCCGACGCCCTTCGGAGCCTTCAGCGTCATTCTCTTACGTTTGCGGATGGGCGGGTCGCCGACCCCGTTCTTCGTTACCAAGAGAGCGGTCACCCGCAGCTTCCGTTTGCGGAGGAGCGTCGTGAACGCGCTATTCGAGAGGACGACCTTTACGACGCGCACCTTCCCGCTCGCGATACCGAACCTCCTACTGCCGGCCTTTCGGTTTCCGAGCATGAGAGTCAGCGTCCCTCCGCAGTGCAGGAAGAACCCGGAGCAGGCGACGGTGACGGGAACGACGCCGCCGGCCGTGACCGGTACGACAAGGCGGTTCTTCGGGATCGAGACCGACGAATCGGTCGACGCCGGCACGACGATCGCCTTCGCGCCCGAGGTGGGGCCGACGTTGCCCGAAGGATCGACCGCCCGCACCGAGTAGGTGAAGACCCTCCGCCCGGCGACCGTCTGATCGACGAACGAGGTCTGGTTGCCCGGGACTGTCACGATCGACCCGGGCCTCCGGGTGACCCAGTAGCTCGCGATCCGACCGGAGTTGTCCGTTGCCGGAGACCATCTAACGAGCACGGCGGGCCCCGTTTGGGGCGCAAGGCGCATGGACTTCGGCGCAGTCGGCGGCGTGGTGTCTTGCGAGGTGACCTGGGTTGGAGGGCTGGTAGTGAACGCACTTGGAGTCGTCGTGCCGATACAGCCGTCATCGCTCTTCGCGATCAGCCGAAAGATGTAAGCCGTACTCGCGTTGAGGCCCGACAGAGAAGCAGTCACAGGCTGAGACACCGACCCGGAGCCCACGTCGAGCGGGGAGGACGGGGCCGTGGAAACACTCGAGCCACTGGTCCAATACTCGAAGTACGCGACTGTGTGCGTGCCGTTCGGGTTGACACTTCCGTTCAAGCTCGCACCCGTCTGCGTGATATTCGTGGGGGCAGAGGCCGTCACTGAGGGCGGAATCCCTGTGCAGTCGTCGTCGAGGATCGTCTCCAGCACCTGGCTCACAGCCACCGACGCATGTCCGTCGCTGTTCGAAATGTTGAAGTAGAAGGTGCGGTCTGGCTGAGGGATCGTGTTTCCGATGATCGGGACTCCGACGATCGCCGTGGTCTGGCCTGCGACCAAAGTCACCACACCAGAAACAGGCAAGTAGTCGACGTTCGGCTGAGCGGTCCCGCCGCTCTCCGAATAATTGACAAGCACGTTCTGGCTCGAGCGTGCCGAGAGTCGGATGGTGAACACGGCGCACTGCGGCGGCGCCGAGCACGGAACGGGAGCGGGCCCATTCCCCTCGATCACCGGAGTCGGAGGATCGATTGAGAGCGCGGGCTTTCCGGTCGTGAACATCTGGTCGTTTCCGTTCGTGGTCCCGCCCGAGTTCGTTGCGACGACGCGAAAGTGGTAGGTCGTGCTGGCGACCAGACCGCTCACGGGGGCGTTCACCGGCTGGTTCGTGGTACCGGCAGGAACAGTCTGGTTCGGACTCGACGAGCCATAGCCGCTCGTTGGGCCGTAGTCGAAGTGAACGGTCGTGTCGGCGCCGTTCGGGTTGACGCTCCCATTCAGAGTGGCCCCTGTCGCTGTCACTGCCGTGGCAGCGCTTGTCGTCGCCGAGGGCCCGTTCGGCAGGGTCTTGAACGTCTGATCGCCGCCGCAGTTCGTCCCACCGTTATTCGTGGCGCACAGCTGGTAGTGGTAGGTCGTGTTTGCGGAAAGGCCAGTCAAGTTTCCGGAGACACTCATGGGGGACGTACCGGAGCCGGCATCGCCTGTAGGTTGCGGCACACCGGTGTACGCGGTCGTCGTACCCCACTTGAAGACATAGGTCGCGTCGGCCCCGTTGGGATTGACGGAGCCAGTTACGGTCGCTGTCGTTTGGCCGACCGCGCCGGGGCCATTCGTCGTGACAGAAGGGGCCGTGGCTCCAGTCGTGAACGACTTGTCGCCGTCGCAGTTCGTCCCGGCGCCATTCGTCGCGCAGAGTTGGTAGTGGAAGGTTGTGTTCGTGGCGAGGCCGGACAGACTCGCCGTAGCATTGACATCCAAGCGGCCGGATATCGGCAAGCTCGACATCGTCGAGAAGCCGTAGCTTGTGGTTGTGCCCCAGTTGAAGAAGTACTGCGTGGACGCACCGTTTGGGTTGACGGTACCCGTCAGTGTCGCGCCTTGCGGACCGACGCTCGTGGGGTCGCCGGTGGCGACTGTCGGCGCGATCGCGAGTGTCGTGAAGGTTTGGTCGCTAGTGCAAGCTTGGCCGAGCGAATTCGTAGCGCAGAGCTCGTAGTGGTAGGTCTGGTTCGGAAGCAACGAGCCGATCGACCCTGATACTGGTTGGGCCGCGGTCGGATCGTTCGCGCGAGAAATCGTTCCCGTAGGCGAAGCGGCACCGGTGTAGCTCGTGTCAACGCCGTAGTTGAAGACCCACGTCGTATCCACGGTGTCGTCGTTGGTCGTGACGGTTCCGTTCAGTGTTACGCCCGTCGCCGAGAGGTTCGTCGGCGGGGACGGCGCAACTGCCGGCGGCCCAGTCGCGGCTGCGCCTGCCGCGAGCGAGACAACGGCGGCCACCACCGCTGCAACCAGTGCGAGATACCACCTGCGAAGGCGACGAGCCGGCCTGCCCGACGTCCCTCGCGGTCTCACCCCGTAGCACTCCCCCTGATCGGCGGCCCGGTTCGTACTACCCCCCCGGCGACCGAGTATAGGCCGTTCCAGGGGAAAGGTGGAGGCCTTCTGTGGCTAGAAGCTCGCGCCCTGCAGGGCCGTCGCGCACAGGTGCTCCTCCGGCTGCGGCGGAACCCTCGGAATCACCGCAAAGAGGAGCTCGCGCAGGCGCTCGTTGTTCTCGTTGAACACCTTGATCACCTGCTCGTGCGAGACCGGCGCCGTTCCCTCCACCCCGACGTCGTGGTCGGTGACCATCGAGACGTTCGCGTAGCAAAGCTCGAGCTCGCGGGCCAGGTAGCCCTCGGGATAGGCGGTCATGTTGATCACGTCCCAGCCCATCTGCTGGAACCACTTCGACTCGGCGCGGGTGGAGAAGCGTGGACCTTGGATCGTCACCACCGTGCCGCCGTCGCGGGTGGCGATCCCGAGCTCATGCGCGGTCTCGACCAGCAAGCGGCGCAGGTCAGGGCAGTACGGATCGGCGGCCGACACGTGCGTCGTCTTCGGGCCGTCGTAGAAGGTGTCCTCGCGCCCACTCGTCCTGTCGACGAACTGGTCGCAGACCACGAACTCGCCCAGGGCAAGCTCCAGCCTGAGCGCGCCGGAGGCGTTCGGACCGATGATCCGGCGGACGCCGAGCTCCCGCATCCCCCACACGTTCGCGCGATAGGGAATCCTGTGAGGCGGCAACTCGTGCTCGCGCCCGTGCCGCGGGAGGAACGCGACGAGCTTGCCGCCGACCTCGCCGATGACGAACGGCGCCGACGGCTTCCCGTACGGCGTGTCGAGCTCGATCTCCTCGACGTCCTCGAGGAACGAGTAGAAGCCGGAGCCGCCGAAGACGCCGATCTCAGCTGCCGGCATCCAGCTCGTCACTGACGGCCGACGCGTAGGCGAGCTGCATGTTCGCGAGGACTTGACTGAAGTCCCGCAGCGCGTCCTCGGGCACCTCGCCCTCGAGCACGGGGATCAGGGCCTTCAGCGCCTCGATCGCAAGCCGAGCCTGCTCGAGGTCCTTGCCGTCTCCCGAGAGGCGGTGGTAACCGAGCGACGAGACCGTGTACAGCGTCTGCAGCAGGAGGTCCGAGACCTGGAGCTTGCGCAGCTCTTCCTCGACCTGCTTGAGCAGCTCCTCCTCGCGGGGAGCTTCGTCTTCAGCCACCAACCGGCTCCCGCGGCCGCACGAGCCCGGAGTAGATCTCCTCCATCGTCGCCCCCTCCTCGTGCAGCGCGATCTGGCGCTCGGCCGAGTTCGCCGTCGGCACGCCGAGGGATTGCACCGCCCCGATCTCCTCCGCTACCGAAGCGACCCATTCGACCAGGCGCTCGAGGTGAGCACGAGCCGGCCGCACCTCTCCGGTCGAGAGGTCGATGAACTCCCCGGAGAGGCCGTAGCGGATCGCGCGCCAGAAGTTCTCCTCGAGTAGGCGGCGCGGGTGGTCAGGCAACGGCTCGCCCTCGTCGATTGCCCTGGCGATCCGAGCCGTCAGCGCGTAGGCGAAGGCCATGAGCGAGCGGGCCTCTCCGAGCTCGGGCTGCGCGTCGCAGACCCTTATCTCGACGGTCGGGAACGCGAGATGCGGACGCACGCTCCACCACATCTGCGTGTGCTCGTCGATCGAGCCGGTGTCGTACAGGAAGCGGACGTAGCGCTCGAAGCCGTCCCAGCCGTCGTAGGCGTCCGGGATCCCGCACCGGGGGAACATGCGGGTGAAGATCTGCGTCCGCGCGGAGTGCAGATACGTATACACGCCCTCGACGAAGGGCGAGCTGGCGGAGAGCGCGAGCAGCTCTGGAAGGAAGTTCCGCAGCGCGTTGCACACGGCAACGGCGCGGTCGGCGCCGTGGATCGCGACGTGGAGGTGGATGCCGAAGCTGTTGTTGCGCCAGACGACGTAGCGGAGGAGCTCGTCGTTGCGGCGGTAGTGCGGCGTGTCGATGATGTGTTGCTCCTGCCAGGGGCTCCATGGGTGCGTGCCGATCGAGGCGAGCGTTACCCCTTGCGCGTCGGCGAGCTCCCGAAGCTGTGACCGGCGCTCGCCCATCCTCAACGCCGCCTCGGCGAAGTTCTCGCAGCGGCCGGTTCGCACCTCTACCTCTGACGAGATCAGCTCGCCGACGAGGTGATCCTCGAGCGCGGTCCCCTGCGCCGCCGCCTGGAGGTCTTCGAAGCGGCCTACGAGCGAGAGCGTCTCGGGGTCGAGGATCGCGAACTCCTCCTCGACGGCCAACGTCAGGTCGGTCGCCGAGTCGAAGCTCTCGCGGGCGAAGCGGATCTGCTCGTCAGGGCTCAGGCGCTGGGCGTCACCCATGCAACTACCGTAATTGAAGCGGCTTCAGCACCTCGCTTCTCCAGCGTCAGGCGGCGGCGGAGCCGGGCTCCGCCCGGCGTTAGCCGCCGCCGGCCAGAGGAGCGAGAAGCCGTTCGGCGACGGATTGCCATGACCAGAGCTTTTCCGCGGCCCGGCGCGCGGCGGCGCGCAGGCGCGCTCGTTCCTCGGGCGGTAGCGCCAGTAACTCCCTCAGCGTCGCGCGGAGGTCATCGACATCTCCGGTCTCGAAAGCCGCCAGGTGCCCGTACTCCGGCGGGTACTCGCGCTCGAGCCCGGCCGCGATCTCGGCAAGCCCGGAGTGGCGGGCCACCAGGGGCAGCGAGCCGCCGGCGGCCGCCTCCGCCGCGACCATCCCGAAGGCCTCCGGAAAGATCGAGGGCACGACCGTGACGTCGCAGAGCGGGATCAGATGGACGAGGTGGCGGTGCTCGAGCGGCCCGGTGAAGACTGCTCTCGGCGGCGCGATCGCCTCGAGCTGCGCGCGGTAGTCGCCGAAGCCCACGACGACCGCGCGGGCGTCGAGCTGTCGGAGCGCCTCGAAGAGCACGTGGACGCCCTTGTTGTAGAGAAGCTTGCCGAAGTAGAGGACGGTCGGCTCCTCTCCCGCGAAGAACTCGGCCAGGCGCTCGGCGTTCCCCTCGTCCGGGAGCCGCTCGTTCCGCCCACCGGGGTTCGGTGGGTCGCGGCGGGCCTCGTCGAGCAGCTCGCCGAGAGCCTCGGGACGCTCTTGGGGGACGAACTCGGCGACGTCGACGCCCGGAGGCACCTCGTGAACGCGCTCGACTTGCCCGACGACCTCCTCGAGCACGCCGCGGATGTGGGCGGACCCGACAAAGACGGCGCTCGCCCGTTCCAGCGACTTCCTCCCCCACGCCTGGAGCTCGGGATTGTCCCGCATCGAGTACTCGAGCTCGGAGCCGTGCGCCTTGACGGCGAACGGAGCGCCCGTGGCTGCGGCAACGGGTCCGCCCAGGATGACGTGGTTCGCGAAGACGAGGTCGGCGGGGAGCCTCCCGCGCACAGCTTCGGCGTTCGCCGCGACGTAACGCTCCCGCTCCGCGGCCGTGCAGTCCTGGACCAGGCGCGGGTCGAGACCTTCGTAACGGTCGAGAATGAAGACCGGCAACAGGCCGTCCGGGAGCGCCGGACGGACGACCTCCGCGCCGGCGAGCTCAAACCGCTCCGGATGCGGGTCCTGGCAGAAGACGACAACCTCGTGCCCCGCCCGGCTCCAGGCGTTCGCGAGCGCCCGGGTGTAGACATTCGAGCCGGTGCCGCCGAGCAGGTAGCCGTGCCAGAGAAGGATTCTCAACGGCGTTTTTTTGTGTCTGACACAGACGGAGTGGGCTCTTTGCAGGCGTTTCGCGGTGGCCGTCACACTTTCGTGAAGACGTCTGGCACCGCCGTTGGGGCCGGTCCGGTTAGGTCAGGTGGAAGTAGAGCGCGTGGAGCAGCTCGACGGCGGGATTCGACGTGTGGACCGCGACGTCGTGCGGAACGTCGAGCAGCGCCTCTGAGTAGTTGAAGATGATCTTCACGCCCGAGCCCACGAGGTCACTCGCGACCTCTTGCGCGCTCGTGGCGGGCACGGCGAGCACGCCGACGATGATGTTCTTGTCGTGGACGAGCGGAGCGAGCTGACCGTAGTCACTGACGTTCAGATCGCCGATCTGCCTCCCTACCTTCTCCGGATCCCGGTCGAAGACGGCGGCGATGTTGATCCCGTGCTCGGCGAAGATCGACGAGCTCGCGATCGCCTGGCCCAGGCGGCCGGCGCCCACCAGCGCGATGTTGTGTTGCCCCTGCGTCCGGAGTATGCGGCGGATCTCACCGAGCAGGCTGTCGATGTTGTAGCCGACGCCCCGCTTGCCGAACTTGCCGAAGGCAGAGAGGTCGCGCCGGATCTGGGTCGCGTTGATGTTGGTGTAGTCCGCGATCTCCTGGGAGGAGATCCGCTCCTTCCCCATCTTCCTCGCCTGGGTCAGCACCTGGAGATAGCGACTCAGGCGCGCCGCGACGCCCACCGTCAGCCGATCCGCCACCACAGCTCCTTCCATTGCTTTGTGACCGCACAACCATTCTGCCAGCACCGCTCGCGCTGAGCCGTTTCGAAGTTACAAACCTCAAACTTTGTGCAGTCTTCGGCGCAGCGTCTCCGGCTGGACGTAGTAGACGAACAGCCGCTCGCCGTCGAGCTCGACCACCGGCAGCCACTCGCGGTAGCGGGCCTCGAGCTCGGGATCGCCGTCGATCAGGACCTCCTCGAGCTCGAATCCGAGCTCGTCGCGAAGGTCTGCGAGCTGCCTGCGTGCCCGATCGCAGAGCGAGCAGCCTTCGGCGTGATAGAGGGTGACGAGGCTTATGGGTAAAGGCCGCGGGTCACCGTCGCCTCTGCGACGCGACCAACCCCGAGCCCGTAGGCGGCGAGACGCATGCTCGTCTCGCGGTCCTCGTAGACGTGCCAGGTCTCGTTGAACGCGCGCGTGACGATGTCACGGAGCTTGGAGTTGACCTCGCCTTCCTTCCAGAAGTACTCCTGGAGGCCCTGGACCCACTCGAAGTAGGAGACGACGACCCCACCCGCGTTGGCGAGGATGTCCGGAAGGACGATCACGCCGTGGTCCTCGAGGATCTCGTCCGCCCCCGGCGTCACCGGCCCGTTCGCACCCTCGCAGACGAGCTTGGCCTTCACCTTGTCGGCGTTCTCGGTCGTGATCACCTGCTCGAGCGCACACGGCGCCAGCACGTCGCAGTCCAGCTGGAGCAGTTCGTCGTTCGAGATCCGCTCGGCGCCCTTGAGACCGTCGAAACTGCCGGTCTCCTGCTTGTGCGCGAAGACCGCCGGTACGTCGAGGCCTTTCGGGTTGTAGATGCCTCCACGCGAGTCGGAGACGGCGACGACTGTCGCTCCCTGCTCGGCGAGGAACTTCGCCAGGAAGCTGCCCACGTTGCCGAAGCCCTGCACCGCGACCGTGAGGCCCTCGAGCGAGCGCTCCAGCTTGCGGACGGCCTCTTGGATGCAGTAGAGGGCGCCCCGGGCCGTGGCCTCGAGCCGCCCGAGCGAGCCACCGACGTTGAGCGGCTTGCCGGTGACGACTCCGAGCACAGAGTGGCCCTTGTTCATCGAGTACGTGTCGAAGATCCACGCCATCACGGTCGGATCGGTGCCGACGTCGGGAGCGGGGATGTCCTTCTCCGGCCCGATCTCGTTGATGATCTCCGTGATGTAGCGCCGGGTCATCCGCTCCAGCTCGGCTCGTGAGAGCCTCTTCGGATCGCAGATGACTCCGCCCTTGGCGCCGCCGAACGGGATCCCCATCAGCGCACACTTCCAGGTCATCCACATCGCCAGCGCCTTCACCTCGTCGAGCGTCACGTCCGGGTGATAGCGAATGCCCCCCTTCGAAGGCCCCCGCGCGATGTTGTGCGTGACCCGATAGCCCTCGTACGCCGCGACGGTGCCGTCGTCCATCGTGACCGGGACCGAGACCACGACCGCCTTCTTGCACTCCTGGAGGACGTTGACGAGCCGGTCGTCGATTCCGAACAGGTCGGCGACCTTGCGCAACTGCTCGCGCGCGAGCTCGAACGGGTTCTCTTTCAGGTGGGTGGGCGGGGCTTCGATCGTCGTCACGCGAGCTCCTTGAGGTCGAAAAAGCGCTGGAAAACGGCGCGAGCCTACCTGATCGAGAACCGCACCGTTCGCCGCGTCGGCGGGCCTCCGGCGGTCGGAACGGCAAGCAGCCGCAGCGTGTATGCGCCTGGGAGAAGGAGGTTTCCGTCAGGGTCGCGCCCGGTCAGCCCGAAGGCGTAGCGGCCGGGGAGCAGATCGCGCAGCCGGGCCAGCAGTCCGAGCGAGCGACCGTCCGCGGCGCGCAGCCCGACGTCGAGCCGGGCGACCGGAAGCACCTGCAGTCCCTCCACCGCGGAGACAACGCGGCCGACGCGAAACGCGAGCACTGCGGGCCTCGTATCCGACGGTCTGAACCTCCGCGCAGAGAGCTGGAGTGACTGGATCAGACTCGTCGGCGCCGGACCGAATGCGATCACCCACGGGATTCGGAGCGGAGTCCCTCCTGCGGCGGCGATCCGCACCGTGCCCTCCGCCGGTGTTGCATCCGTGCCCGGCCGTCCCTCGAGCCGCGCGGTCAGCCGAACGACCGCAGTCATCCCGCGCCGCAGCAGCAGCCGCCGCGGACGCGCGGAGATCGCGAGCCCGGCGCCGCCGCCCTGCTCGGCGGTGATTCCGAGAGCGAGCCGCCGCATCGTCAGGTTCTTGAGCTCGACCGTCCTCGTTTCGTGCCACCCCGCCTTCGTCGCCTCGCCGAAGGTGAGGGCGGCAGGCTCCGCACCGAACTCGGCGGCGGCGGCCGCGCCGAGCTCGAGCAGGCCGTTGCCCTGCGCCGCGACGGAGGCGTCGGGGAGCGGGCGCGCGTAGCCGACGAGCAGGGCTTCGAGCTCGCGCGCGCCGAGCGCCGGTCGGGCCTGCGCGAGCACGGCCGCCGCACCCCCGACCACAGCGGCCGCGGCACTGGAGCCGTTGACGGTGCCGAAACGCGGCTCGCCGTCCTCGCTCGCGCCCGGCTCCGAGGTCATCAGCGCGACCCCCGGAGCAGTCAGATCCGGCTTGACCGTGCCGTCGAAGGCGACGCCGTGGGAGGAGAACGGCGCGATCGTCGAAGCGCCCGGATTCCGGGCGTGCCGCGCGAGGCCGAGCGAGAGGGCGGGCCGCCGGCCGCGCGCGAGGGCCGACAGGGCCTCCCGCGCTGCCGCTTCGGGAATCCCCACGACCGGGACCCGCTCGCGATCGTCGAGCCCAAGGGCGCCCGCGGGGAGGCTGCCGCCGTAGAG
>JBARRS010000040.1:0-24481 GCA_049644345.1 Gaiellaceae bacterium
AGTCGAGCACGCCCCCCTCTCCGTGGACCAGGCCTGCGATCGAGCGCAGCACGATCGGGCCCATCGTGATCGGCTCGACGAAGTGACCGTCGCCGACGTCGAAGTGGAATACGCGTGCACCGGCCCGCAGGAGCACCTCGATCTGCGCGCCGAGGTGAGCGAAGTCGGCTGCATACAGGGAGGGCTCGACCTCGATGGTCCGGATCCAGTTGCCCCACGACACGACGCGATCTTAGGTTCGCATCCTGGCGATGAAGAAGCCTGTGGTGCCGTGAACGTGCGGGAGCGTGAGCAGGAACTCCGGCCGGCGTGGATGCGCGAACGAAGGCCACTTCTCTCCGAGGGACTCGGTCTCGAGCCCGGACTCGTCGACCACGCGCTCGTTCTCGTCGGCATTGATCGTGCAGACGGAGTAGGCGATCGAGCCGCCCGGTTTCACCCGCTCGGCGGCTACCCGCAGCAGCTCGCGCTGGAGGTCCGGCAGCGGCTGCGCGCGCCAGCGCAGGTCGGGCCGTTGCGCGAGCACGCCGAGCCCCGAGCAGGGCGCATCGACCAGGACCCGGTCGAATCCGCGCACCTCCGTGGGAAGCGCGAGCGCGTCCGCCTGCAGCACGGTCACGTTCGTCGCGCCGAGCCGACGTACATGCTCCTCCAGCTCGCGGGCCCGTCCTGGGTGGATCTCGACCGCAACGACCTCGCCGGCGAGCATCGTCGCCTTGCCGCCCGGCGCTGCGCAGAGGTCGAGCACACGCTCGCCCTCACGGGACTCGACGCAGAGACCGGCGAGCTGAGAGCCGCGGCTCTGAGGCCAGATTCGGCCGTCGGCAAGGGCCTGCTCGTCGATCCGCTCGACCCTGTACGCACCGGGCACGTCTGTTGCCTGGCCCTCGATCTCCCCTCGTACCAGCCGCACGACCGTCTCGAGCGGCTCGTTCTGCGCCCGCATCAGCGCGAGCGCCACGTCACGGCCGAGATCGCGCGTCCAGACCCGCTCGACCCAGTCAGGGTACGAGTGCTTGAGCGCGTCCTCCGGAAGCGACTCGATCAGCGTCCGGATTCCGTCGGTCAGACGCCGCATCACGGCGTTCGTGAACGCGACGGCGCGCTCGAGCCCCGCCGAGCGGACCAGCTCGACCGACTCGTTCACCGCCGCGTGCTCGGCCGTCTCCAGGAATGCAAGCTGGTAGGCGCCGAGCCGGAGCGCGGCCCGCACGGGCGGATCGAGCTTGCGCGCCGGCCGTCGCCCGAGCTGCTCGATCGCGTGGTCGAGCGTGCGGACCCGCTGAATCGTCCCGTACGCGAGCCGCTGGGCGAAGCCGCGATCGCGGGCATCGAGTCCCTCGGAGACGGTGCGAAAAGCACGGTCGGCGTAGGCGTCCTGCTCGAAGACGCGAAGCACCGTCTCGTACGCTGCGCGGCGGGCGGGCGAGATCACCGCAAACCGCGGAGGAACTCCTCGTAGCTCATCCGCCGCCGGCCCTCCGGCTGCACCTCGACGGGGACGAACTTGCCGTCCTCGACCCGGGCGCGCCAGACGATCACCGGGCGACCCTGGAGCTCCGCTCTGGCACCGATGTGCGGGGAGAGGGCCCGTACCCGGTTCAGCGCATCCTGGGGCCGAGACAGGTCGAGCTCCCTGTCCTCCGGGCCGATCTTCATCGCGTAGGTAGGCTCGCCCTCCTGCGGACGGAACTCCGGCTCGCCCGAAAGCACGTCGTCGAGCAGCTCGACCGCGACCTCGGCGGCCTTTGCATAGACGGCTCCGGCGTCGTCGTCGGGTGCGATCGCGAACGTCCGCTGGGCCGCGATCGGGCCGGCGTCGAGCTCCGGAGTCGTCTTGTGGATCGTGACGCCGCTCTCGAGGTCGCCGGCCATGAGCGCGCGCTCGACAGGCGCGGCGCCGCGCCAGCGCGGGAGAAGCGACGGGTGGACGTTGAGCCACCGGCCGAGCTCGAGCAGCGGCGTCGGGATCAGTGCGCCGTAGGCCGCGATCACGATCGGCTCCTCCGGCACCTCGAACCAGTCGTCCAGCCGTTCCGGCTGGCGAACGGTGATGCCGAGCCGCTCTGCCACCTGCTTCGCGGGCGGCGCAGTCACGCGGCGGCCGCGCCCGGCCGGCCGGTCCGGTCGCGTGAGCAGAAACGTCACGTCGTGCCTGGCCGCCAGGCGTTCGAGCACGTCGGCCCCGAACGGAGCCGTCGCGGCCACGGCCACGCGGGCCATGTCAGACGGTGCCGAGAATCGGCTGGGGACGCAGGACGCCCAGCGCCTCCCGCCGCGCCTCGGGCGTCGTCCGGTCGAGGATCAGGATCCCGTCCAGATGGTCGATCTCGTGTTGCACGACCCGGGCGGGTAGTCCTTCGAGCTCGAGCCGTTGCTCGTTCCCCTCGACGTCGCGGCCGACCACGACGATGGAGGTGCTCCGCTCGACCGGCACGAGCACGCCCTGGAGCGAGAGGCAACCCTCGTCGGTCGGCTCGGTCTCGTCCGAGCGCTCGACGAGCTCGGGGTTGACGAGCACGATCGGCTCCTCGTCCTCCTCGCGCTGAAAGACGAATACGCGGCGAAGCACGCCGACCTGCGTTGCCGCAAGACCGACGCCGTTCGCGTCCTTCATCAGGCCCCGCATGCGCTCGACGAGCTGGGCGAGATCTCGGTCGTAGGTCTCGACCTCGTTCGCCCGCATCCGCAGCACGGGGTCGGGGTACTGGCGGATCTGCGCGAGCGCGAGCCGCCGGCGCGCCTCCGCCTCGGGATCGAGCTCGGTGTCTGTCCGTACTTCGCCTGCTTCCGCCACGGCCGGAGTGTAGAAGCTCGACCGTGCCTAGAAACGGCGGATCTCAGCGCGCGTCCCGATCACGATCAGCGGTGCGCTCGCAGGCTGCAGCCACCGGAGGACGGTGAGCAGCTGCGCGAGCGGCAGGCTCACGCACCCGAGCGTCGGTCTGCCGGTGCTCGCGTGGAGGAAGATGCCCGAGCCCCGGCCCGGGACGATCGGCTCGGTGTTGTAGCGGATGACGGCGAGATGCCGGTACGCCGTCGGCGATCGGGACATGTCTTCGCTCGTCACACGGAACGGCGGCTTCGAGCCGCAGCGGACGTGGTGGAACCTGTTGTAGTAGGGCGACCGTGGGTCCTCGACCCACCAGTCGCCGCACACGATTCGGTGGTATGCGTAACGCACCCCGGGGTTCGGTGCGATCCCGTACATGACGCGATCGAAGCCGTAGGCGCCCGTCGGTGTCGTGTGGTCTCGCTCGCGATGACGATCGGATACGCCGCGCTGGGCCAGCCACGCGGTCCAGGGGCCGGCGACGGACTGCCAGCAGTCGCCCGATTTCCGCCAGAGCCGGAGCGTGCCTTGGGTCGACGTGCGGCGCGGCGCCACCACCGTGACGAGCTGCGCCGCGGATCTCGTGGAGGCGAGCTGGTTTGCGAGCGTGGCCGGGCAGCCGGAGCCTCGCTCGTGGTCACCCGCCGCGGGGGCCGCCACACACAGAGCGAGGCAGGCCGAGAGGGCGATCGTCCTTGCCATTCGGCCGTTCAGAGTACGCTCGACCGGCGATGAGGCTCATGTTGCTTGGGCTGCTGCTCGCCGGCTCTGTCCAGGCGCCGCCGTTCTCGTCCACCACGGCGACCGTGACAAGGGCGCAGCTCCGGTACTCATGGCACGCCGGCTGTCCGGTCGCGCCGGCGCAGCTGAGACGCGTGCGGTTGGCCTACTGGGGCTTCGACGGAAGGCCGCACAGTGGCGCCCTGGTCGTCAACGCCGACGCCGTCAGCGACATCGTCCACGTCTTTGCCCGGCTCTACGCGGCACGCTTCCCGATCCGGCGCCTGCTGCCGATCGACGCCTACCGGGGCAGCGACGAGCGGTCGATGGCGGCCGACAACACCTCGGCGTTCAACTGCCGCTACGCCGTCGCGCTCGGCCCGAGGCGGTGGTCGGTGCACGCGTACGGCCAGGCGATCGACGTCAATCCGGTCGAGAACCCCTACGTCGTCGGCGGGACGGTGCATCCGCGGGCCGGCGCGGCGTACTTGAACCGGACGCATGTCCGGCGCGGCATGGCCGTGCGGGGTGGAGTGCTCGTTGGGACGTTCGCCGCGGTGGGCTGGGCTTGGGGCGGCCGCTGGACGGCGTCGCCCGACTACCAACACTTCTCGTCGAACGGTTCCTAGAGGCTCTGCGGATCGACGTCGACGACGGCCGTCAGGCCGGCCCGACGCATCGCGGGTGCGGCCGCCGAGAGGAGGTGGGCGACCCGAGCTGCGATCCGCCGCGGCTCCTCCGTCTTCGCCACGAGCTGTGCCCGGTGTCGGCCGCGCAGGCGGAAGAGCGGCGCCGGCCCGAGCACGTCGGCGCCGGCGAGACCGCACCGCAGCTCCTCGAGTGCCCGGTGCGGCGCCGCGGCGTCGGGCCCGGCCACGAGCACGCGCACGAGGTGGCGGAAGGGCGGGTAGCCGAGCGCGCGTCTCCGCTCGAGCTCCCCGGCGAGGAACGCTGGGACGTCGTGCCGCGCCGCGAGCTCGATCGCACGTGAGTCGGGCTGGAAGGTCTGCACGATCACCTTCCCCGGCGCGTCGCGGCCGCTCCGCCCGGCGAGCTGGGTCACGAGCTGGAATGTTCGCTCTTCGGCACGGAAGTCGGGCAGGCCGAGCCCACCGTCGGCATCGACGACCGCGGCGAGCGCGACGCCAGGGAAATCGTGGCCTTTGGCGACCATCTGTGTCCCGAGGAGGACTGCGCGGTCCGCCTCGGCGAACCGGCGCAGTGCCGCCGCCATGGCCTCCGGCTTCGCGACCGTGTCGGCGTCGAGTCGGATCAGCTCGAGCTCGGGTAGCCGCCTTGCGAGCTCGCGCTCGAGCCGCTGCGTACCGGCTCCGATCCGCGCGAGCTCGACCGAGCCACAGGCGCGGCAGCGCTGCGGCGCCGGCTCCGAGTAGCCGCAATGGTGGCAGCGGAGGTCGCCGGTGGCGTGCAACACGAGCGCGACGTCGCAGTCGACGCAGTGCGGTGTGTGGCCGCAAGCGCGGCAGTGGAGCGCGGGGGCGACCCCCCGCCGGTTGAGAAGCAGGATCGCCTTGCCGCCGTCCTTCGCGACCGTGCCGAGCTCGGCGAGCAGCGGTGCCGAGAGCGGATACGACTCACGCCGAAGGTCGACGACCCGCACGGGCGGCAGCGCGGCGCCGAGCCTGCCGCCGAGCTCGAGCCGCTCGAGCCGCGCCCAGCTCTCCGGCCGCGGCGTCGCGCTGCCGTAGACCGCAACCGCGCCTTCGAGGGCGGCTCGCTTCGCGGCGACCGTGCGCGCGTCGTAGCGCGGGTCGGACTCCTGCTTGTACGAGGGGTCGTGCTCCTCGTCGATGCAGACGACGCCAAGCCGCTCGAGCGGCGCGAACACCGCCGAGCGAGCGCCGACGACGACACGCGCCTCCCCGCGTCCGATGCGCTCGCGTTCGTCCCGCCGCTGAGCCTCGGAAAGCCCCGAGTGCAGCAACGCCACCCCGTCGCCGAAGCGTGCCCGGAAGCGACCGACCGTCTGCGGCGTCAGCGCGATCTCCGGCACGAGCACGATCGCGCCGCGGCCGCGCTCGAGCGCCGCGCCGCAGGCGCGAAGGTAGACCTCCGTCTTGCCGCTGCCGGTGGCGCCGTAGAGGAGGAAGTGGCCGCCGGTTCCGTCGAGCGCGCCCACGATCCGCGCGAGGGCGGTTTCCTGTTCCTCGGTCGGAACCGGTGCCTCGGACGGTGCCGAGAGCGACTGGGCCTCGCCCGGCGGAAGCCTACGGCTCCTGGGATCACGCCTTCGCGTCGTAGGCGCCGCGAGGGCCAGGGCCCTCCCGGGCGTCGAGCCGTAGTAGTCGCCGACCCAGAGCGCGAGGTCGACGAGCGCCGGCGACAGCACGTCCTCGACCCGCTCGATCGGAACCGGCTGCACTCCGGCGGGGGGCTCCTCGACCACGTCGACGACGACGCCCCGGCGTCGCGCGCGGCCGAACGGCACGGAGACGACGGCGCCCTTCTCGGCACCGTTCGTCAGCTCGTAGGTGAACTCGCGCGCGAGCGCGCGCGTCGTCACAAGCGGATAGACCGTCCCGTACCTGGTCACCCGCCGAGCGTATCGACGGGCCTAGACGCCGGCGCCCTTGAGAATGAAGTCCGTTACGAAGCCGACCGTGAGCCCGATCAGTACGCCCCAGCTCGTCATCACCTTGGTCGAGAAGAGCCGGGAGACGTTCAACAGCTCCATCACCACGTAGAGGATCGACCCGGCCGCGAGCGCGAGGAAGCCGATCGTGACGAGCTCGCTCGTCCATGCCTGGCCGACGAGAGTCCCGAGGAAGGTCGGGCCGCCGCCGATCAGCGCCAGCAGGCCGAGGAAGCCCCAGCTCGGCGTCTCCTCGTCTCCGGCGAGAGGAGCGACGATCCCGAAGCCCTCGGTGGCGTTGTGGAGCCCGAACCCGATCACGAGCACGAGCGCGAGGCTGAGCTCGTCCCGCGCAGCGGACTGGCCGATTGCGAGGCCCTCGGAGAAGTTGTGCAGCCCGATTCCGGTGGCGATGAAGAGCGCGAGCCAACGCGCGGGCGACAGGCCGTGCCACCAACTCGGCTCGAACTCCGTCGCCGAGGCGGCACCGGGGCCGAGGAACGTCTTGCGCCGTCGTGCCTTCATCCACAGGTCGTAGTAGACGAGGCTGAGCAGGCCGGCGGCGAAGCCGCCGAGCGCGATCCCGCCGCGCCCTGCGACGGAGGCCCATGCGTGTGCGTGCACAGACCGCTCGACCGGGCCAATCGACTGGGAGAGGACATCCCAGAGCAGGAAGAGGAGGATGCCCGTTGCGAAAGCGGTGAAGAACGACTTGAGTCGCGCGCCGCCGCTGTTCAGCCTGCCCATCGGCAGGCCGAGCACGATCGTCGAGCCGGCGATCGCTCCGAGTCCGAGGATCTGGGCCGAAGACACTTTGTAAGGCTCACCTTACAGACGCTCGTGAGTAGAGTTCGGCTCGAGCTGGCGTGGCAACCGGACACTCGATCGACGATTACCTCGAGACGATCTACTTCCTCGCCTTCCCGATCGGCGAGTACCGCCCGCATTCCTCCGGCTCGCCGACGCTTGCGGCGCGCGTCGCGGAGATGCTCGGTGTCTCTCGCGCCTCGGCAGGCGAGATGCTGAAGCGGCTCGAGGCCGAGGGACTCGTCGAGCGCGGCGAGCACAAGGAAGCCCTGCTGACGACGCCGGGCCGGGCGCGCGCCGAGCGGGTCGTCCGCCGCCACCGCATCATCGAGCGGCTGCTGACCGATTTCATGGGCTACACGGCCGCCGAGTCGCACGTCCACGCAGACGAGCTGGGCGACACGTTCACGGACGAGATGATCGAACGGATCTCGGAGCGGCTCGGCCGTCCCGAACGCTGCCCGCACGGTTGGCCGGTCGACCCGCAGCGCGAGCAGGCGGAGAACGAGGAGCTGGCCCCGCTCGCCGAGCTCCGGCCCGGCTCGCGGGCGACGATCGTCCGCCTAGCCGAGCACGACGGCGAGTTGCTCCACTGGTTCTACGACCAGGGCCTCGTGCCCGGGACCGAGCTCGAGATACGAGATGCCCAGCCGGCCGCCGGTCAGCTCACGATCCGCCTGAACGGCGGCGAGCAGGCGATCACCGAGAAAGCGGCAGCCGGCCTCTTCGTCCGTCCCGCCTGACCGCCATACTCCGGGGCTGCCGGCCCAGGTCAGCGCACCGCGAGGCCGACCTGCCCGTCGGTCCGCCCCTATGGGGTCAGACCCCGCTACCGAACTGCAACGGCGGCCGCTCGCACCATCGCGCCTCTCCAGCCGCCCAAGGCGTCGCGCGCGCGATTTGTGACGCTCACGAAACACCTTCGTTCCGGGGTCTGACCCCGTTCCGGGTTACGCGCGCGCTTCGACGGCGCCGAGGCCGGCCGCCGCGCGGAGCGCGTCTGCCTTGTCTGTGCGCTCCCAGGTGAAGTCGTGGTCGTCACGGCCGAAGTGGCCGTACGCCGCGGTCTTCGCATAGATCGGGCGTCGGAGGTCGAGGTCGCGAAGGATCGCCGCTGGGCGGAGGTCGAAGTGCTCGCGGACGAGCTCCTCGATCCGGGGGATCGGAACGCGCTCGGTCGAGAACGTCCGCACCGCGATCGAGACCGGATGGGCGACACCGATCGCGTAGGCGACGTTCACTTCGCATCGGTCGGCGAGCCCCGCCGCAACGACGTTCTTCGCCACGTAGCGCGCGGCGTACGCCGCCGAGCGGTCGACCTTCGTCGGATCCTTGCCTGAGAAGGAGCCGCCACCGTGTCGCGCAGCGCCGCCGTACGTGTCGACGATGATCTTGCGGCCGGTCAACCCTGTGTCCCCCATCGGCCCGCCGACGACGAACTTGCCCGTCGGGTTGACGTACACGAAGTCGCGGTCGTGCTCGAGCCGCGCCTCGTCATAGAGCTCGCGCGGCAGGATCGGCCGCAGCACGCGGTCGACGATGTCCGGCTTGATCAGATCCTCTGAGCTGATCCCGTCGGAGTGCTGGGTCGAGACGAGCACACGCTCGATCTCGACCGGCCTCTGCCTGCCCTCCTCGTCGACCTGGTAACGGACGGTTACCTGCGCCTTCCCGTCGGGACGGAGATACGGCAGCTCGCCGGCCTTCCGCACCTCGGCCAGCCGTCGGCAGATCTTGTGCGCGAGCATGATCGGGATCGGCATCAGCTCGTCCGTCTCCCGCGTCGCGTAGCCGAACATCATCCCCTGGTCGCCGGCGCCGATCCGGTCGAGCGGATCGTCGTCGCCTGGGTCGTGCTGAACCTCGTAGGACGAGTCGATCCCGCGGGCGATGTCTGGCGACTGCTCGTCGATCGCGACGACGACGCCGCACGTATGCGCGTCGAACCCCCACTCGGAGTGCGTGTACCCGATGTCCGCGACCTTCTTGCGGACGAGCGAGGGGATGTCGACCCACGTCTCGGTCGAGATCTCGCCGGCCACGACGACGAGGCCCGTCGTGATCATTGTCTCGCAGGCGACGCGGCCGCCCGGGTCATCCGCTAGCACCGCATCGAGCACCGAGTCCGAGATCTGGTCGGCGATCTTGTCGGGGTGCCCCTCGGTGACCGACTCGGACGTGAACAGAAACTCCCGCGCGGCCATCGCGGCCGCGAAGGCTACTTGATCCAGATCACTCTTCACGCTCTCCTCACGAAATCGATTGCGACCGGTACACCCTCGAGGCCGAAGCGCTCGCGCAGCTGGTTCTCGACCCAGTAGCCGTAGTCGCGCGTGATCAGGCCGGGGTCGTTGACGAAGAAGCGAAAGCGGGGCGGTCGGGTCCGTACCTGCGTCCCGTAGAGGAGGTTGAGGCGACGCCGGCCGCGGGAGGGGGGCTGGCGAAGCTCTCGCAGCTCGCCGAGGAAGCGGTTCAACTCGGAGGTCGGGATGCGGCTGTTGTACTTGGCGAAGAGCTCTTCGACCAGGTCGAGCAGGCGGCCGAGCCCCCGCCCCGTCTTCGCCGAGACCGCGACGAGGGGTGGCCGCTGGCGCAGCCGCCGCTCGATCTCCGGGCGCACGTCTTCGATCGTCACCTGGGCGGCGTCCCACTTCGAGAGAACGACGAGCGTCGAGCACTGCGCCTTTCGCGCCACGTCGGCGACCGCGACGTCCTGATCGACGAGGCCCTCACTCGCGTCGACGAGGACAAGCGCGACGTCCGCTCGCTCGGCTGCGGCGAGCGCGCGCAGCTCCGAGTAGTACTCGATCCCTTGCCGCTGCCGGCGCTTGCGCCGCAGACCTGCTGTGTCGACGAGCAGGAACGTCCGGTCTTCGCGCTGGACGACGGTGTCGATCGCGTCCCGCGTCGTTCCCGGAACGTCCGAGACGATCACGCGCTCCTGGCCGACGAGGGCGTTCAAGAGGCTCGACTTGCCCACGTTCGGCCGGCCGAGGATCGCGACCCGGACGGCTTCCTCGCCGACCGCCGGCCGGCCGCGCCCAGGCAGACGAGCTACGATCGTGTCGAGCAGGTCACCGCTGCCGTGGCCGTGCAAAGCCGAGACCGGGATCGGGTCGCCGAGCCCGAGCCGGTGAAACTCGAGCGCGAGCGCGTCCTGGTCAGGATCGTCGATCTTGTTCGCGAGCACGAGCACCGGGCGGTGCGAGCGCCGCAGGATCTCGGCGATCTCCTCGTCCCCAGGCGTCACACCGGCGCGAGCGTCGACGACGAAGAGGATCAGGTCGGCCTCCTCGACCGCGGCCCGCGCCTGCTCGGCGACCGAACGTGTGAGCGGCGAGGGATCGGCGACGTCGACGCCGCCGGTGTCCACGAGCAGAAAGCGTTTGCCGTTCCACTCGCAGACGACCTCCTTGCGATCCCGGGTGACCCCGGGCGTCTCGTGCACGACAGCCGCACGCGTGGCGGTCAGCCTGTTGACGAGCGTCGACTTGCCGACGTTTGGGAAGCCGACGACGGCGACCGTGCCGGCGAGCTCGTCGGCGGCCGAGGCTTCCTGCGCGTTCAAGCCGGCTGACGCGCGCGGACGAGCCGTTCGATCCGGCCGACGACGTCCTCGACGTCGAGCTCGGTCGTGTCGATCAGCTCCGCGTCCTCCGCCGGGCGCATTCGGGCGGCGTCGCTCTCGTCCCGCAGGCGGAGGTCGGTCGCAAGCGCGTCGGCGCCGATGTCGGGCCGCTCCGCCTGACGCCGGCGAGTGCGGACTGCCGTGTCGGCGTTGAGATAGATCTTCACGACCGCGCCCGGGACGACGACCGTGCCGATGTCGCGACCCTCGATGACGACGTCGCCGCCGTCCGCGAGCTCGCGCTGGCGCTCACGCATCACTTCGCGAACCTGCGGGTGGCGCGCAACGACGGGAACGAGGCGGTCGATCTCCGAGCGGCGGATCGCGGCCGTCACGTCCGTATCGCCGATGAAGACACGCCCGTCCTCGTCGAAGGAGACGGGATGGTCGGCAGCAAGCCGGCCGAGGGGATCACCGACGCCGAGCGGCATCCCCTCCCGCAGCGCGAGCCAGGTGAGCGCCCGGTACATCGCACCGGTGTCCAGGTAGCGAAAGCCGAGCCGCTCGGCCAGGCGGCGCGCGACCGTGCTCTTGCCGGCTCCCGCCGGTCCGTCGATGGCCACGATCATCGCTGTGAGACCGAGTCGAGCAGCTCGAAGAACCCGGGGAAGCTTACAGCCGCGGCTTCCGTGTCCTCGATCTCGACGCCTTCGCGCGAGACGACGCCCGCAACGGCGCCGAGCATCGCGATCCGATGATCGCCCTCCGAGCGCACACCCCCACCCCTGGGGCGGGTTGGGACCCCTCTCACCCTGAAACCATCATCCGTCGCCACGATGCGCACGCCAAGGGCCCGTAACGCATTTGTCACGCTTTCGATCCGATCTGTTTCCTTGACGCGCAGCTCGGACGCCCCGGTGACGACGCTCTCACCACGCGCCGAGCCGGCTGCGAGCGCGAACAGCGGCAGCTCGTCGACGAGGAGCGGCACCTCTTCCGGCCCGATCGATGTGGCGACGAGCTCCGCCTCGCGCACTTCGAGGTCGGCCGTGGGCTCGCCTCCGACCAGGCGCCGGTTGAACACCGTTATACGGGCGCCCATCCGCGCGAGCACCGCCAGTAGTCCTGTTCGGGTCGGGTTGACGTTGACGCCGCGAACGATCAGCTCCGAGCCGCTGAGCAGGGTCGCGGCGACGACGAACGGGGCGGCTGAGGAGAAGTCGCCCGGGATCTCGAGCGAGAGCGGCGGCAGCCGGTCGACCGGCCTGACGGAGATCTCGTTTCCCTGCCGGCTGACGTGGACGCCCAGAGCACTGAGCATCCGCTCCGTGTGGTCCCGGGTCGGCAGCGGCTCGACGACCGTCGTCGGCCCGTCCCGCGCGAGCACCCCGGCAAGCAGGACGCTCGATTTGACCTGCGCGCTCGCCGCCGGCAGCTCGTAGCGGATCGGGCGGAGCGCCGCTCCTTCGACGACGACCGGCGGCCGTCCGTTCGTGGTTTCGACGCGCGCACCCATCTGCGACAGCGGCTCCTCGACCCTGACCGGGCGCGCCGAGAGGGACGCGTCGCCCGTGAGCTCGAACCGGCCGCTCTGGCCCGCCAGGATCCCGGCGACCAGTCGAAGAACGGTGCCGGCATTGCCGCAGTCGATCGGCCCCGCCGGCTCGCGCAGACCATGGAGGCCTAGGCCCTTGATCCGCACGACGTCAGGCTCCGGCTCGTCAACGGTTGCGCCAAGCGTGCGAACAACGCGGATCGCGGCGTCGGTGTCTCCGGCATGGCCGAAGCCGCGCAGCTCGCTCTCTCCCTCGGCGACGGCACCGAGCAGGACGCCGCGCTGGCAGATCCCCTTGACGCCTGGGACGGCGACCGCGCCGACGATCGCGGCCGCGGGCTCGACGCGCACCTAGTGCCCTATCACCGGAGCGAGCACTAATCCTCCAGGACGGGCGCGACGACGACGCCGTACCCCTGCGCTTCGAGCAGCGCAGCGGCCCGCTCTGCCTCCCGTTCGCCCGAAACGAGCAGGGTCAGCGTGCCACCGCGCTCGGGCGAGACGTGGCGGAGCTCGAAATCCTCGATGTTGATGCGCTCGGCTCCAAGCGCCTGCGTGATCCCCGCGAGGACGCCCGGCCGGTCCGGGATGTGGACTCGCAGCTGCTGCAGCTCGCCGGGCTCAGCGAAAGCCTCCGCGAGGATGCGCCCTCGGTTGCCCGCTGCCTCGCCGATCCAGCGTGCGAGGAATCCCGCGTCGCCCGCGGCCAACGCGCGCTCGAGCTGCTCCGCACGACGCCGGTGCTCGGTCAGCGCCTCGCGCAACGGCTCTGCGTTGTCGAGGAAGATGTCGACCCAGATTCGGGGGTTGGCGCCGGCCACGCGGGTCATGTCGCGCAGGGATCCGCCTGCGGCGGCCAGCGGCTCGTGTCCTTCGATCCTGGTCGACCCCGCCTGGTTGACGAGCAGGTTCGCGAGTGCATGCGGGAGGTGGCTCGTCAGAGCCACGAGCCGGTCGTGCGCGAGCGGATCGACGGCAACAGGGGTGGCGCCGAGGTCGCCCACGAAGCCGTGGACCAGCCGGTAGCGCTCCGGCTCCGTCTCGGCGAGCGGGGTCAGGAACCAGGTGGCGCCGTCGAAGAGGTCTGCGCTCGCGTTTGCAGGCCCACGTGCCTCCGAGCCTGTGACCGGATGGCCGCCGATGAAGCGCTGCGGGGCGGGCGCCGACGTGCAGACGGCGTTCTTCGTCGAGCCGACGTCTGTGACCGTGCAGCTCTCCGGGCTCGTCTCGAGCACGTCTGCGACCTGTGCGGGAAGGTTCGCAACCGGAGTCGCGACGACCGCGAGCTCGGCCTCCTCCACGGCCCCCGGGAGGCTTTCGGCAATCTGATCCACGGAGCCGCGCTCGGCGGCCCCCGCCAGAACCTGCGGATCCGCGTCGTAGCCGACCACTTGACGGACTCCCGCCCGCTTCGCGGCCAGGCCGACGGAGGCGCCGATCAGCCCCGTTCCTACGATCGCGAGTCGCTGCAGCTCCACTCGGCGCAGGCTATCGGCGTCACACTTTCGCGCGCGTGTCTGGCCGGGCGCCCGGGCGTCAAGTGACGACGAAGGACGTGCTGAGGGTGCCGGCGGCGCCGCACGAGACTCGGATCGGCCAGCGGCCCGGAGTCGTCCGCGTCCCGACCTTCCACGTCCAACTGACCCGCCCCGCCACCGTCCGCTTCGGGTAGAGCCCCTGCGCGTGCGAGGGCCCGCTCTTGTAGTAGACGATGATCGAGCACCTCGCTGCGCGGGAGACTCGCGCGACCAGCGTCGCGTAGGCGCCGTGTGGAATGGGCGAGGTGACGCTGACAAGCCGCACCCGAGCCGCGGCCGGCGCGGCTAGTACGAGCGAGGCAACGATCACGGCCAGGAGGCGGCGCACAGCCGCACTGTCTAAAGCGGACGCGTCCTTAAGTCAATAGGCGAGCGGCCTATCCGATCTGCTTGCCAAGCAGCGAGACGATCTCCTCGACCTCGCGGGCGAACTCGGCGAACTCAGCCGTCGGAATCTGCTGAGGACCGTCCGAAAGCGCCTCCTCGGGCTTCGGGTGCGTCTCGACGATGATCCCGTCGGCGCCAACGGCGGCGGCGGCGCGGGCGAGCGGCAGCACGAGATCGCGGCGCCCGGCTGCGTGGGAGGGGTCGACGATCACGGGCAGGTGCGTCTCGTGCTTGAGCACGGCGACCGCGCCGAGGTCGAGCGTGAACCGCGTCGCGGTCTCGAACGTCTTGATCCCGCGCTCGCACAGGATGATCCGCTCGTTGCCCTCCTTGGCGACGTACTCGGCCGCCATCAGGAGCTCCTCGACCGAGGAGGACATGCCTCGCTTCAGCAGTACCGGCTTGTCCGCCCGCCCTACCTCGGCGAGCAGGAGGAAGTTCTGGCTGTTGCGCGCGCCGATCTGGATCACGTCGGCGACCTCGAGCACCGGCTCCACGTGGCGCGGGTCCATCAGCTCGGTGACCACGGGGAGCCCGGTCTCCTCCCTTGCCTCGAGCAGGATCTGAAGCGCCTCGTCGCCGAGACCCTGGAAGGTGTAGGGCGAGGTGCGCGGCTTGAAGGCACCGCCGCGAAGCATCGTCGCGCCCGCCGCCTTGACAACGCGTGCCGTCTCGAGCGTCTGCTCTCGGTACTCGACCGAGCACGGCCCCGCGATCAGGCCGAAGTACTGGTCGCCGATCCGGCGCCCGTCGACCTCGATCACCGTCGGATCAGGCGCGACCTCGCGCGCGACGAGCTTGTACGGCTTCAGGATCGGGAGCACCTGCTCCACGCCCGGGTAGCCCTCCAGCGGCAAGGTCGCAAGCTGCTCCCGCTCGCCGATCGCGCCGATCACCGTCGCCTCGCGCCCGCGCTGGACGCGGGCCTGCACGCCGGCCTCCTCGAGCCGCGCCAGCACGTGCTCGGTCTGATCGGGCGTGGCGCCCGCTCCCATCACGATCAAGAGCTCAGGAGAACCGTTCAAGACCTTCCGAGTGTAGTTGGGATACTTCGGAGCAAATGGCGCGGATCTTCTCTGGCATCCAGCCGACGGGCGCGAAGCACTTCGGCAACTACAGCGGCGGCTTCCGCCAGTACGCGCAGACCCAGGAACAGGGGGAGGCGTTCTTCTGCATCGTCGACCTGCACTCGATCACCGTCGACTACGAGCCGGAGGCGCTGCGCAGCTCGACGCTCGACCTCGCGGCGATGCTCTTCGCCACCGGCCTCGACCCCGAGCGCTCGACCGTCTTCGTCCAGAGCCACGTCACCGCGCACGCCGAGGCCGCTTGGCTGCTGTCTGCGGTGACGAGCTACGGCCAGCTCGGGCGAATGACGCAGTTCAAGGAGAAGAGCGAGCGCCGCGACTTCATCTCGGCCGGCCTCTTCACCTATCCGGTGCTGATGGCGGGCGACATCCTCCTGTACCAGACCGACCTCGTCCCGATCGGCGACGAACAGCGCCAGCATCTCGAGTTCGCACGCGACATCGCGGAGCGGTTCAACAGCCGCTTCGGGGAGACCTTCCGCGTGCCCGAGGGCGTCTTCCCCGAGGAGGGGGCCCGGATCATGGACCTGCAAGAGCCCGACCGGAAGATGTCGACCACCGGCGGCACTCCGCAGGGAACCGTGCTGATCGTCGACCCTCCGGACGTGATCCGAAGGAAGTTCAAGACGGCGGTCACGGACTCCGGCACCGACGTCCGCTACGCGCCTGACGAGAAGCCCGGGATCTCGAACCTGCTCGAGATCATGTCGGTGGCGACCGGCGAGGCGATCCCAGAGCTCGAAGCCCGCTACAACAGCGGGGGCTACGGCAGGTTCAAGGAGGAAGTGGGCGACGCCGTCGTCGCGCTGCTCGATCCGATCCGCACCCGCTACGAAGGGCTGCGCGCAGACGAGGCTGGGCTCCAGCGGCTGCTCACGCGCGGAGCCGAGAAGGCCCGCGAAGCCTCCGCGCCGACCCTCGAGGCGATGTACGAGGGGATGGGCTTCGTCAGGCTCTAGCGCAAGACCCTCACAAAACGTTCTCGAGCTTGTCCCCGCAATCTCCGGTCGCCGGTCGTAACGTTCCGCCGTCGTCAACCGAGGAGGGATGATGGGGAGAACGAGGCTTGGGCTGTTAGCAGCCCTTGGAATCGCCTGCGCCGCGGCAGCCTTGCTCGCAGCCGTGCAGGCAGCGAGCGGCGGCCCGGCCAAGGCGAGCAACATCGCTGCGCCCGGGTGTCAGCTCGGGAACGGCATCAAGCACGTGATCTACGTGCAGTTCGACAACACTCATTTCCGCCGAGACAACCCGAACGTCCCGTCGGATCTCGAGCAGATGCCGCACCTACTGAACTATCTCCGTGGCAACGGGACGCTGATGACGAACGACCACACGGCGCTGATCTCGCACACCGCGACTGGGATCCTCACCTCGCTCACGGGCGTGTACCCGGACCGGATGGGCCAGCCCGTGTCGAACAGCTTCCGCTACTTCAACCCGAACGGGACGACGAACCTCGGCGTCGCGTTCGCTTACTGGACGGCTCCGCTCTTCGACCCCACGACCAGCACGCCGACCGACACGACGCCCCAGATGATCAACGAGAACGGCAAGATCGCCCCGGCGCCCTGGGTTCCCTTCACCCGAGCCGGCTGTGACTTCGGCTCGATCGGGACCGCAAACACGGTGCTGGAGAACACGGCGGTCGATATCCCGACGGTCTTCGGGCCTGGATCGCCGGAGGCGCAAGAGGTCAAGTCCAATCCCGACCAGGCGTTTGCCGACTTCGTCGGAATCGCCGTGCATTGCACCGCGGCGAGCGTGCTCTGTTCGCCTTCGAACAACGGCCGGCCCGACGTGCTCTCGGACGAGCCCGGCGGCTACAACGGCTACAACGGACTCTTCGGCGCGAAGAACGTCGATCCGGTGATCAGCCCGACAGGTCCGATGACCGATCTCGACGGGAATGTGATCGCCGACCAGCGCGGTCACATCGGGTTCCCGGGCTTCGACGGCATGTCGGCCTCCGTATCGCTGTCGTGGGTTGCCACCATGCAGGAGCGCGGCATCCCGGTCACGTACGCGTACATCTCCGACGCACACGACGCGCACCCGAAGGACGCGGCCAGAAACAGGATCAACCATTTCGCCTACGGGCCGGGCGAAGCGGGCTACGTCGCGCAGTTGAGAGCGTACGACCAGGCGTTCGGCACGTTCTTCCAGCGTCTGGCCGCCGACGGGATCACGAAGGACAACACGCTGTTCGTGGCCACGGTCGACGAGGGGGACCACTTCGTCGGTAGCGCTCCGTCGCCGACGGGCTGCGACGGCGTAAGTGTCGCCTGCAGCTACAGCCAGGTCGGCGAGGTCAACGCGAACCTCCGCGGCCTCGTTGCGACCCAGACCGGCAATACCACGCCGTTCACGGTCCACTCCGACGACGCACCGAACGTCTACGTCACCGGAAACCCCGTCCGCGACTCGCTGGTCGCACGGAACCTCGAGCGAGACACGGGGAAGGTCACCGCTACGAATCCGTACACCGGCAACACCGATCACGTCACGGTCGCGATGGCCGACCCGGTCGAGGAGGCGACGTTGCACATGGTGACCGCGGATCCCGCGCGGACGCCCACATTCACGATGTTCGGCAATCCGGACTACTTCTTCTTCGCCGGCGCGCCGAATTGCTCGAGCCCGTGCGTCTCCGTTCCCAATCCGCCGCCGGATGCAGCGAACCCGGACACGTTCGCGTGGAACCACGGCGACATCCAGCCCGAGATCGCAACGACGTGGGTCGGCTACGTCGGCCCCGGCGTCCGCAACCTGGGCGCGAGCTCGATCTGGACCGACCACACCGATGTCCGGCCGACGATGTTGACGCTGCTCGGACTCAAGGACGACTACATCCAGGACGGACGCACGGTGGTAGAGCCGCTCTACGACTGGGCTGTGCCACAGACGCTGCGCGCGCACCGAGAATGGCTCCTGCGCCTCGGCGCGGCCTACAAGCAGCTGACCGCTCCCTTCGGGGAGTTCGGCAGTGCGACCCTCGAGGCGTCGACGCGCGCGCTCGAGAGCGGTACCAACGGCGTGCAGGAGACGCCAAGCTCGACCTACACGAGGATCGAGAACCGGATCGCGTCGCTCACGGCCGACCGAAACGCGCTCGCCCTGACGATCCGCAACGCGCTCAACGCCGCGGCCTTCTCGGGGCAGGCGCTGGACGAGCAGCAGGCGAAGGCCTGGACGGCGCAGGCCGACGCCCTGATCGCCCAGGCGCAGACGATCGGCTAGTCATCGTTGGGCGGGAGCGGCCAGGCCGCTCCCGCCCAACCTCTCGACCTCGTCGGGCTCGAGCTCGCGCCATCGGCCGGGCTCGAGGCCGCGGAGATCGAGGCCTGCATAGCGGCTCCGATGCAGCCGTACGACGGGATGTCCGACTGCGGCGAGCATGCGCTTCACCTGGTGCTTCCGGCCTTCGTGGATTGCGAGCTCGAGCAGCGAGGGGCCGAGCCGACGGGCGCGGGCGGGCGCGGTTCGCCCGTCGTCGAGCTCGACGCCCCGCTCGAGCTGCCGCAGCGCCTCGTCGTCGGGCTCGCCCTCCACTTCGATCTCGTACACCTTCTCGACCTCGTAGCGGGGATGCGCGAGCCGGTGTGCGAGCGCGCCGTCATTCGTGAGCAGAAGCGCTCCGGTCGTGTCGATGTCGAGCCGGCCGACGGGGACTACGCGGGAGTCGTGCTCCACGAGTTCCACGACCGTGGGCCGCCCATGCGGGTCGCTCGCGGTCGTCACGAACCCGGCGGGCTTGTGAAGGAGCACATAGGCGAGCCGCTGCCGTTCGAGCAGCCGCCCGTCCAGCTCGACGCGGTCGCCGGGGCCGACGAACGTGTTCAGCTCCCCAACCTCATCGTTGACGCGCACCCGGCCTGCCTTGATCAGCTCGTCGGCCTTGCGGCGTGAGGCGACGCCTGTTCGGGCGAGATAGGCGTTCAGCCGCACGGCCCTTCAACCGGCATCAGCTCCGGCGGTCCGTCGGCGGGACGGATGAGGACGCGGCCGGAGAGCGAGTCGTCGCGGACCAGATCCAGGACGAGCGCTGCGATCTCCTCGGCAGGCACCAGCTCAGGCACCTCGGCCCGTTCCGCTTCCCTCGTCCAGTGCGCGACCGGCGCCGCCCGGTAGTGCGGCTCCGGCGCGCCGCCGGCGTTGTTGACGAGCACGTCGAGCTCACCGCAGGCCGCGATCGCCGCGCGCAGGTCATTGTCCCGCGTCACGTCCGCGTAGACGAAGCGCCCGCCGAGCTCCTCCGCGGCCTCCTCGCCGGCTCGATCGTCGACGTCGGCCAGGACGACGACAGCACTTTCGGCGGCGAGGGCCGCCGCGACGGCGCGGCCGATCCCCGCCGCAGCGCCCGTGACCAGGGCCGTCTTGCCTGCGAGCTCCATCCCGGCAGTATCGTTGCGAGCGTGCCGCACTACGTGACGCTGATGCGCTGGACCTCCCAGGGCGTCGCGGGGCTGCCGGCCTGGCGCGAGCGGGTCGAGGAAGGCGAGCGGGTGATCGCCGAAGCAGGCGGCAGCCTGATCGGCGTCTACGTGACGCTCGGCCGCTACGACGTGGTCGAGATCTTCGAGGCGCCCGACGACGACAAGGCGGCGGAGATCCTGATGAAGCTGCAACGCCACGGCGCCGAGCACACGGAGACTTTGCGCGCGTTCACGCGCGAGGAGGCCGAGGAGATCATCAGGCGGCTTTAGTGGTGCTTGTCAGCCGGGCCGCGCTCTCTTGGAATTAGGCGCCGCCCCGCGCTCTCGTCGTGGCTCGGCGGCCGAGTTCGAACCGATTCTCCGTCCGGCTCAAGAGCCGGGCGATGTTGGCTCGGTGGAGCACGAAGATCGCGACCGCTGCGCCGGCGGCGA
Source organism: Gaiellaceae bacterium (assembly GCA_049644345.1). Taxonomy (GTDB): domain Bacteria; phylum Actinomycetota; class Thermoleophilia; order Gaiellales; family Gaiellaceae; genus JBARRS01. The sequence goes on from JBARRS010000040.1 coordinate 19,955, forward strand.
AGCCGATGACCGGCCCCGAGGCACCGAACAGGACGGCGAAGAGAGGGAGCGTCGCCGCTGACAGCATCGAAGCGACCGACGTGTAGCGCGTCGCGAGGAAAGCCCCGACCCACACACCCCCCGCGGCAAGAGTCGCCAGCGGGACAAGAGCGAGCGCAACTCCGCCGGTCGTCGCGACGATCTTCCCGCCTCGGCCAAAGCGGATGAACAGGGGTCGCCAATGCCCGATCATGGCGGCGATTCCCGCGAAGAGGCCCACGAGCTCACCGCCGAGCCAGACTCCGAGGAGCGCGGCGGCGAGGCCCTTGGCGAGGTCGAGCAGCGCGACGCTCAGCCCGATCTTGAAGCCGAGCATCCGCCACACGTTCGCGGCGCCGGTGTTGCCGCTTCCGACCTTGCGGATGTTGACGCCTTTGAGGGCCCGCGGCAGCCAGTAGCCCCACGGCATGCTGCCGAGCACGTAGCCGGCCAGGATGAGGAGCACGTCCTTCATGGAGAGAGCCGAGGCGACTCGATTGTACGAAGCGCGGTCCCGGGCCCCATGCTCACGCAGAACAGGTGCGAGCGACGAGGCCCTGCTCCGCCCACCAGTCGAGGGTCCGGCGGAGCGTCTCCTCGACCGGCGTGTAGATCAAACCGAGCTCGCGGGTCGCCTTCGACCCGTCGTAGGCGTGACCGTGGAGGATCGTCCGCACCAGCTCCCGGCAGACGCGTGGGCTGTCGCGACGAATCCACGCGTACGCCTCGGCGGCCGTCGCCAGCGCCATCGCGAGGGAAGGAGGCACCGTGCGCAGCGGCTGATCTACGCCGGCGAGGCGCGCAACGAGCGCCAGCCCCTCCCGAACGGTCAGCGTCGCACCGCTGAGCACGTATCGCTCCCCCGGCTTCCCCTTGGCGCCAGCCAAGAGATGGCCGTCCGTGCAGTCGGCGATATCGACGAGGCTCAGCTGTGAGTCGACGACGGCTTTGAGCCGCCCGTTCACGTAGTCGAGGAGCAGTCGAGCCGATCCCCCTGAGCGTCCCGGGCCCTGCACGGATGCGGGATTCACGCAAACGACCTCGACCCCTGTCTCGCGCGCAGACGCGAGCACCGCCCGCTCGGCCTCGAACTTCGAGCGCTCGTAGTCGGAGAGGAACCAGCCGCGGTGAAAAGACGTCTCCGACCCGACAGTCCCGCGGGCCTCTCCCAGCGTTGCCGCAGACGACGTGTACACGACCCGCCGGACGCCGGCCCGGGCAGCGGCCAGGACGACCGTGCGCGAGCCCTCGACGTTGACCTCGAACATGGGCGAGGGATCGCGGACGCAGAAGGCGTTGGCGCCGGCCGCGTGGTAGACGACGTCGCAGCCTCGCATCCCGGACGTCAGCGCCTCGAGGTCGAGTATGTCCCCCCGTACGGGCTCCGCGCCCAGTGCGCCGAGCGAGCGTGCCGAGTCCTCTGACCGAGCGAGAGCCTTGACGCGGTCACTCTCGCGTATCAGACGCTCGACGATGGCCCGGCCGAGGAACCCGGTACCGCCGGTGACGAGAACGGGGCCGGTCATGATCCCCTAGCGCAGATCGTCCGAAAAGGCCGCGGAAAAGCGGGCGAGGTACTCGACGGCCGAGATCACCGTGATCACCGCCGCGGCAAGCATCGCCCACTCGTCGAGACGCAGCGGCCCGAGCGGGTCCCCGTAGCGAACGATGGCCAGGAAGATTGCGACGAACTGGACGTTCGTCTTCAGCTTGCCCCAGATCGAGGGCGCGAACACCGTTCCCTCGGCCGCGACGACACCGCGCAGGCCCAGGATCAACAGCTCCCGCCCGATGATGACTGCCGCGATCCAGGGCGACACTCGGTCGACATCGACCAGCGCGATCAGCGCACCCGAGACGAGCAGCTTGTCGGCGGTCGTATCGAGAAAAGAGCCGAGCTTGGTCGACACGGCCCACCGCCGGGCCAGGTAGCCGTCGACGAAATCGGTGATCGCCGCGACCGCAAACACGGCCGCAGCGGCGTTGTAGGCAGACCTTCCACTCGGCCCGAGCAGAATCAGACCCATCACCGCCGGGGCGGCGAGGATGCGAGCGTAGGTGAGCGCCGGGAGGAGGGATCTCGGCGCGGCCGCCCGGGCGATCACGAGATCGCGCTCCGCGAGGAGACCGTTGTGAGCTCTGCCGTCTCACCCGCAAGCAGTGCGCAGACCTCGGCCGCGGAGGAAAGTCCCAGAGCCTCCTCCGCGAGGGCGCCGGCAGCGCCTGCATCGACGTTCCGAACGGCCTGCTTGACGGCTGGAATCGCCGGCGCGTTTGCGCTCAGCTCCGCGACGCCGAGCCCGACGAGGACAGCCACGGCCAGCGGATCCGAGGCCAGTTCGCCGCAGACACCGACCCACTTTCCGTGGCCGTGCGCCGACTCGCAGACGATGCGGATCAGACGCAGGACGGACGGATGGAGCCCGTCGGCCAGCCCGGCGACCGACGGATTCCCTCGTTCGGCCGCCATCGTGTACTGGACGAGGTCGTTCGTACCGATCGAGAAGAAGTCGACCTCGGGCGCGAAGACCTCCGCGGCGAGCGCGGCCGCCGGCACCTCGATCATGACACCCACTTCCAGCGCGTCGGGTGTGCTCGCCCCAGCCCGCTCGAGCCCTTCGCGGGCGCGGGCGAGCACGGCCTTCGCCTGTCGGTACTCGTCGAGAGTGGCCACCATCGGGAACATCACCTGCAGCGGGTACTCCGCCGCTGTTCGCAAAGCGGCCCGGAGCTGCGTCTCGAGGAGGGCCGGTGTCGCGAGCGCCAGCCGGATTCCTCTGACACCGAGGAAGGGGTTCGTCTCGGCCTGGACGGGCAGGTACGGAAGCGGCTTGTCCCCGCCCACATCGAGCGTGCGGAGGATCAGCGGTCGCCCTTCGAGCTGTTTGGCGATGCTCTTGTAGGCGGCGTGTTGCTCGTCCTCGCTCGGAAGCGAGTCCCGCTCGAGGAACAGGAACTCCGTGCGCAGGAGGCCAACGCCCTCGGCCCCGTTCGCGATCGCGGCCGGCACGTCCTCGGGAGAGCCGATGTTGGCGACCACCTCGATCTGGCGCCCGTCACGGGTCAGCGCCGGCTCGAGGGCGGCGGCCCGGGCGAGCCGAGCAGCCTCTTCCCTCGCGGCGCCGTGCCGCTCGTGGTCGGCGACGAGCTCCTCGGCCGGATCGACGTAGACGACGCCGGCATCCCCGTCCAAGAGCAGCACGGTGCCCTCGGGCACGGCCAGCAACGCGTCGCCGAGCCCGACCGCCGCCGGGATTCCGAGGGAGCGGGCGAGGATCGCGCTATGCGAGGTGGGGCTACCGGCCGCTGTGGCGATGCCCAGAACGAGCTCGCGGTCGAGCGCAGCCGTATCCGCGGGAGTCAGGTCGGCCGCAACCACGATCCCGGGCGCGGCCACAGACGGGCGCGCCGCGTCGCCCCCGACCAGCGCCGCGACCACCTGACGCGCCACGCCCGCCAGGTCGTCGGCTCTTGCCTGCAGGTAGTCGTCGTCGAGGCTGCGGTACTCGGCGGCGACCGTCGACGCGGCTGCGTCCCACGCCTCGGCGGCGTTCCGCCCCTCCTCGAAGATCGCTCGCCTAGCGGGCCCAAGGAGCGCCTCGTCGTCGAGAAAGAGGAGATGGGCGTCGAAGATTGCGGCGCTGTACTCCCCCGCCCGGGAGGCCACAGACTCCCGCGCCGAGCTGATCTCCGTTCGCACACGCTCGAGCGCTCGTCCGAGCGCGTCCCACTCGGCTTCCGGGTCACCGGACGAGCCGGTGGGGATCTCGGGCTCCGCCGGGCGGAAGTGGCGGGCTGCCCCACGCGCGATCCCGGGAGCTCCCGGCAGCCCGGCGAGCGCCCCTGCATCCGGCAACGGCCCTGCTTGTGCGGTCGCGGCTGAGACCGGGAGCGCCGGCGCTGCGACCGGCGCCGGCTTCTCGTCGAAATCGCGCCCGGCGAGCTCGGCGATGGCCTCGAGGGCCGCTGCTGCCTGCAGGCCGTGCGCGGAGACCAGAATCTCGTGTCCCTGACGGACGCCGAGGGTGGCGAGCCCATTGAGGCTGCGTGCGCTGGCGGGACCGCGCCCGCTCGTGAGGTTGATCACCTCCACGTTCGCGTCGAAGCCGGCTGCGGTCTGGACGAAACGCGCGGCCGGGCGGGCATGCAGCCCGAGCGGGTTCTCGACGCGCAGACGGAGGGTCAGCCCCTCCTCAAGAGGAGCAGTGGCGCCGGCGGGAACAGGAGCTGCAGGCTCGCCTGCGCCGAGGTGCGCCGTCTTGCCCTGCAGCCCGCCGCGCGCTTCCGCCGCCACGCCCTCGAGTGACGTCCCGAGCCGAGCGGCAACGGCCGCTGCCACCGCCCCCTCGACGAGCGGGGCCTCGCAGAGAAGCACGCGCGCCCGCCGCTCGGGCGGCAACAGGTCAAGCGCTGTCTCGGCGCTCAGCACCGCGCTGCCGAGATCCATCAGAACGAGTACGCCGTCGCCGGAGTCGGCCCGCTCGATCGCCTCCGCCACACGCACCGCGT
>JBARRS010000041.1:0-9247 GCA_049644345.1 Gaiellaceae bacterium
CGCAACAAGACCGTGGGCGGTCCCGAGCTTGCTGCCTAGGTGGAAAACTCATGGAAAAACGAGGCCGCAACAGAGCGCAAAGGCTGTCGTTCGCAACCGCGGCGAAGCGCCCTAACCAAGCCGAAACCGTAGCGGCCGGTCGCCACCAGTCGCCGTCAACGTCACATGGTAAGGAGGGGTCGACGGTTCGAGTCCGTCAGAGGGCTCTGCAAAAGCGCCGCACGTCGGCGCTTTTTCGTTCAGACCACCTTGCTCTTCGTCGAGCGTACGGTGGGTATGGAGCCCTGGATGGAGCCTTCAGGTCGAAAACGGCCTCCTCTACTCGTGCTCCAGGCGCCCAGCAGGTCACGCGTAATCATGCGCGCCGCGGAACCCAGCCGCGAGCCCGCAGTACCCAGCTCTTGTAACGGCGTTGAGTGGTTGTCATCGTGACGGCTGATGCAATCCGGAGTCCGTACGGGAACCGTGATCGCCGGCTTCCGAGTGGACTCGCTCATCGGCGAGGGCGCGATGGGTGCGGTCTATCTCGCCGAGGAGGTCGCGACCGGCCGTCGTGTCGCCCTAAAGCTGCTTGCCCCTGAGCTTGCTCGGGATGACCGCTTCCGCCAGCGCTTCATGCGCGAATCTCGAGTCGCCTCTAGCCTCGATCACCCGCACATCGTCCCGCCTGTCGCGGCAGGCGAGCATGAGGGTGTCCTCTTCCTCGCGATGGCGTACGTCGACGGCGTCGATCTTCGCGAGCTGCTTCGGCGGGAACGGCGGCTCGAGCCTCAGCGCGCAGTCGAACTGATCGCGCAGATCGCCGACGCGCTCGATGCAGCGCATGCTGCCGGCCTCGTCCACCGAGACGTCAAGCCGGGGAACATCCTGGTCTCGTCGAACGGCGATGGCGAGCATGCATACGTCTGCGACTTCGGCTTGGCTCGTCACGTCTCGTCCGTCAGCAGCCTGACGGGCGAGCGTGGCTTCGTCGGCACGATCGATTACGTGCCGCCGGAGCAGATCGAAGGCGGAACGATCGACGGCCGCGCCGACGAGTACTCGCTCGGTTGTGTCCTCTTCGAATGTCTGACCGGTGAGCGGCCGTTCGACCGCGAAAGCGAACTTTCGGTCGTGTTCGCACATCTGAACGAGCCGGCGCCGCGTCTGTCCGAGGCTCGACCGGATCTGCCCGCTGCGTTCGACGCCGTCTTCGCGACGGCGCTCGCGAAATCGCCGGACGACAGGTACTCGACGTGCGCCGAACTGGCCCGGGCCGCTCGCGCAGCACTGCAGGGCAAGACGCTCAGGCCTCGCCGGGCCCTCCGGCGACTGCTCGTTGCCGGTGCCGTCGTTCTCGCCGCGACCGGTGCCGCGATAGGCGGTGTGATCGCCGCTGAAAGCGGGCATGCAAAACGGCAAGCGCTTTCATTGCGGCCGAGCGCGCTCAACCTCATCGACGCGCCAACGCGCCGGGTCGTCGAGCGGGTCGGCTACCGAAAACCCGTCAACGTCGGAGACACGTGGTCCGACGTCGCGGTTTCGGGACGCTCGGGCTGGGTCCTGCTCGGCGCTCGACAGCATCTCCTTCGCATCGACCTTGCCACGAAGAAGGTCACCCGTGTGCTGAAGCTGCCGTTCTCGCCGGGCTCGCGTCTCCTGACGGCTGCCGGCTCGGTATGGGTCACTCAGGACCTCGGACCCGGGCTTCTGCGAGTTGACGAGCGAACCGGGCAGGTCGCCCGTCGCTTCACGTTCAAGGGAGAGGCGATCGGGGCCGGTCTCGCGTACGGCGCGGGCTCGCTCTGGCTGACGCTCGGGCCCGACGTGGCTCGCGTCGACGCGAAGAGCGGGCGCGTCCTGCATCGCTTTCCGACCGGCTCCCGCTGGCTGGTCTTCGCAGACGGGGCGGTCTGGGCCGTGCGTCCCGAGAATGGCCTCGTCACAAAGATCGATCCTGTCGAGAACAGAATTACTGCGCACCAAAAGCTGCACGGCTGGGCCAGCGACGTGGCGGTCGGCGGGGGCTTCGTCTGGGTCTCGGTGATTCCAGACAGCGTCGTCTTCAGGCTCAGCGAGGACGACCTGGGCGTGCAGGGGAGCTCGGCGACCGGGCCGGACCCGGAGCGGCTCTCGTTCGGCGGTGGCAAGCTCTGGATCGCGAACACCGCCGCCTCGTCCGTGTCGCTCCTCGATCAGGTGTCCGGAGGGCGGCAGGGCCTCGACGCGAGAGCCGAGCCGACCGCCGTCTTGTACCGCAACGGGCTCGTCGTCACCAGCGCGGCCCCCGCGCCCTCACCCCTTCCGCCGATCCGCGGGGAAGAACTTCACATCTCTACGCCGACCGAGGAGGCCAACTACGGGAGCATCGATCCCCTGAACTTCGCGTTCCCGGACGAGCAGTTCCTCTATGCCACCTGTGCGAACCTCCTCAACTACCCGGACTCCGCGGGTCCGGACGGAGCACGGCTTCGGCCCGAGATCGCGGCCGCGATGCCGACGGTCACGCGCGGCGGGCGCACCTACACATTCCGCATCAGGCCGGGCTTCCGCTTCTCTCCCCCTTCGAACGAGGCGGTGACGGCCGAAACGTTTCGTCGTTCGATCGAACGTGAGCTCTCGCCGTACAACCGCTTTTCCCCCGGGCCGCGATTCGTCTCCGACCTCGTCGGCGAGTCCGCGTACCGGGGAGGCGCGGCTGCCCACATCTCCGGCCTCGCCGTCCGCGGGAACACGCTCTCGATCGGGCTCGTCAAGCCGGCAGGGGACTTCCTCACCCGGATCTCGATGCCCGCGTTCTGCCCCGTTCCCCGCTCGATCCCTGCGAAGGGCTTCGCGACGGCTCCGCCTGCTTCCACCGGCCCGTATTACGTGTCCTCGGTGCAGGGCGACCGGACGGTCTTACTGCGAAATCCCAATTACACCGGGACGCGGCCGCGCCGAGCGGCGCGAATCGTGTACACGAACGACGTGGCGACGCCGACTGCGGTCTCGTTGGCGAACACGGGAGCAATCGATCTTCTTCCGCAGGATTTCGACAACACCACGCCGTTCTTCGATCCAGGCGGGGTGCTCGCACGTCGTTCCGGTGCGGGAAGTGCGGCCGCTCGAGACGGGCGACAGCAGTACTTCCTCTACCCGGCTCCGCTCCTCGACTACATCGTCTTCAACACGAATCGTCCTGTCTTCCGGGACGTCCGGCTGCGGCGTGCCGTCAACTACGCCATCGACCGACACGCGCTGGCGGCCGCGTTCGGGGACGCACCCGCCGATCGGATCGTCCCGGAGGCGGTCCCCGGCTTTCCGGCCGGACGCGCCTACCCCCTCAATGGCCCGGATCTCGTCACGGCCCGGAAGCTCGCGGGCGGAGTGAGTCGACATGCGGTGCTCTACTGGTGCGGTCCGGATGCGAGACAGCGGACGCTCGCTCACATCGTGAGCTCGGATCTAGCCGAGATCGGCATCTCGGTGTCCGTCATGGCGTCTCAGAGCTGTCCAAAGAACGGGCGCTACGACACGCAGATGAAACGCGCCGACCTGATCCTGTTCAGCGGATTGCAAAGCGAAGAGCGCGACCCGGTCGCGTTCCTCGACCACGCTCTACCGCGTGACGGATCCTTCGGCTCCGCGCTCGGCCCGGGATTGTGGACTACCGCCGGCTTCCGGGAGCGCCTCGCACGCGCCGCTGTGCTCCGTGGTCCGTCGCGGTTCCGGGCCTACGTTCGCATCGTTGACGACCTGACGCGCGCGGCGCCTTTCGCCGTCTTCGGCAGCTTCATCTGGACTGAGTACTTCTCGCCGAAGGTCGGCTGCAAGGTCTTCCAGGCCGAATACGGCATCGTCGATCTCGGCGCGCTCTGCAAGGGCTAGGCCTGTAGCGACCAGGTGAAGCGCGTGCGGCTCTCGCGCGGCGCCAGCGCGCTCGGGCGTGGACCGCGGTGCACGAGCAGCGTCGGCGCAGCGGCATCGCGCACGAGCGCGCGGCGGACGACGCCGATCCCTTCCCGCCGCCAGCGCTCCGAGATCCCGGCGACGATCAGTGTCGCCGACTCGACTGCAGCAAGGAGCGCCTCGGTCGTCGGGTCAGCGAGTACGGGGTCTGCGCGGATCGCGACGACCCGCTGGACGGCCAGCGACGCATCGGCGAGGAGGCGGCTTGCGTCCCGCTGGCGGCGGCCGGGATCAGCTTTGGTGCCGACGAGGCGAAGCGGAACACCACTCGCCGACGCGAGCGCAGCGCCCAGCTCGAGCGCCGCCCAATCGTGCTCACCGCCGCCGAACGGTACGAAGACCCCGCCGCGTCTGGATGCATCGACCGGAGCTCCGGCAAGCACTCCGACGTCGGCGGCCGAGTGCTCCAAGATCGCAGCCACCTCGTCGGGAAGCTTCCCGCCTACGAGGTCGGACGGCCCATCGAGCAGGACGAGGTCGACGTCGTAACTGGTTTCGAGCCGAACGACTTCGCTTGCCAGATCATCGGTCGTGAACACCGCGGCGCGCGCCGGCACGCCGAGGGAAGCGCTGCGGGCGGCAAGACGCGCTGCCGCCGCGGTCACATCGCCGTCGTCCATCAACAGATGCACGACGATCAGCTCACGCCGCGGAGCCTTTGCCAGCGCCGCCGCGATCGCCAGCAACTCGTCCATGCGTTCCTCCTGCCGCGGAAGGACAAGCATTGGACTACTCGGCAGCACGCGCCCAACTTGGACACCCGCTTCGAGATCGAGCGATGGATCGTGAGCGAGGATCGCGCGCTCGAGCTCGCGGATAGCAGGCCCCGGCTCGATACCGAGCTCGGCTACCAGCTCCTCGCGCGTCCTCCGATAGAAGTCGAGTGCCTCCGCCTGCCTGCCTGCTCGGTAGAGCGCAAGCATCAGTTGCGCGCGGAAGCGCTCGCGAAGCGGATGCTCGGCAATCAGCTGCTCGAGTTCGCCGATGAGCGGTGCGTGACGGCCGAGCGCGAGCTCCGCCTCGATCCGCTCCTCGTGCGCAGCGAGTCGGATCTCCTCCAGTCGCGCAACCGGAACCTGCGCGAAGGCTTCATAGGCGAGATCGGCAAGCGGCGCGCCACGCCAAAGCGCAAGAGCCTCTCGCAGTAGCTCCGCCGCGGCGTCTGCATCACCGCGATCGAGGGCGTGCCGCCCTTCTTCAGCCAGTCGCTCGAACCGATGAAGGTCGACCTGCTCCGAGCCAACGCGAAGGAGATACCCGGGCGCCCGCGTCTCGATCGCGGCGCCGGCAGCGAGCGTCTTGCGCAAATCCGAGATCTGTCGCTGGATCTGTGTTACTGCCGTGACCGGCGGCGCACCCGCGTAGAGGTCGTCGGCCAGCCTGTCGACGGAGACGACTCGGTTCGCGTGCAGGAGCAGAATCGCGAGCGTCGCCCGCTGCTTCCGGCCGCCGAGCGGGATCGGACTGCCATCGGCGACCACCTCCAGCGGTCCGAGGAGGCGGAACTCGAGCATCCACCGGACCGTAGCCGCTCGATAGCGGCTGGATAGCGGCCAGTCGGATCATCGCGAGGTGTTCCACTACCAAGCGAAAGGAGGACGGATCATGCGGAAGCTGGTCGTACTCGTGTTTCTCGCGGCCGTGATGGCGGCGATCGCCGCGGCCTCTGTGGCGGCCAAACCACCCGGCACCAACGGCCTCATTTCCTTCACCCGCTTCGAGCCGGCGCTCCATCAGGACGTCGTCTACACGATCAACCCGGATGGCAGCGGCGAGCGGCCGCTGCTGGTCGGAGCCGAGTCCGGGCACTGGTCGCCGGACGGCAGCAGGATCCTGGTGGCTCCCGACTGCTGCGCCGAGCGGATCCTCAACCCCGATAACGGCAGCTACACCGAGCTGCCGACCTTCTACCCCGACCTCGGCCTCTTCCTCGGCTGCGGCGTCTGGTCGCCCGACGCCGCGCGACTCGCCTGTGAGGGGTTCGGCGACCAACCGAGCGCAGACGGCGTCTACACGATCCGCTCATCCGACGGCGGCGACGTCCGAAGAGTCACCTCGGGAGCCGACGACGACTGCCCCGGCGACTACTCGCCCAACGGCAAGCGCATTGTTTTCCTGCGTACGTCGTTCGACTCCGGTGCGGTCGCGCTCTATACGGTCAAGCTCGACGGGTCCGACCTGCGGCAGCTCACGCCTTCGGGGATGGGGATGCTGCTCGACTTCACCTGTGGCAGCTGGTCTCCGCAGGGGAACGAGATCCTCTTCTCGGCAAGCCCATCCGAGGGCAAGCGGAGCGCGGTCTTCGTCGTCCACGCGGACGGCAGCGGATTGCGGCAGATCCCGATCCCGAGTTGCGGCACGACCTCCGGTTGCCGCGAGCCGGTCTGGTCTCCGGATGGAAAGAAGGTCGCCTTCACGATGTTCGTGTCGCAGACGGGACTCTCGGACCTCTACACGGTCAACCCCGACGGCACCGGCCTCTACCAGGTCACGCACGCGGGCTTGGGCGCGGGCCTGAAGGACTGGGGCACGCATCCGCTCACCCGCTAGGACACGACGCCGGCCGTGGGAATGGCTTTTCTACCGCCTCAGAAAAGGAGGAACACAATGAAACTTCTGGGCCTTATGCTCGCGCTGGCCTCGGTCGCGGTGATGCTCGTGCTCGCCGCTCCCGCGACGGCCTCAACACAGAAGTATCACGCGACCTTCGTCGAGATTGGCGGCGCGATCCCAGGCGGCTCGTGCGGGAGCGCCACTATCAGCGAACTCGGCCACGTCGCCTACCAGTGCGTCGCCTTCGACGCGTGCGGGCCCAACTGCGAGGTCCGCACGATCACATTCGACGACGGCAACACGCTTCTGATTCACGAGAGCATCGTCGGCGTGATCTCGCCCGGGAACTCGGCCGCGGCAGGAGCGAACGCCCCGCAGTTCCTGGAAATCACGCAAACGATCGTCGGCGGCACCGGCAAGTTCGCAGGCGCGACCGGCAGCGGCACCGGGCGCGTCAATCTCGCCGCCAACGCGGTCATCACAGCGTCCGGAACGATCACGCTGGCTTAACGACATGGCTACAAAAGAGGGGCGCTTCGGCGCCCCTCTTTCGTTAGCGACGTTCAGAACCGGTCGCCGAACCTGCACCTACTTGGCGCATTGCATTCAAGCCGGGCTGGACTCGACGCGCCATCGAAGGATGGAGCTTTATGGAGCCCAGCGGACGCAACCAGTCGCAACCGGTCGCAAATCCTCACGCCCCGAAAACGGGGAAAACAAGCCAGAACCGTTGCCGTCGGTTGCGATCGGTTGCCGCCCGAGAGTACATGGTAAGGAGGGGGTCTCCGGTTCGAGTCCGGAAGAGGGCTCTCTGCAAAAGCCCCGCAAAGATTGTTAGACGGTCGGCATCGGCTCCTTGATGCCGCGCCGCAGCAGCCAGCGGTTGACGGGCCAGCTGGTCACGAAGCCGAGCATCATTCCGATCTGCATCAGGAACCAGTGGCTGGGGCTGTCGATCGGCGCGTTCCAGATCAAGTACTGCGCCAGGGCCATCCAGCCGAATAGGCCGACCTCGAAGCTGAGTACCGAAAGCGTGTCCGACTTGATCGCGTCCCCCAGCGGCGCCAGCCGGCCGACCTGGCCCCGCAGCGGTGCGATCACGAAATACTGGAAGAGGATCCCGAAGATCCAGGCGAGCGGTAGGTCGAGGATGTATTCGGGACCGAGCGCAGCGGTCGAGCCGATCATCCAGGCGGTCGCCCAGACTATCCACTCGCCGGCGATGTCCCCGAGCACGCAGCCGGCGCCGCAGTGGCTGTCCGAGAGCGACACCTGCCACAACGAGTCGCGAGGGTCCTCTTTCATCCCGGCCGCGTGCATGTGCATCCGCTTGCGGGACATCCGCCGTCCGCGGGCGAAATACGCCCAGAGAGCGATCGGCCCCATGTAGAGCGCGGTGAGCGGAAAAGCGAGATCCATGATCGCCATGTGCTGCCAGTTGCCCAGCACGACGACGTCGGCGACGATCACGAGCGCGGACGCGAACCCGAGTCCGAGCGCCACCCATGCGAGGAGCTCAAACCAACTCGGCGCCATGCGCAATCACTACACGACCTAGGTCGGACGCGGATCCGAAGTATGCAGCCTTGATGGAGCCCTGTGGTCGCAACCAGTGGCAAACGGTGGCAAATGCTGCTGCGCCAGAAACCGCCAAAATAAGCGAAATCCGTTGCCGTGAATTGCCACCGGTTGCGTTAGGCCAGGTGTGTTGCCCAGCTAGGCGCCATTGACCCCTCTCTGCTTGGAGGAGGTCAGACGGCGCGCTACACCCAGGCTGAAGGTCCGTCCAGAGGCCAAATCAGGAGCCGGGACGCTTGCGGAAGGGCGGCGGCGGGCTAGGGAGGTGCCGCCCGAGTTAACCGGATTTGTACGGATGTGGTGAACAGCATTGACTCGCAGCGGGGACTCTGAGAGTGTCGTCCTTGGATCGTTCGCCGCGTCGCCGTAGTGCGAAGGCCTCCACGATTAAGGGGTCGACCCGACGACCGAGGGGTGGGCATGGCAACTGTCGAGACTGCAACCGAGATCCGTCCGTTCCAGTTCGACATTGAGGAAGAGGCGCTGGAAGACCTGCGCCGCCGCATCGAGGCGACGCGCTTGCCCTCCAAGGAGCTCGTCGAAGATCGGTCGCAGGGCGTGCAGCTGGCGACGATTCAGGAGCTCGCCACCTACTGGGTGACCGACTACGACTTGGGGCGGGTCGAAGCGAGGCTGAACGCACTCCCGCAGTTCACGACGGAGATCGACGGCGTGAACATCCACTTCATCCACGTGCGCTCGCCGCACGAGAACGCGCTGCCGCTGATCATGACGCACGGCTGGCCGGGCTCTGTCATGGAGATGATCGACTCCGTCGGCCCGCTGACGGACCCGACCGCGCACGGCGGCAGCGCCGAGGATGCCTTCCACCTCGTGCTGCCCTCCCTGCCCGGGTACGGCTTCTCGGGCGAGCCGGTCGAGGTCGGCTGGGACCTGGGCCGGACCGCACGAGCCTGGGCCGAGCTCCTGAACCGCCTCGGCTACACCCGCTACGTGGCCCAGGGCGGCGACGTGGGCGCTGGCGTCTCCGACGCGATGGGCCGCCAGGCACCCGACGGGCTGATCGGCATCCACACGAACCTGCTCGTGCCGGCGCTAAGCGGCACCATGCCGACGGACACCGACGAGGAGCGTGCCGCGGCCGCGCAGATCGCCGCCTTCCGGCAGTCCGGAAACGGCTACTTCGTCGAGATGGCCACCCGGCCTCAGACGATCGGCTACGCCC
>JBARRS010000042.1:0-7266 GCA_049644345.1 Gaiellaceae bacterium
GTGTCGCACGAGGCGGCAAGCGCCGTCGGCAGCGTCATCGGCTGCGAGACGTTGGGGTCCCAGTTCTTGAACCACTGCTTCGCGATCCGGATCCGACCCGTGCACGGCAGCGTGTCGTACGGCGTGATCACCCGCTCCTCGAGTGCCGCGAGCGCGGTCACCGGCTTGAAGGTCGAGCCGGCCGGATAGAGGCCCTGGGTCGTTCGGTTCAGGCCCGGATAGTTGTCGTGTCTGGCGACGTTCGGGTTGAGCAGCGGCGCGAGCTTCGTCGGGTCGCCTCGCCCGGCGAAGACGCTCGGCTTGTACGTCGGGTTCGAGGCCATCGCGAGCAGTGAGCCGTCGCGCGGGTCGAGCGCGACGATCGCGCCGCCGTCGGCTGCCCAGCAGCCGGTGCACCCGTTCTGGTGGGCGAGCGCGATTCCGTAGCGCAGCGCGCGCTCGGCGGCCCGCTGCAGGTCGATGTCGAGCGTCAGCCTGAGGGTCTGGCCCGCCTGGTAGTTCTGCTTGACCAAGAGCTGGCTGCGCGGCCGTCCGAGCGAGTCGACTCGCAGCTGGGCCACGCCGTCCTGGCCGCGGAGATAGGCATCGTACTGGCCCTCGACGCCACCTTCACCGATCTTCGCGCCCGGACCGTAGCCCTTGCTCCGCAGCTGCTTGAGCTGCGAGGGCGAGATCTCGCCGACGTAGCCGAGCAGCTGAGCGGCGAGCGACTGGTACGGGTAGTGGCGCAGATATGCCTGGCCGATCCCGACCCCGGGGAACTGGTCCTGGCGCTCCTCGAGGTACTTGATCTGGTCCTCGTGCGCCGATTCCTTCACCGTCACCGGGTCGACCGGGTCGCCCGCGCGCTTTCCGATCTCGGTCACGATCGCCGCGACCGGGACGTTGACGATCTTCGAGAGCCGGCGAAGCTCGGCGCGACGCGCCCCGGCCGCCTTCGGCAGGTACGCCGGCCAGATCTGCACGGCGCTCCCGGGCACGTTGTCGACGAGGATGTTGCCGCTGCGGTCGACGATCGTTCCGCGCGCAGCCTCGACCGGGACTGTCCGCAGCTGGTTGTCGCGCGCTGCCTGCAGGTACTGCGGGCCCGAGAGGATCTGCAGCGACCAGAGCCGGAAGAAGAGGACGGCGAACGCCGCGAGCACGACCACCCCGAGCAGCGCGAGCCGGAACGCGACCTTCGGGCTCAGCTCGAACGGCTGCTCGAGGCCGGGTGTCGGCGGCAGGAACGGCCGTGGCATCCGCCCTGCCTTCACGCGGGGCCGCGCGCGAATACCGGTGCTAGCCAAGCAGCTGTACCTCCGCGTGCTCCTCGCGCACGGGCGCGAGCAGCCGTCGGACGAGGGCGTAGACCGGCAGCGTCAGCAGCAGGTTGAAGAGCAGCTTCGCCGGCAGCGAGTCGACGAGGACGATCCGCGCCGAGGCGGGATCGCCGAGCATGTAATGGAGGAACAGCGCCCCGAACGCGTACAGCACCGTCACGACGGCGACCGAGAGGAACGGCGCATGCGCCCGGTCACGTCCGGTCGTCTCGCCGTAGCGCCCGATCCAGTACCCCGCCAGCGTCAGCAGGAGCGAGGTGACGCCGAGAGTCTGGAGGTTCGCGGTATCGACGATCAGGCCGGCAGCGAACCCGGCCACGGCGCCGACGATCGAGCCGCGCAGGAGCGCGACGCCGACGAGCGTTACGAGCACGAGATCCGGCGTTCCGCCGAGGAGGTCGACCGAGGAGAGAAGCGTCACCTGGACGATCGCGGCGAAAAAGACGAGCGCCGCCGCCTTCGCGGTGTCCGCGGCGCTCACGGCCGGCCCGGCTTGATCGGGACGAGCACGAGCACGGAATCCAGGGTCGAGAAGTTGACGAACGGCTGGACCTGGATCTGCTTGTAGAGGTCGACGTCGCTCTGTCCGACACTGACGACCTTGCCGATCGGAATGTTCTTCGGATAGAGCGAGCTGAGCTTGCCCGCGCGCCAGCCCGCGGTGACGATCGTGTCGCCTCTGTTCACGACGAGGTCCTTCGTGACGCGGTTGAGCGTGAGCTTGCCGTTGCCCCCCTGAGCGTGCTGGACGATTCCCGGCGCTGCGGAGGCCGCGTCCCTCGCCGAGACGGCGCTCGTCTCGTCCGTCAGCAGCGTGACCGCCGCGGCGTGGCCCGCGACCAGCGTGACGACTCCGGCGAGCCCATCTTGCGTCACGACGGGATCGCCCTGGCGAATTCCGCTGCTCGTGCCGGCGGCGACGACGATCTGCTGGCCGAAGTTGATGTCGGGCCGAGAGGTCACGTCTGCGGCCACGAAGCGATAGCCCTTCGGGAACGTCGGCCCTCGCACGTAGTGGAGCTTCGCCATGAGCTCTGTGTTTTGCTGCGCGGCGGTGTTGTTCTGGATCAGCTGCTGGCGCGCCGCGTCGAGCTCGCTTCGCAGACGCCTGTTCTCGGACTTTGCGTGCACGAGGCCGCTCGTGTAGGAGTACGCGTCGCGGAAAGGCCGCGCGACCCGGTTGGCCGCCACCTCGAACGGGTAGAGCACGGTGGAGCCGGCGCTCTGGACGCGGTGGAGCGCGCCGCCGGCGGACTCGCGGAAGTAGATCGTGATCAGGACGATCGAGAGCAGGACGAGCCCACCCGCGACCAGGCGGCGCCGCAGGGCGTTTGCGCTGCGGAAGGAGTAGGACCCCGGGCGGGTGCGCGGAACGGCCGCACCCAGGACCGCTGTGCGTGCGGTTCTCTGACGAGGCACGAGCAGCGCTCTAGTTTAGGGAAGTCCCCGGCTCGCGGTGAGCCAGGGCGTTAGACCACGCCACCGAGTCGGCGCCTTAGATGGCCGTGCCGGCAAAGCCGCCACGGCCTCTTCTGGCCGGCGCCGCCGAGTCGGCGCCTTAGACGGCCGTGCCGGCAAAGCCGCCACGGCCTCTTCTGGCCGGCGCCGCCGAGTCGGCGCCTTAGCCGCGCCCGTTCCTCTTCGCCTTCGCGCTGCGGTGGATCGCCTCGAACTCCTCGAGGCTGCGGCCGGACCCGACCGCCACGCACGTCAGCGGCGACTCGGCGAGATGGACGGGCATCTGCGTCTCGTGGCGGAGGCGCTCGTCGAGGTGATGGAGGAGGGCACCGCCGCCGGCGAGGACGATCCCGCGGTCCATGATGTCGGCGGCCAGCTCGGGGGGCGTCTTGTCGAGCGTCGACTTGATCGCGTCGAGGATCTGCGCGACCGGCCCGTCCAGGGCGCGCCGCACCTCCTCGGAGGAGAGGATGATCGTCTTCGGCAGGCCTGTGAGCATGTCCCGGCCTCTGACCTCGGCCTGCACCTCGTCGCGAAGGTCGAAGGCAGAGCCGATCTCGAGCTTGATCTCCTCGGCGGTCTGTTGCCCCACTAGCAGCTTGTACTCGCTCTTGATGTGGCTGATGATCGCCTCGTCCATCTCGTCGCCGCCGACCCGCATGCTCTGCGAGACGACGATCCCGCCGAGCGAGATGACGGCGACCTCGGTCGTACCCCCGCCGATGTCGACGATCATGTTCCCCGTCGGCTCCGAGACCGGGAGCCCCGCCCCGATCGCCGCAGCCATCGGCTCCTCGATCAGATAGGCCTGTCGAGCACCCGCGCTGAGCGTTGCCTCCTCGACGGCGCGCTTCTCGACGCCGGTGACGCCGCTCGGGACGCAGACGACCACGCGTGGATGCGCGAACCGGTGCTGGTGGACCTTCTGGATGAAGTGGCGGAGCATCTGCTCCGTGACGTCGAAGTCGGCGATCACACCGTCTTTCAGCGGGCGGATCGCCTGGATCGTGCCGGGTGTGCGGCCGAGCATCCGCTTTGCCTCCACACCGACCGCGTGCACCTCGCTCGTACGCGAGTCGATCGCGACGACCGAAGGCTCGCTGAGGACGATGCCGCGACCGCGGACGTACACGAGTGTGTTCGCGGTGCCGAGGTCGACGGCCATGTCGCGGCCGCCGAAGCCGTTCATGTAGCTGAAGAGCCCCATAGCCCGGACGAGGGAGTCTAGCGGCTATCCGAATCCGTACATACCGGCAAAACGGCTTGCGAGCAGGGAAACGAGCAGCGACCCGGGCAGGCCGACGACGTTCAGGTAGTCGCCCTCGATCCGCTCGACGAGCGTGGCGCCGAGTCCCTGGATCGCGTAGCTGCCGGCGCGCCCTCCCCACTCACCGCTCGCGACGTAGTCGGCAACCTCGCGTGGGGTCAGACCCCTGAACGAAACGCGCGTGACTTCGTGACGCAACTCCTCCCAACCCGGGGTCAGAAGGGACAGGCCAGAGACGACCTCGTGCGTGTTTCCGGACAGGTCCTCGAGCATTGAGGCCGCCTCCGCTGCGGTGGCCGGTTTCCCATAGATCCGGCCGTCGAGGACGACGGCCGTGTCCACGCCGAGCACGGGGCGTTCGCCCGCGACCGCGGCGACGGAGAGCGCCTTCCCGTGGGCATGTTGTTCCACAATTGTTTTCGGGTCTGACCCCGTTGAGGGCGCTTCGTCGTACTGCGGCGCCACGACCTCGAAGGGGATCCGCAGCTGCTCGAGGATCGCGCGGCGCTGGGGCGAGGTCGAGGCGAGCACGATCGGCGGGGTGCTCACCCGAGCGCTTCTCGTATCCGCTCGGTCAGGAGACGCCGTCGGGGAACCAAAGCTCGATCTCGCGCTCGGCGGACTCTCCCGAGTCCGAGCCGTGGACGAGGTTGTCCGGCATCGCCAGCGCGAGGTCGCCCCGGATCGTGCCCGGCGCCGCGTCGGCCGGGTTCGTCGCGCCGATCGTCGTCCGCACCACGGAGACCGCCGCCTCGCCCTCGAAGACGAGCGCGAGCGTCGGGCCCGAAGTGATGAACTCGACCAGCTCGCCGTAGAACGGCTTCTCAGAATGCTCCGCGTAGTGTTGCTCCGCGAGCTCCCGGTCGACGCGAACGAGCCTTGACGCACGGACTGCCAGGCCCCGCTGCTCGAACCGGCCGAGGATCTCCCCGGCCAGCTGCCGCTCGATCGCGTCCGGCTTGATCAGGACCAGCGTGCGCTCGACGGCCAAGGCCGCCGCAGTCTACTCAGCCCGTCGCCTCTCCCTGCGCGGCGGCTCGAGCACCGGAGCGCGCCCGATCTCAGTGCGGCCGAGCTCGAGCGACGCGGGCGTATCGATCGGCGTCTCGCAGTAGGGGCAGACCTGCCAGAGCGCCTCCAGCGGCGCATTGCACTTCCTGCACGATTGCTTCAGCTTCGTCGTGCAGACAGGGCACAACAGGTAGGTCGGCTCGACGGCGGCGCGGCAGACAGGACAATGGAGGTCGCGCCTGGCGAGCCGGTCCTCCATCGCCTTGATCTCGAGCTCGCGCTCGTGGACGTCCTCGAGATACTCGGGCGGGCGCAGGAGCATGTACACGAGCGCCCCGAGAAACGGCGGAACGAGCCCGAGCAGGGTGGCCATCCCGACGAGCCACGGATCGTCGACCCGGCGCCGAGCATCCTTGAACACCCAAGTGGCGACCGCGAGCCAGAAGACGACGACGAAGAAGAGCAGCAGGTTGCGGACGACGAACCAGGTTCCGGAGTGGAAGAAGTCCCCGAGCCCGTAGCTTCCGTTTGCCGCGATCAACACGTCCGTCCCTCCGGTCATAGGAGGAGCTTCCCGACGAGATAGCCGACGGCAAACGCGATTCCGACGATCGTTGCAACGACGACGCCGGCGACCGCGAAGACGCTCAGCCTCTCGCCAAGCTGCCCCATCGTACGCCTTCTAATCGGACGGATATGTCTGAGAGTAAATAGAGCGAGCCGGTGACGAGCAGCGGTCCGCCGAGCTCTCGGGCCCGCTCCAGCGCCTCGATCGGGTCGGCGAGCGCCTCGACGCGCTCGAAGAACGGCCGGGCCAGCTCGGCGAGCTCGACGGCCGGACAAGCACGAGCGTTCGAGGCTTGAGTTACAACGCAGGCCCGGCCCGCCTGCGCGAGCAGCCGCAGCATCTCCTCGGCGTCCTTGTCGCGCATGATCGAGACGACGAGCACGTAGTCGCGCCGCGGGAGCCGCTCGAGCAGCCACTCGACGCCGGCGGGGTTGTGCGCTCCCGCCCACACGTCCTCGCCGACGAGGTCGAAGCGACCCGGCGGCGAGGCCTCGACCTCACCTTCGATCGGCCGGCCGAGGACAGCGGAGGCAGCCGCGCGGGCGACATCCTCGGCCACGACTACCTCTCCGGCGCCGCTCGCGCGCGCGAGCCCCTCCCACTCGGGCTCGCCGAGCACGACCGTCGCGCCGGGCGCGACGACGGCGAGCTTCTCCGCTGCGATCGCCTCGCGTGTCTCGCCGAGTACGTCGGTGTGGTCGAGCGAGACGTTGGTCAGCGCGACTACGGGCGCCGCGAGCACGTTCGTCGCGTCGAGCCGGCCGCCGAGGCCTGCCTCGACCACAGCGACATCGACGCCGTCCGTCGCGAACTCCGCCAAGGCCGCCGCCGTGAGCACCTCGAACTGCGTCGCGCCGAGCCGCTCGGCCGCGTGCCTGACGCGGGCAAGCGCGCTCTCGAGCTCGCCGTCCCCGCCGCCGACCTGGATCCGCTCGCTCCATCCGGTGACGTGCGGCGAGGTGTAGGCGCCGACGAGGAGCCCTTCCGCTGCGAGGAAGGCGGCGGCCCGGCGCGTCGCGGTCGACTTGCCGTTCGTGCCGACGACGTGGATGGACGGGAACGAGCGCTGTGGCTCGCCGAGCTCGACGAGCAGCGCGCGCATCCGCCCGAGGCCGAACTCCTCCGGCCAGGGTGAGAGCGATTCGAGCCAGTCAGTTTGCGAGGGCATCGAGCTCGCGCCGGTAGCGGTCGAGCTTCTCCCGCTCCGCCTCGACCACGTCCGACGGTGCGTTCTGAACGAAGCGCTCGTTGGCGAGCATCCCCTCGGCGCGAGCGATCTCCTTGCGCAGGCGCTCGATCTCGGCCTCGACGTTGCCGTTGGCCTTGACACGGCCGGGCTTGACGACGGCGTCGAAGATCCGCTGCTGGTCCGGATCCAGCGGGATCCGCACCTGCGCGCGCCGGAAGAGCTCCGCGGCGATCTGGATGCGGTCGAAGCCCGGCTGGACCTCGGCCTGCGTCGCGTCCCGGTCGGGCCACGGGGCGACGATCAGCCGGCCCTCGCGCGCAGGCAGGTTCGACCAGATCTCCTCGGTCACGTGGGGCATGACCGGATGCAGGAGCTTGAGCAGACGCTCGAGCACGGCCAGCGCGGTCTGACAAGCTCGGGCGTCTCGTTCGTAGAGCACGGGTTTGATCGC
>JBARRS010000043.1:0-3122 GCA_049644345.1 Gaiellaceae bacterium
TCGCATGCCCTCCGGGCTTGCGACGCGGTAGGCGGCCTCGTCGAGCATCGGCTTTCGCTCCGTCGGCGGCTCGACGCCCGCGAGTCGCGTCCACGGGAAGTTCTCTCCCCAGTTGGCGTGCGAGTACTCCGGGTCGATCGCCTCGGCCACCTGCAGCACATTCGGGCCGCTGAACCAGCTGTGAAAGATCGCTTGTGCGTCCGTGTGATCGGCGCTCCACTCGCGCGTCAGCGGCCCCGCCGGCGTGTTGCCGCCGTGGCCGTTGACGAGCAGGAAACGGCGGAAGCCCTGCCGGTAGAGGGAGTCGAGCAGGTCGCGCACGACGCCGAGGAACGTCTCTATACGCAGTGTCGGGCTTCCGGGGTACGCCGCGGCGAAGTACGGGGTCAGGCCGTAGGGAAGCACCGGCAGGACCGGCACGCCGAGCGGCTCGGCCGCCTCGAGCGAGACTCGTTCGGCCAGGATGTTGTCCGTTCCGAGCGAGAGATAGCCATGCTGCTCGGTCGAGCCGAGCGGCAGGACGATCCGGTCGTCGCGCTCGAGGTATTCCTCGACCTGCATCCAGTTGAGCTCGTGGACGTGCATGGTGGACGGGATTATCCTGTTGGCACTCGACGGGAGGGTCGCGGTATGGCGCCGGGGCAGAGCACGCCGGAGGGCAGCGGCCTCACGATCTACGGCTCCGATGGAGCCATTCGCGCCCACCTGCTCGGGAAGCAGCCGCTCCCGAGCGTCGGCGTTTTCGGCCGCTTCGCCTACCCGATGGCCTGGCCGAGCGCCTACGGGGACGTCGTGGACCTCGCGACCGGGCGCATCCGTCGCGGCTACTCGCCGTGGAGCCCGCTCGTCGGCAACGGGCCCTAGGAGCTTGACGATGAGGTTGCCTCTGCTGCGCTCGCACGCGGCCGCGCCACGTCCTGACCGCGCCTCCGGCGCAAGGAACCGCGCCTTCCCGTTGCTACACTCAGCCTCGCGCGGCGGCGTAGCTCAGCGGTTAGAGCGGCGGACTCATAACCCGCAGGTCGGTGGTTCGAATCCACCCGCCGCTATGTTGCGCTGTGAAAACGGAATCATGTAACTAGGAGCCGTAGGCTTGGCAACCGGAGTCAGAGTCGCAATCACGCTCGCCTGCACCGAGTGCAAGCGGCGCAACTACCAGTCGAACAAGTCGAAGCGGAACACGCCGGACCGCGTCGAGTTCAAGAAGTACTGCCGCTGGTGCGGCCACCACACGCTGCACCGAGAAACGAGATAACCCTATGTCCAGGTTTCATACCACCTCCCGATCCCAGGACGCGTAGCGTGGCCAGGCAGACGCGTTCCGACCGCCGCGCGCGCCGTCAGGAGCAGGCACGGGCCGCCGCCGACCGTCCGCGCGACGGGAGGCAGCAGCTGCATGCCTCGGCAGCCCCGGCCGAGGCTGCGCCGCGCGCCGTTCCGGGTGGCCGCATCAGGCGCTTCGTCTCGGAGTCGATCGCGGAGCTGAGAAAGGTCGAGTGGCCGACTCAGCACCAGCTGATCACCGGGACGACCGTCGTGCTGATCGCCTGCATCATCGTCGGCTTCTACCTCTGGATCGCCGACCTCGCCTTCCACCGCCTCGTCAGGGACGTCTTCCTCCGATAGCCGTGTTCCGCTGGTACGCGATCAACACCTACTCGGGGCACGAGAACAAGGTCAAGGCCAATCTCGAGCACCGCATCGACTCGATGGGACAACAGCCCCGATTCCGCCGCGTCGTCGTCCCCACCGAGCAAGTGATCGAGACGAAGGACGGTCAGAAGGTACAGGCCGAGAAGCGGATCCTGCCCGGCTACGTGCTCGTGAACATGAACCTGAACGACGAGGCCTGGACGGTCGTCAAGAACACGCCTGGCGTCACCGGGTTCGTGGGTGCCGGGAACAAGCCGGTCCCGCTCTCGCAGGGCGAGGTCGACCGCATCCTGCGCACCGGCGCGGCGGCGAGCGAGCGCCCGCGGGCCCACGTCGAGTTCACGCTCGGCGAGTCGGTGAAGATCACGTCCGGCCCGCTCTCGGACTTCGACGGCGAGATCGTCGACGTCAATCCCGACCAACAGAAGCTGACCGTGCTCGTCGACATCTTCGAGCGCCAGACCCCGGTCGAGGTCGGCTTCGAGGCCGTGAAGAAAATTGATTGAAATCCCGTGCCAGACTTCAGTCTGGCTTGGGCGTAACTAGCTATGGCCAAGAAGATCCTCACATTGATCAAGCTCCAGATCCCCGGCGGACAGGCGAACCCGGCGCCTCCGGTCGGTCCCGCGCTCGGCCAGCACGGAGTCAACATCATGGAGTTCTGCAAGGCCTTCAACGCCGAGACGCAGGATCAGAACGGGCGGATCACGCCGGTCGAGATCACGGTCTTCGAGGACCGCTCGTTCACGTTCATCACCAAGACGCCGCCCGCGGCCGTGCTGATCAAGGAGGCACTCAACCTCGAGAAGGGCTCGGGTGAGCCGAACCGCGAGAAGGTCGGCCGGCTCTCCCGCGACCAGCTCCAGCGCATCGCCGAGACGAAGCTTCAGGACCTGAACGCGCGCGACGTCGAGCACGCGATGCACATCGTGGCCGGCACCGCACGCTCGATGGGGGTCGAAACGGATCTATGAGCCAGCATGGCAAGAACTACAGAAACGCGCGCGCCCAGTTCGATCGCGAGCAGCTCTACTCGCCGGCTGAGGCCATCCGCCTGCTGAAGGGTTTCGAGACCGCGAAGTTCGACGAGACGGTCGAGGTCCACTTCAGCCTCGGCCTCAACGTCCGTCACGCGGAGCAGCAGCTGCGCGGGACGCTGATGCTCCCGCACGGTACGGGCCGCTCTGTGAGCGTTGCTGTCTTCGCCGAGGGCGAGAAGGCGAAGGAGGCCCAGGAGGCCGGCGCGGACGTCGTGGGCACGGCCGATCTCGCGACGAAGATCGAGGAGGGCTTCGACGACTTCGACGTCGCCATTGCGACACCCGACCAGATGGGTGTGGTCGGCAAGCTCGGGCGAATCCTCGGGCCGCGCGGGAAGATGCCGAATCCGAAGACCGGCACCGTCACCTCCGACATCGGAAAGGCGGTACAGGACGCCAAGGCCGGGAAGCTCGAGTACCGAACCGACC
>JBARRS010000044.1:0-9243 GCA_049644345.1 Gaiellaceae bacterium
GGCGCGGGCGACGTCGGCCGGCGACGCCCCCTGGGCGCCAAGCCCCGGCAGGAGCAGGATCGCTTGCGGCACCAGGCGGCGGGCCTCGCCGACCGCGCGAGGATGCGTCGCCCCGACGACGGCCCCCACGCTCGAGAGGCCGTGCTCGCCGACGAGCTCCTCCCCCCACTCGGCGACGAGCCGGGCGACATGCTGCCAAAGGGGCCTCCCATCCGAGAGGACGACGTCCTGGACGTCCGCTCCGCCCTCGTTCGAGCTCTTGACGAGGCAAAACACGCCGCCGCCGTGGCGCCGGCAGGCCGAGAAGAAGGGCTCGAGCGAGTCGCGGCCGAGGTATGGGTTGACCGTGAGTGCGTCTGCGACCGGCGGCTCATCCTCGACCCGCGGTTCCAGGTACGCGGCCGCGTAGGCCCGTGCCGTCGAGCCCACGTCGCCGCGCTTTCCGTCGGCGACGACGAGCAGGCCGGCCGCCCGCGCGTATGCGCAGACGGCTTCGAACGCGCGGATCCCGTCCGGGCCGAGCGCCTCGAAGAACGCCAGCTGCGCCTTGATGCCGACCACGTGCGGCGCCGCCGCGTCGATGATCCCCCGGCAGAAGCGCTCGCAGGCCTCGGCAGCGGCGGTTCGGGACGCATGCGCGTCGCCGGCGAGCTCGACTGGAAGCAGATCCGGACGCGGATCGAGCCCGAGGAGGAGCTGGCTCCGCTTCCGCTCCACGGCCTCCGCCACCCGATCCGCGAAGACGGAGGTGGCAACGACGCCCATCGACTAGAGGCTACAGCGCGTCCCGGCCGCCCATCAGACGCCGAGGGCCGCTGCGGCGGCCCTCGCGAAAAGCTCGTGGGTTCGAGGCGCCTAGTAGCCGCCGCCTCCGCCGTTACCTCCGCCGCCGCCGCCCGTCTTGACGGCCGTCTTCAGCGAGCTGCCGGCGCTGAACTTCGGGACGCGCGCCGCCGGGATCGTCACCCGCTGGCTCGGGTTCCGCGGGTTGACACCCTGGCGCTCCGCACGGTGCTGCGTCGAGAACTTGCCGAAGCCGGTGAAGGCCACCTCCTCGCCACGTGTCAGCGCGTCGGTGATCGAATCGAGGAAGGCGTCCACGGCCGTCGCCGCATCGCGCTTGTTGAGACCGCTCTTCGAAGCTACGCGGTCAACGAACTCTTGCTTGGTCACGTGCTCTCCTCTCGTGCTGTGACGGGTCGGACCACGGCGAAAGACCCTAACAGGCTTCGCATTTCGGCTCAACCATGCGGTTTTACGGGGATTTTTCCTCTTCGAGCAGGTCTTTTGTGCGAAAGAGGGGCGAAATTCGCACCCCAATTCGGGCGAGCGCGTCCACTCCTCCCTCCTCCCGATCGACGACACAGACCGCGTTGCGGCACTCGAGGCCGGCTCCGCGGAGGGCCTCGACGGCCTCGACGGCGGCCCCGCCGGAGGTGACGACGTCCTCGACGAGCACGACGAGCTGCCCCGGTTCGCAGACTCCCTCGAGCCGGTTGCCCGTGCCGTAGCCCTTCGCCTCCTTGCGGACGATCAGGAACGGCAGGCCCGATGCGAGCGAGGCTGCGGCCGCCAGCGCAACCGCGCCGAGCTCAGGCCCTGCCAGCAGTCCCGCCTCTGGCTCGAGCTCCCGCGCCCGCGCGGCGATCCGCTCCCCGAGCGGGGCCAGGAGGTCCGGGCGGGTCTCGAAGCGGTACTTGTCGAGGTAGTAACTCGAGCGTTTGCCCGACCGGAGGAGGAAGTCCCCTTCGAGGTAGGCGTGTTCGCGGAGCGCTGCGGCGAGCTCTGAGTCGTTCACCTCACGTCCATGGCCGGCGTCGGCTCACGCCGGGCGAAGCCCGGCTCCGCCGCCGCCTGACGCCGCAGGAACGCGAGCATCAGCCTCGCGCAGCGCCGAGCACGTCACGTGCGTGGCGGAGTAGCTCGTCGGCGTCCGGCGAGCCCGTCAGCGAGACCATCGAGCCGTCGCCGAAGTAGAGGTCGACGCGCTCACGTAGGCGCGCCGAGCGCCGCCGGTAAAGGAGTCCGCCCACCACGGAGCCGGCGGCGAGGAGCGCGCCGGTAAAGACGTTACGAGCTCGCATCTGCCTTCTTCGTCGCCGTCCGCTTCCGCGTCGTCGGTCGCTTGGCCGTCTTGGGCTTCTCCTCGGGTGTCTCGACCTCGCGGAGGCAGCTCTTCAGGTCGTAGAACACGAGCCCGACCGTCGGCTCCGGCCCGGTAGTCGCGGCGACGGCCCTGTTGTCGTGGCGGACAACGAAGACGCTGCCCCCGGGGAACGCGGCCTCCAGCTGCGCGAGCTCCGCCCCCTCGCGCGAGCGCTCAGCCTTGTTCAGCAGCGCGAGGGCCGCGTGCGCGACGCGGGCCGCTCGTTCCCCGTCGTCGAGCGTCGAGGCGACGACCACGCCGTCGCGGTCGAAGACCACCGCGGCCTCGATCTGGGCCGAGATCTCGGTCAGGTTCTCGAGCGCCTGTGCGGCTTCCATACGGGCCTGACGCTAACACAGGGATACTCCGGGCCATGCCCGGGCCGCTGAGGAAGTTCTTCCGCGACCGCGGGACGCATCTGGCAGCGATGATCGCCTATTACGCGCTGCTCTCGTTCGTGCCGCTCGTTTTTCTCTCGCTGGCACTGCTGGGGCTGGCAGGGCAGCAAGGCGCGTCCAGCTATCTCGTGAAGGAGCTTCAGCGCGCCTTCCCCGACAGCTCCGTCTCGAGCATCGTCAGTGCGGTGCGCGGGATCCAGCGGCACGCGACCGCGCTCGGGATCATCGGCGGCGTCGGCCTGCTCTGGACGTCGATAGGCCTCTTCAGCGTGCTCGAGTCGGCGCTGAACATCGTCTACGGGCTGCCGAACCGCCCCTTTCTGCGCGGGAAAGCCCTCGCGATCGTGCTGATGATCGCGTCGCTCGTGACGCTCTTCACCGGGCTCGTTGTCGGCTCCATCGGCTTCGACGTGCTCAAGCGGTATGCGCCCGGGTTCGTCGCGAACGTTTACGTCGCCTACACCGTGTCCGTGCTGGCGTCACTTGCCGCCGTGTTCCTCTTCGTCACGTCGGTCTACTACCTGCTCACGAACGTGAAGCTCGAGTTTCGCGAGGTGCTGCCGGGCGCGATCACTGCGAGCATCGCGCTCGAGGCCAGCTTCCAGGCGCTCCCCGTCTACCTGCGCCTCTCCAAGAACGTCGTCGCGCTCCAGGCATTCGGAGGGCCCGTGATCCTGCTCGTCTGGCTCTACGTGATGGCGAACGTCCTGGTCTTCGGCGCCGAGATCAACTCCTGGCGCCGGGCGCGCCGGCTCGGCCCAGCCGGCTTAGAGGAGGCTGCCGGCCTCGCGTAGGCCGTGCAGGAGCGCCCGGGCGGCACGGGCTCGGTGGGAGTTCTCGGCCTTCCACTCGTTGCCGAGCTCCGCGACCGTCAGCACCTCGCCGTCCGGAATGAAGATCGGGTCGTACCCGAACCCTTCGCTGCCGCGCGGCTCTTCGGCGATCCGCCCTTCGAGTACCCCGGTGCCGCGGAACTCCTCTCCGTCCGGCGTGAGGCAGACGAGCTCGCAGACGTAGCGCGCTCGGCGGCCGTCTCCCTCCACCTCCCGCAGCTCGTCGAGCAGGCGCTCGACCGGTTCACCGGCGCCGAACCGTGCCGAGTAGGCGCCCGGCCGCCCACCGAGGCCGTCGACCTCGATTCCCGAATCCTCGCCGAGCACCCAGGCCTCGGAGTCCGCGATCGTGCGGCCGAAGAGCGCCTTCGCCAGCGCGTTGTCGTAGTAGGTCGGTCCCTCCTCGGGCGGGTAGCCGTCGGCGCCGAGCAGGCCCAGCTCCCAACCCTCGAGCACCCGCGAGAGCTCGCGCAGCTTGTTCGCGTTCCGCGACGCGAGCTGCGCGGTCAATCCTGCCACCGCACCTCGAGCACGTGCTCGACGTCGGCGACCTGGGCGATCAGGTCGCTCGACGCCCCCTCCCGCGCCAGCTGGACGGTCAGCTCGACGTTGCGGCGGTCGCCCTCGTGGCCGATCTCGATCGTCTCGATCCTGCCGCCGGCCCGCTCGATCTCGGAGATCAGCGGGCCTGGGCTCGCGCCGCTCGGAAGCTGGACGAGGAGCCGGCCCGTATCGGGACGGAAGCGACCCAGCATCCGGTGCGCGACGATCCGGAGCGGCCAGAGCGAGACGATCGCGACCACGGTCGTGATCGCCGCGGCGGAGTAGTAGCCGGCACCGGAGGCGATACCGATCGCCGCGACGACCCAGAGCGTCGCCGCAGTCGTCAGGCCGCGCACCGAGAAGCCCTGGCGGATGATCGCGCCGGCGCCCAGGAAGCCGATCCCGGTCACGATCTGCGCCGCGATCCGCGTCGGGTCGGCGCGGATCACGCTTCCCCCGTTGACGAGGAAGTCGCGGAAGCCGTACGCCCCGACGAGGGTGAAGAGCGCGGAGCCGACCGCGACGAGCATGTGCGTTCGGAAGCCCGCCTCGCGTTCGCGCAGCTCCCGCTCGATCCCGACCGCGCCGCCGAGCAGGGCAGCGACCGCGACACGCAGGAGCACCTCCCCCCACGAGAGGGACGGGATGCTAGACGCGAGCGGCAAGCGCCTCCTCCTGGGCAAGCGCGATCTGTTCGATCCCTTGCGCCGCCAGCTCGAGCAGCTCGTCGAGACGCTCACGGGAAAACGGGGCCCGCTCCGCGGTCGCCTGCACCTCGACGAGCCGTCCGTCCCCGGCCATGACCACGTTCATGTCCACCTCGGCGCTCGAGTCCTCGGCGTAGTCGAGATCGAGCAGCGGCTCGCCGTCCACGACCCCGACGGAGACGGCGGCGACCGGAGCCCGCAGAGCCTTGCCGAGCCCAAAGCGGTCGAGCGCGCGCCGGCCCGCGACGTAGGCGCCGCAGATCGCGGCGCAGCGGGTACCGCCGTCGGCCTGGAGTACGTCACAGTCGAGCCAGAGTGTTCGCTCGCCGAGCGCCTCGAAGTCCGTCACGGAGCGAAGGGCACGGCCGATCAGCCGTTGGATCTCGACCGTTCGCCCACCCTGACGGCCACGCGAGGCCTCCCGATCGGTGCGCTCTCCGGTCGAGGCCGGCAGCAGCGAGTACTCGGCCGTCAGCCAGCCTCGCCCCTCGGGGAGCCAGCGAGGAACGCTGTCCTGAATCGACGCCGTGCAGAGGACCTTCGTCCGTCCCTGCGAGTAGAGCGCCGAGCCGTGGGGCTGCTCGAGCCAGTCCGGGACGATCTCGAGCGGGCGCAGCTCGTCTGGGCGGCGGCCGTCCTCGCGACTCAAGCGGCTGCCTCGATCTCCGCGAGCTCCACGTGCTCGACCTTGCCCAGCGGGAGCTGGAGAAAACGCTCGCCGAGCGAGCGGAAGAGCTCCGGGTCTCCCGTGGTCAGGAACCGGTACGAGCCCTCGCGCTCGCCCTCGTTCTCGATCCCCTTGCGGGCGAGTGTCTCGGCCACCTCCCGCGCCGTCTCCTCGGCTGAGAAGACGAGCGTGACGCCGCGGCCGAACACCCGCTGCAGCACGGGGCGGATCAGCGGGTAGTGGGTGCAGCCCAGGATGACCGTGTCGACCTTCGCCTCCTTGAGGGGCGCCGCGTACTCGCGCACTGCCTCGACGACCTCCTCGTGGGGACCGGAGTCCTCGATCAGCGGCACGAGCCGCGGGCAGGCGACCGCGTGGAGCCGGGCGCCCGCATCGAGCGTCCGGACGAGGTCGGCGTAGCGGCCCGCGTCGACCGTCGCCTGCGTCGCGAGCAGGCCGATGCGGCGGTTCCGCGTCGCCTGGACCGCCGCGTGCGCCTCCGGCGTGATCACGCCGACGACCGGGACCGACAGCTGCTCCTGAAGGTCGGGCAGAGCAGCAGAGGTGGCGGCATTGCACGCCGCGAGGATCAACTTCACGCCCTGGCCCTCGAGGTACGCGCCGATCTCCGCCGCGAAGCGGCGCAGCTCCTCGAGCGGCCGCGGCCCATACGGCAGCCGTGCATGGTCGCCGAGGTAGACGAAGTCCTCGTTCGGCATCGTCACGAGACACTCGTGGAGGACGGTCAATCCGCCCACGCCGGAGTCGAAGACGCCGATCGGCCGCGCGTCCATCGCGGCGATTCTAGAAGCGCAGCCCGACCGCACGCCCTGGCGCCGCTCCAGATTCCAGGGCACAATCCGCCGGATCGGGGTCACGAGAAGGAAGGGGAGAATGAGGATCCGAGTGTTCCTCGTCGCGTGTGCGTCTTTGCCGGTGCTCGCCTTCGCCGCCCCCGCGCTTGCGACCTACACGAAGCCCCGCCTCGTCGTCAACGAGTTCTCGTACGCCAAGGGCGCGGCGACAACAGTCGAGTTCATCGCGGACACGAGCAAGAGCGAGGACGCGACCCAGAACGTCACGATCTACGTCGCACAGGGGTACAAGTTCACACTCGGACAGGCACCGGGCTCGCCGATCGGGGACCTTTTCGGCACGGTCCTGCGGCGTGCGACGGGCAGCGGCAATCTGGTGCGCCTGACCGGCTCCGTGAACGTCGGCAACGCAACGGACTGGGTCACTCAGGCCACGCTCTGCACCGGGACGCCAACACACCAGGCCTTCTGGGTCATGAACGGCACCTTCGCCGGCAACGCACTGCAGATCCCCATCTTCTTCGACACGATCACGACCGGACCAGAGGCGGCGTTCGCCTCCGCGAAGCTCCAGGTTTGCTTCCAGTCTCCGTACGTGCCGGCGGCGGCGGGCGGGGCACCGGCCGGTGCGCAGCTCGTCACCACGCTGTTCTCGATCGCCCCCGTCTTCAAGAATCCGGGCACGAGCGGGCTCACGAGGTGGCCGAGCCTGTTCACGCCCTTCTCGCCGGGGACCGCGAACGCGAACGCCGGCGGGACCGTCGAGAGCCGGGCGGTCGTACCGGTCGGGTCCTCGCTCACGCTCGCCTCGAAGAACGTGGGGTCCGGCGTACAGCTCTTCGGCCGCCTGCGCGTGAGCGGGAAGCCGCTGCCGAACGGTCCTGTCGACCTCTACTCCGGCCCGAAGCCGAGCAACGTCGCGAAGTTCGTGGGCACGCGCAAGTCGAAGAAGAACGGGAGCTACCGCTTCAACCGGAGGCGCGCCAAGAAGAAGACCTTCTTCCAGGCGGTCTTCGGGCCGCTGGACGTCAAGGCCGCCGGTTTCTGCGCGACGCCCAGAGCCCCCGGCGGCTGCGTCAGCGCGACGCTGAGCGAGCTCGACAGCCGAATCGTCAAGGTGCCGGGGCGGCGCTAGCCTCCGACCATGGACGTGCTCGCGGTCACCCACGGCGCCGACGCGCCGGCCGGCGTGTTCGGCGACGTGGTCGTCGAGGCCGGTCACCGGCTGAACACCTGGAGCGCCCTCCGCGGCGCTCCTCCTGAGGACTACGACGCGCTGCTCGTCTTCGGCGGCTCGATGCACGCCGACGAGGAAGAGCGCCATCCGTGGCTTGTGGACGAGCTCGACTTCCTCGGCCGCGCGCTCGAAGGAGGGACGCCGGTGCTCGGCGTCTGTCTCGGTGCCCAGCTCCTGGCAAAAGCGGCCGGCGCGGACGTCTACCGGGCGGACGCGCCGGAGATCGGCTGGTACGAGGTAGAGCTGACGGAGGCGGCCGGCGCCGACCCCGTCCTCGGAGGGCTGCCGTCGCGGTTCGAGGCCTTGCAGTGGCACCACTACACCTTCGACCTCCCCGCCGGAGCGGTCGAGCTCGCCGGCAACGCATACCACCAGGCGTTCCGAGTCGGCCCGGCCGCGTGGGGCATCCAGTTCCACGCGGAGGTGACGCCGGCGACCGTCGATCGATGGATCGACGAGGCCAGGGACGACATCCCGGGTCCTCCGGAGCAGCTGCGCGCACGTACGCGGCAGCTGATCGGGCGCTGGAACCAGCTCGGCCGCAGCCTCGCCGGAGCGTTCCTCGAGCAGGCGTCGCTCGTCCGCAGCTGAAGGGAATCAGCGCTCGACGGGGAGCTCGTCATGGCGCGACCACTCGTGCCAGGAGCCGGCGTAGTTGCGGGCGCGGTAGCCGGCCGAGCGAAGCGCGAGCGCGGCGAGCGCGGATCGTGAGCCTGAGTGGCAGTACGCGACGATCTCCGCGCCCTCCGGCAGGCCGACAAGGCCGCGGATTCGCTCCTCCGGCAGCGGCCGTCCCGGCGCCTCGAAGAGCTCCGTGTGCTCGAGCCGGCGTGCACCGGGGATGTGGCCCTGGCGCGGATCGCACGGAGCGCCGTTGCGTCCCGCGTACTCCTCCTCCGTCCGCACGTCCAGGAGCGTCAGGGTGGGGTCATCGAGCCGCGAGAGGAGCTCATCGCGGGACGGGATCGCATCGAGCCTCGGCTCGAACTCGACCTTCAGGTGCTCGAGCTCGACCTGGCCCATCTCCAGCTCCCCAGGCCACGCGGCGATCCCGCCCAATAGCACGCTGACGCGCGGATGGCCGGCGAGCTCGGCCAGCTGTGCCGAAGGCATGGCGCCGACGCCGTCCCCGCGGTCGTAGAGGACGAGCCGCTTCTCCGCTGTGACGCCGTGCCGGCGCAGGCGCAGGCCGACCTCCTTCGCCAGCTCCTCGAGGCGCTCACGGTCGCTCATCGGGGACGGCGAGCCGAGGACGAGCGGTTTCGAGCCGGGGATATGCCCGCGCGCATGCGCGTTCGGACCGCGCACGTCGCCCACGAAGAGGTCCTCGTCGTCCAGATGCTCTTCGAGCCAGGCAACGTCGACGACGGGCGGCAGCTCAGGCACGCTCGAGCAACTCCCTCAGCACGCGCCCGAACTCCTCGGCCCGCTCCAGGCTCGGCAGGTGGCCGCAGCCCGCGAAGACGTGCGCCCGGGCGTCCGGCATCGACTCCGCCAGTGCCCGGGCTTCCTCGGGCGAGAAGAAGGGATCGTGCTCGCCCACCGCCACGAGCGCGGGACCCTCGAACGAACGCGCCGCCTGGGTCGAATCTGGCCGGTCGCGCATCGCCTCGATCGCGGCGACGAGCTCGTCGGGCGCCCGCTCGAGCGCAAGCGACCGAGCTCGCGCCACCACTTCGGCGTCAGCTTCCTCGGGGAAGAGCCGCGGCCTCATCTCGTCCCAGAGCGCCTCGACGCCCTGCTCCGAGATCAGCCGGATCGTCTCGTCGCGCCCGGCCCGCCGCTCCGGCGTGTCAGCCTCCGCGCGGGAGCCGACGAGCGCGAGCGCCTGCACTCGGTCGGGCGCCCGGCGGAGGAGAGCTAGGGCACAGTAGCCCCCCATCGACGCGCCGATCGC
>JBARRS010000045.1:0-47830 GCA_049644345.1 Gaiellaceae bacterium
GCTGGCACGCATGGGCCGGCGCGACTTGGAGCCTGCGCTCGAACAGGCTCCGCCCAGCCGGCTGGACGTCGTCGGACGCGGCCGGCCTGCCCATCTTCCCCGGTCTCGCCCGCTACGACGAGGTGCGTCGCGGCGTGATCGGCCATGCGCTCCGCTTCACCGCCCCGCGGACGCGCCGTGCCTATCTGTGGCCGGCGCGCCACTTCGCGAGCGACTCGAACGACCCGTCCTTGCCGCCGATGGGCCTCCGGGTGCGGCTGAAGGCGAGCTTCGACGTGAGGCCGTTCCCGCGCCAGGCGCGGATCGTCCTGATCGCACTCAAGCGCTACGGGATGATCCTCGCCGACAATGGCTCGAGCTGGTACGTGAGCGGCGCGCCGAACGCCGGCTGGTCGAATGACCAGCTGCACACCCTTGGCCGCGTCAAGGGCTCGGACTTCGAAGTCGTGGACGCGAGCTCTCTGCGCCCTTAGTCCAGGTCGCGCAGTGCGACGCGAGCCGCGGAGTAGCCGCACATTCCATGGACGCCGGCACCGGGCGGAGTCGAGGACGAGCAGAGGTAGACGCCGCGAAGCGGCGTGCGGTACGGAACGAGCTTGCGCACAGGCCGGAAGAAGAGCTGGCCGAGATCCATCGCGCCGCCGCTCAAGTCGCCGCCGACGAGGTTGCGGTTGTGCGCCTCGAGCTCGGCCGGGCCCATCGCGTGCCGCGCCAGGACGAGCTCGCGGAAGCCGGGGGCGAACCGCTCGACCTGCGCCTCGATCCGCTCGGTCATGTCCTGAGAGGAGCCGTTCGGCACGTGGCAGTAGGCCCACGCGGTGTGCTTGCTCGCGGGCGCGCGCGTCTCGTCGAAGAGGCTCGTCTGCGCGAGCAGGACGAAGGGCCGCTCGTGCGGGCGGCCGCTCCAGGCGCCCCACTCGGAGGCCGAGATCTCGTCGAGCGTCCCACCGAGGTGGACGGTGCCGGCGCGACGGCACTCGCCCGCTGCCCAGGGGATCGGCCTGTCGAGCGCCCAGTCGAGCTTGAACGCCCCCGGCCCGTGGCGGTACGAGCGCAACCGCCGCTCATAGCGCTCCGGCAGGCGGCCTTGGGCGATCCGAACGAGCTCGCGGGGGACGACGTCGGCGAGGACGACGTCCGCACTGGGCAATTCGTCCACCGAGCTCGACGTGAGGATCTCGCCGCCGAGCTCCCGCAGCTTCGCGGCGAGCGCGTCGGCTAGGCGCTGCGAGCCGCCGCGGGGAAACGGCCAGCCGAGCACGTGGCCGAGCACGATCAGGGTGAGCCCGACGCCGGCGCTCGGACGCCGCTCGAGCGGCAGCATCGAGTGTGCGGCATGGCCGGCGAACCATGCGCGCGTCCGCTGCTCGGCAAAGCAGCTCTCCGCGAGCGGCCGTGCGGCCGCCAATGAGGAGCGCAGGGCGTCGAGCGAGCCGCGCCCGCCGAGCCGTCGAACGAGGTCGAGGGCCCGCCTGGGCGAGACCGGATGCGGTCCGAGCAGCACGCCCTCGGCCTGGCGCCACGAGGAGACGAGCGGCTCGACGAGCGCGCGGTACGCGCGTCCATCGCCGCCGAGCTGCCGGGCCGTCTCGGCGATCCCGAGCTCGAGCGTCACAGCCGTTCCGTCGTCGAGCGGGTGGGCGGCCGGTGCGTTCGGCTGGACCCACTCGACGTCGAGCTCGAGCTCTCGGAAGAACGGCGAATCAACGCCGAGCGGGTGGATCGACGAGCACACGTCGTGAACGAAGCCGGGCAAGGTCAGCTCGGCCGAGCGCATCCCGCCGCCGATCTCGGGCTCGGCCTCGTGCACGGTCACCTCTAGCCCCGCCCGCGCGAGCACGATCGCGCCGGCGAGCCCGTTGGGCCCCGAGCCGATCACGACCGCGCGCGCCACCGGGCCATTCTGTTATTTGGTCTCGGCGAGGGCACGCAGGCGCGCCAGCGCGGAGCCCAGACTCTGGCCGCCTGCGAGCACCGGCTCGAAGAGGTCACCGTGCTGCTCGACACGCTCGAGCGCCTCGCGGATCCCGAAGTCGCGCGGCCGGGTCCGCTCGGACAGCTCCTCCCACCGCAGCGGCGTCGACACCGGCGCGCCCGGCTTCGGCCGCACGGAATAGACCGACGCAATCGTCTTCCCCCAGCCGTTCTGGCGGTGGTCGACGAGCACACCGCGGCGCTTTCGCTTGAGCCACTCGGTGGTCAGTAGGCCCGGGTTCTCTCCCTCGAGCCGGCCCGCGACGCGCTCGGCGAACTCGTAGGTGTCGGCGAACGTCGAGCGGCGGGTGATCGGGACGAGCACATGGATGCCGTCGGCGCCGCTCGTCTTCACGTACGAGCGCAGCTCGAGCTGCTCCAGCGCCTCGCGGACCAGGTGCGCGACCCGGACGGCGAGCGCGAAGCCGTTTCGTCCGTCCGGCGGGTCGAGATCGAAGAGGACGAAATCCGGACGATCAGGCCGGTCGACGCGCGAATACCACGCGTTCATGTCGATGCAGTGCATCTGCACCATCCAGACGAGCGCGGCCGGCTCGTTCACGAGCGCGAAGTCGACGAGCCGTGAACCGCCTTCGCGCGGCCAGGTACGAAAACGGCGTGTCGGAATCCACGACGGCATCCCCTTCGGCGCCTGCTTCTGGAAGAAGGGCCGGCCACGGGCGCCCTCGCGATAGCGCTTCATCGTGAACGGCCGGTTCCGCAGGTGCCGCACGAGCGCCGGCCCGATCTCGACGTAGTACGAAGCGAGGTCGCCCTTCGTGACGCCGTCGCCCGGGAAGAGGACGCGACCGGGGTGCGTCAGGCGGACGGTCCGGCGGCCTGCGCGCAGTTCGACCGCGTCAGCCGGCAAGCCGCGTCCAGTATCCATCGACCCGGAAGCGCCGTCTGTACCTGCCCTCGGGGACGAGCTCGCGGAGACGCTGCCCGAGCGCTGCGCGCCCGAAGGCGTCCGGCGGCGCGCTACGTGACGCCGGCGAGGAGAAAGGCACGGTTCTCCTTCAGCATCTCGCGCGCGATCACGAGCCGCTGGATCTCGTTCGTGCCCTCGTAGATCTGCGTGATCTTCGCGTCGCGCATCATCCGCTCGACCGGGTACTCCTGCATGTAGCCGTAACCGCCGAGGATCTGGACGGCGTCGGTCGTGACCTCCATCGCGACGTCCGTGCAGTAGAGCTTCGCCATCGCGGAGATCTTCGTCAGCTCGGGACCCTCGGCGCCGTCGTCGATCAGCTGGCCGCATTTGTAGAGCAGGCCGCGCGCCGCCTCGCACTTCGTCTCCATGTCGGCGAGCGTGGCCGCGACCAGCTGGTGCTCCGCGATCGGCTTGCCCATCGTCTCGCGGGTCTTCGCGTACTCGAGCGCGTAGTCGGTCGCTCCTTGCGCCAGCCCGAGGCCCTGCGCGCCGATCCCAGGCCTCGAGCGGTCGAGGATCCGCATCGCGATCCGGAACCCGTCCCCTTCCTCTCGGAGCAGGCTCTCGGCGGGGATCCGGCAGTCGTTGAAGAAGACCTCGCCGGTCGTCGAGCCCTTGATCCCCATCTTCGGCTCGATGCGGCCGACCTCGAATCCGGGCGCCGAAGCCTCGACGACGAACGCCGAGATGCCGGCATGCCCCGCCTCCGGGTCGGTCTTGGCGAAGACGGTGTACAGCTCCGCGACACCCGCGTTCGTGATGAAGCGCTTCGAGCCGTTGATCACGTATTCGTCGCCCTCGTGCCGCGCCTCGGTTCGCATCGCGGCCGAGTCGGAACCGGAGCCCGGCTCGGTGAGCGCGTACGCGCAGAGCCACTCGCCGCTCGCGAGCCTGGGCAGGTACCGCTGCTTCTGCTCCTCCGTCCCTGCGAGCTTGAGCCCGAGCGAGCCGAGCTCCTGGACCGCGATGACGAGCCCGCTCGTCGCGCAGACCTTCGAGACCTCCTCGATCGCAACGAGCGTCATCAGCGCGCTCGCGCCTGCGCCGCCGTGCTCCTCGTCGAAGAGCAGGCCGAAGACTTCGTGCTCGCGGAAGAGCTCGACCACGTCCCACGGGAACTCGGCGCTCTTGTCGATCTCGGCTGCGCGCGGCGCGATCCGCTCACGCGCGAGCGTCCGGATCAGGTCGCGGATCTCGCGCTGCTCGTCGCTCAGTGGGTCGAGCACGCTGACAGGCTAACGGCTTGCGACGTACTCGAATCTCGCGGCATAGCCGCAATTCCCGCTGTATTCGAACCGGAGCGGCGGCTCCTCCTCCACGGCCAGCCGCTCCGCGATCAGCTCTTCACCCTGCTGCTCGTGGCCGGGGATCACGCAGGTCACCGTCGCTTCGTCGTCGACCGGGCCCGCGATCCGGACAGTGACTACGTCGCGAACGCGGAACCACTGTCGTCCCGGCGTGTGGTCGAGCTCGATTCGCGCGGGACGAACGGCGACCAGGTTGCTTGCCTTCCACGCCCACGGGAAGTGCTCGATCTGCGTGCCGAGAGTCCTGCCGAGGAAGATCTGCTCGAGCGCCTGCGTCTGCTCGGTGTCGCCCCGCTCGTCGAGGTAGAGCACGAACGTCCACGGCGAGCCTTCCTCGTCGTCGGAGTAGCGGGAGGCGAGCGCGACCGCGAGGCCGGAGAGATCCGTGGCGCCGGCTCGACCGTCCTCGATCAGCCAGGAGAGGGCGCCGAGGCAGATGCCGTACGTCGACCGCCCGCCGGCGGCGCCGTCGATGCGCCGGCAGGGGCAGATCGCCTCGCAGTTGCAGGACTCGACGTAGGTGCCGGCGACGCTCCACTCACCGTCCATGAGCCTCACGCCGCGAGCTTCTTGCCTGGGTTGAGCAGGCCCTTCGGGTCGAAGACGCGTTTGATCTCCGCGTGGAGCGCGAGCGCGTGTGGCCCCCACTGCCGGGCGAGCTGGCCTCGCTTTACCCAGCCGATCCCATGCTCGCCGGAGATCGACCCGCCGAGACGCGCCGCGAGCGCGAAGAGCTCGTCCGCGGCCAAGGTCGCCCGGGAGAGCTCTTCGTCGTTGTCGGGAGCGATGAGGAAGGTCGAGTGGAGATTCCCGTCGCCCGCGTGCCCCCAGCTGCAGGCGGGAAGGCCGTGCCGGAGGCCGATCGCGATCGTCTCCTCGATCGCCTCGCCCAGGCGATCGAGCGGCACGACGATGTCCTCGCTCACCTTGCCGCCGCGCTTCGTCGTGACGGCGATCGAGACACCGTCCCGCCAGCGCCAGAGCGCAGCGACCGCCTGGGGCTCCGTCTCCGCCGCGTAGCCGAGCGCACCGTCCGACAGGATCTCGACGACCTCTTCGCGGAGCCGCTCAGCCTCCTGCTTGGAACCATCGGCCTCGGCGATCACCATGAACCCGACGTCGGCCGGGACGGCGCCGGGAAACGAGCCACCGGCTGCCTCGAGCGTGGCGCCGTCCAAGAACTCGAGTGCAGCGACCTGAAGGCCGCTACCGAGCACGCGCTCGATCGCTGTGCAACCGGCGCCGGCTTCGGCGTAGAAGGCGACCGTCGGAAAGGCGGCTTCGGGCGCGGGTAGCAGCCGCAACCAGGCCGCGGTGATGATCCCGAGCGTCCCCTCCGAGCCGACGAGCAGACTCTTGATGTCGTAGCCGGCCACGTCCTTACGGATGGGGCCCCCGAACGTGACGACCTCGCCGGGCGGGACGACAGCCTCGAGCCCGCTCACCCACGCACCGGTGACGCCGTACTTGAAGGCGTGCGGACCGCCCGCGTTCGTCGCGATGTTGCCGCCGATCTCCGACTGCTCCGCCGCGCCCGGGTCGGGTGGGAACATGAGGCCGTGCTCGCGTGCGAGCCGGCGCAGGTCTCCGGTCCGCACCCCGGCCTCGACGCTGATCCGCCAGAGCAGGGGGTCGAACGACCGAATCCGGTTCAGCCGCTCGAGGGCGAGGACGATGCCGCCCTCGAGCGGCACGGCGCCCCCGGCGAAGCCTGTCCCTCCACCGCGCGGGATCACTGGGACGTCATGCGCATAACACCAGGCAAGGACGGCCGCCACGTCCTCGGTCCGCGAAGGGAGAACCACGGCGTCGGCCCGGCCCCGGACCCCGCGCCCTTCGGTCTCGTCCGAGAGGTAGGCGGCAGTCGTACCCGGGAGGACTGCATCGGGGCCGACGATCCGGGCTAGCTCGGCCTGGATGTGACCTTTCGTGTGCGCCGAAGACACGTCGATCAAGTGAGGACGATGTGGAGCTCGCCGGGGCCGTGAACACCGATCGTGAGCTGCTGCTCGATATCGGCGCTACGGCTCGGCCCAGTGATGATCGCCACCGAGCTCGGCAGAGTCGCTCCCAGCTCGGCGAAGAGCTCGGCGAGACCCGGGAGGAGGTTCTCCTCCGACAGCCCGCACACGTGCACGGGCGGCAGCAGGGAGCGAGCCCTCGGCTCGTCCGGCGCAGAGCGCAGGACGACGCTTCCGGTGTCTGCGAGGCCGTAGGCTGCCACGGAGACGCCGACCTCGTCCTCGCCGCGTCCGGCGAACAGCGCGGCTGGGTCGATGCCACGGTGAACGCGTGCGCCCGCCGCCTCGGCTGCGGCGACGAACTCCTCGACGAGCCTCGATCCCCTCGCGGGCCGAAGCGCCGGCAGCTCGGGCTCCGAGACGGCCGGCCGCTCACCCTGCCGCAGGAGCGATAGGAAGCGCTCGCGCGTCGTCATCGGCGGTCGCGGTAGCGGCGTCGGGCAAGCGGCGGGAGGTCGCGACCCTGTGTCCAAGCCCGCCCCGGGCCGAGGAAACGAGCGAGCGGCTTCCCGAGCCGCGCCAGGAAGGTCGACAGCCGATAGCCCCACGGCCGTGACCAAGCGAGCGACCAGAGCCCGAACGCAAGCCGCTCGCTGCGCGGGGCGACGCCGCTGCCGACGAGATCGCGGCGCAGCTCGAGCAGGAGCGTGTGGAGCGGGATCTTCACGGGACAGGCGGCCGTGCAGGCGCCGCAAAGGGACGAGGCGTGCGGCAGGGCCGGCGCATGCTCGAGTCCGACGAGCAGCGGAACCAGGACGGCTCCCATCGGCCCGGAGTAGACGGGGCCGTACGCGCCGCCGCCGGCCTTCCGATAGACCGGACAGACGTTCAGGCAAGCCCCGCACCGGATGCAGTTGAGCATCTCTCGGTAGCCCCCACTCAAGAGATTCGAGCGCCCGTTGTCGAGCAGGACGACGTGCAGCTCGTCGGGGCCGTCCACCTCGCCCTCGCCGCGAGGTCCGGTGAGCAGCGTCGTGTAGACGGTGAGCGCCTGGCCGGTCGCGCTGCGCGCGAGGAGCTGAAGGAGCACGGCCAGCTCTGCCGTCGTCGGCACGAGACGCTCGATTCCGAGAATCGCGATGTGAATCCTCGGCAACGCGCTGACGAGACGCCCGTTTCCCTCGTTGGTGACGAGGCAGATCGAACCGGTCTCGGCGACGGCGAAGTTGGCGCCGGTGACCCCTATGTCGGCGCTCTCGAACGCCGTCCGCAGCTGCCGCCGCGCCGCCCCAGTCAGCGCGCTCAGGTCCGGCTCGACCGGCTTGCCCTCGACGTCGGAGAGGAGCCGGGCGACGTCCTCCTTCGTCAGTCCGATCGCCGGCGCAACGATGTGAGCGGGATGCGAGCCGGCAAGCTGCAACAGGTATTCCCCCAGGTCGGTCTCGACCGCACGGACGCCGGCAGAAGCGAGGGCGTCGTTGAGCCCGATCTCCTCGCTCGCCATCGATTTCGACTTGACCGCGAGGCGGGCGCCCGCCTCTCTGCAGACGCCGACGATGTACTCACACGCCTCTTCGCGGGTTCGGCAGAAAGCGACCCGGCCGCCGCGCGCCTCCACCGCGTCCGCGAAGCGAGTGGTGTGGCGCTCGAGCTCGGCGATGGTGCGAGTT
Organism: Gaiellaceae bacterium; assembly: GCA_049644345.1. GTDB lineage: Bacteria > Actinomycetota > Thermoleophilia > Gaiellales > Gaiellaceae > JBARRS01. The sequence goes on from JBARRS010000045.1 coordinate 7,847, forward strand.
CTGATCCTCCGCGCCGTCTCTCGCAGCTCTTCCGTCTCGGCCAAGCCCTCCCACGCGCGCGACCGCGCTTCGTACAGCCTGCGAGTTCCGAGGTCGAGCGCGCCCTGGAGGTTGGCATCGCCGAGCGCAACCCGAGCCGTCTCGGCGAACGCCCCGGGCTGCTGCGCGAGCTCAGCCATGGGAGACGCCGCGCGCGAGCGCCGTGGCGAGATGAACGACCGGCAGCCCGCGGACTCGACCCGCCCGGCCGCTGAGGTGTATGAGGCACCCCGGATCGGCGGTTACGAGCGCCTCGGCGCCACGAGCTCGGGCGTCGGAGAGCCTGTCATCGGCCATGGCGACCGAGATCTCCGGCTGGCGCACTGAGAAGGTGCCGCCGAAGCCGCAACAGAGGTCGGGGCGGTCGAGCTCGACGACCCGGGCGCCGGAGCCCTCCAGCAGCGCCCGCGGCGGTCTGCTCGTCCCGAGCTCGCGGAGCATGTGGCAGGAATCGTGGTAGGCGACCGTCCGCCCCGCGTTCAGGCGAGGAAGGTCCGAGCCCTCGAGGAAGGAGGACAGCTCGTAGACCTCGTAAGGCTCGACGGCGAGCAGCTCCGGAAGGTAGTGCGAGAGCATCGTGGCGCAGGATCCAGACGGGACGACCACGGGCAGCTCCCGCGAGAACGCCCGCAGGAAGCTGTGCGCTACCCGCGCCGCGGCGGCGCGGTGGCCGGCGTTGAAGGCCGGCTGACCACAGCAGATTTGTCCGTTCGGAAAGACAACCTCGTGTCCCGCCTGACGGAGCAGCGTCTCGGCGTCCGCCACAGCCTCGGGCAGGACCAGGTCGCCGAGGCAGGTGGCGAAGAGCTGAACCTTCAGCCGGTCCGTCCTTCTCGGTAGTCCCCCACGATCGTGGTGAGCTCGAGCAGGTTGCCGAACGGATCGCGGCAGAAGAACCGGGGGCGATTCGGAATCGCGGTTGCGTCGTAGGGGGCGAAGCCGGCCTCTGCAAGCCGCCGCCGACAGCCGTCGAGATCGGCGGTCTCGAGACAGAAGTGCCGCTGGGCACGCGGGTCGGGCGGCACGGGATCGGGAAGGAAGTGAAGCTCGAGCTCTCCGTCGCCTGCCGCAAACCAGACCAGGCCTGCGCCTTGAAGCGAGTCTGGAACGGGCTTCTCCTCGAGGCCGAGCAGGCGACCGTAGAACGCGCGTACGTCCTCGTTCGCCCCTCTCGGGTAGGGCGTCGAGACGTGCTGGAGCCGGATGCTCGCCATCGCCGCCGGACTCTACTTCGGCCGTGCCCGCGCGTCAGCCGGTCGCGAGCACGAGCTTTCCGAAATGCTCGCCCGCTTCCATGCGCTCGTGCGCGGCGGCCCCTCGTGGAGCGGCCGAACGCTGTCGATGACGGGTTTCCAGCTGCCACGCTCGACCGCTTCGAGCACACGGGCAAAGTCGCGGGGGCTTCCCATCGTCGTCCCGAGAAGCGCCTTCCACGCCAGGTAGAACGGCCGGATCTCGAGCTCGACGCTCTCGCTGCCCGTCGCCCCGAACACAACGCAGCGGCCGCCGTTCCGCAGGCAGCGAACCGACTCCTGCCACGTCGAGCCGACCGAGTCGATGACGACGTCGACCCCATTCCCGCCACTCAGCGCCCGCACCTCCTCCGGCCAGTCCGCAGACGTGTACTCGACGCCCGCCTCGGCACCGAGGTCCTGGGCGCGCCCGATCTTCTCGCGGCTCGACGAGGTGACGAACACCCGCGCGTCGCCCTGGTGCGCCAGCGAGACCGCGAACGTCGAGACGCCGCCCCCTGCGCCGAGCACGAGCACGGTCTCGCCCGCTTGGAGCCTGCCGACGCTGAAGAGCGCCCGGTAGGCGGTCAGCGCCGCAAGTGGAAATGCGGCCGCCTCCTCCCAGGAGAAGCGGCTCGGCTTCGGGTAGACGTTCGCCTCGGGAACCTTGACCAGCTCGGCGTAGGTGCCGTCGTCGGGGCCGCCGAGGATGCGGAAGTCACCGCTTGGCGCATCCTCGCCCTCGCCCCAGTCGAGGGCGGGCAGGATCACGACCTCCTCGCCCGTATCACGTCGGGTTCCCGCTCCGTCCGAACCCGGGATCAACGGCAGGGGAAAGGGGTAGACGCCCCTGCGCACTAAGAGGTCGCGTCGATTCACGGCGGCGGCCCGCAGCTCGACGACGACCTCGCCGGGGCTCGGCTGCGGATCATCGACCTGCTCGAAGCCGAGCACGCCCGCTTCTCGAACGACGACCGCGTTCACGGCGCCACCGAGGCGCTAGGCCTCGGGTTGGGCGAGCGTCTCGACGCCCAGGTACCGGCGTTGCAGCTCGGAGCTCGCGGTCAGCGCCTCGGCGGTCGTCTCGGCGGCGATCTGCCCCGCGACCATCGCCAGCTGGCGCTCGGCGAGCGCCGCGGCAACCGCGAGGTTCTGCTCCACCACCAGGATCGCCAGCCCCTCTTGCTCGAGAGTCCGAAACGTCGCGATCAGGCTTTCGATCACCGTCGGCGCGAGGCCCTCGGAGGGCTCGTCCATGATCAGGAGCTTGGGGTTCGTGAGCAGCGCCCTGCCGATCGCCAGCATCTGCTGCTCGCCCCCGGACAACTGTGCGCCCCGGTGCTTCTTCCGCTCCGCGAGGCGGGGGAAGAGCTTGTAGACCCGGTTGGTCGTCCAGCCCCCGTCGCTGTTCCGGCCGGCCACGATCCGCAGGTGCTCGTCGACGGAGAGGGACGGGAAGAGCCGCCGCCCCTGGGGCACGTAGCCGATGCCCATCTGCGCGATCTTGTACGACGGTCGCCCGAGCAGCTCCTGGTCGCGGAACCGGATCGACCCGCTCGTAGACGGGGGCGAGAGCCCCATGATCGCGGCGCACAGCGTCGTCTTGCCCATCCCGTTGCGGCCCACGATCGCGACGGGCTCGTCCCCGATCTCCAAGGAGACGCCGTGCAGGACGTGCGCCGGCCCGTAGAAGGCGTGAAGCCCCTCGATCTTGAGCAGCGGCGAGCTCATTCCTCTTCGGTATACCGGCTCCCGAGGTAGAGGTCGTGGACGAGCTGGCTCGCGCGGATCTCGGCGGGCGTGCCCTCCATGATCACGCGTCCGTCGTGCATCATCGTCACCCGCTCGGCGACGCGCAGCGCGACCTCCATGTCGTGCTCGATCAGGAGCAGCGTGATCTCTCGGTCGAGGGCGAGCAGGAGCTCGGTGATGAGATTGCGCTCACCTCTCGAGAGGCCGGACGCAGGCTCGTCGAGCATCAGGAGTCGCGGCCGCGAGACGAGCGCCATGGCCAGCGCTACTTGACGGTGCTCGCCGTGCGAGAGCGAGCCGACGAGCTCCGAGAGCTTGCCGTCGATCGCCACGCGGCGGGCCGCATCGCGCGCCCGCGTGCGAAGGCTCCCGTCGCGCTTCGGCAACAGCACCGGCCGCAGGTGGCCTCCCTCGATGCCGAGGGCGGACAGGTAGATGTTGTCCTCGACGCTGAGGCCGGCGAAGAGGCGGGACTGCTGGTAGGTCCGCGCGAGCCCAAGCCTCGCGCGGATGCGCGCAGGCTCGAACGTCACGTCCTCTCCGAAGAGGCCGATCGTGCCCGCGGTCGGGGAAAGGTCGCCGGAAATGACGTTGAAGAGTGTCGTCTTCCCCGCGCCGTTCGGCCCGAGGACCGCGCGCCTCTCCCCTGGGGCGAGCTCGAGATCGACCTCCCGCACCGCGTGCAGGCCGCCGAAGCGCCGGCCGACCCCCCGCAGGAGGAGGGTCGGCTCGGCGCTCTCTTCGGCGTGCACTGGTGCTTCGGTCACCGCCTACCCGATGATCTTCTTCGTGATCACGCCGTTCTTGACTTCTCTGATGTGCCCCACCCAGGGGAACTTGTGCTTCACGCACGGTGGCTGTTTGCGGCCGGGCGGCGGGCTCGTCTTCTTGAAGAAGCCGCCGAACGACTGGTCGACGTTCGGCACGTAGCCGACCACGAGAGCCGCAGGCTTGCCGCCGACCTTGACGATCTGCTGTGGGTACTGGTCTGTGATCGCCTGACGGTTCGAGTCCAGCTTGACCACACCGCCGTTACTGACCTGGTAGCCGGCCTTGAGCGCCCTGGGCAGGTCCGCCTGGAGCTTCGCCCCGACTGCGCCCTTCGACTTCGTCAGGCCGATGACCAGCGCATGAGCGGCGTTGTAGTAGTTGTAGACGAAGCTATCCGTCACGTTGAACCCCGCCGGCCCGTACCACTTCTTCATGGTCGACTCGTACTGCCTCGCCTGCGGCGTCTTCAGCCCCGGCGCATTGCCGAAGCCGCCGTAGTACGAGCCGATCAGTCGCGGGGCGACATCGGCGAAGCCGCTCTGGAAGAAGAAGAACAGGTTGCCGATGAACTTTTTCGGGTTGACGCGGCCGTAGGCCTGCTCGTACGCCTTGAGCGACGGCCCTGTCCCCGTCCCGCCGACGACCCAGAAGTAGCCGTCGACCTTGTTCGGCGACGGCAGCTGCCGGACGTATGGAGCGTAGTCGGTCGTGTTGAGCGGCGGAAAGACTCGCTTCACGATCTTGCCGCCGACCCCGCAGAAGTCGGCGATGAGACCGGCCGCCGACGTCCAGCCGAAGCTGTAGTCGTCCATGATGATGGCGGCCTTGCGCCAGTGGAGCTTCTTGTAGGCGATCACGCCGGCGCCCGCGTTCCACTGGGCGCCGTCCCCGTGGTAGCGGAAATCGTTCTTCGGCGCGATCTGGAGCGTCGGATCCTGCGATCCGGCGGTGCCGATGATGAACGTCTTCTTCGGGTGCTTTTGCGCGTAGTGCGCGATCGAGACCGCCTCGTCACCCGAGAGCGGGCCGATCATGACGTCCGCGTTGAGCTGCTCCATCAACCGCTTGGTCTCGGAGATGGCGAGCGGAACTGTGTCGTTGCCGCAGCCGTAGCCGACGATCTTCACCGGATGGCCGGCGACCTTGATCCCGGTCATGCCGGCTGAAGGCTTCTTTCGACTGACCGGCTTGCCGCCCGCATACTGAGCGAGCGCCGCCTGAGCGCCGCCGATGTCGAGCTGGTAAGCGGTCCCGAAGGCGCCCTTGCAGTCGGTCATGATGGCAAGCTTGATCACGCTCGGCGATGCGGCAAGCGAGCTCGCAGCAATGGCCGCGGCCGCCGCCGCAAGAGCGGCAAGGGGAAGCAGCAGCTTCCAAGGAAGGAGCAGCTTCCATTTCCGAACTTTCTCTCGACTCATGCTCTAGCCCTCCTGATGGATGGTTCGCCTGTCTGCGTACTGGGCAACTGCGAGACGGTTCGAGGGTGCCTGACCGAGCCTCCTTTCTCTACGCATGCGGCCGTGCCGCGCCGGCCGCCGCCGCCGCACGCTTCGCTGAGCTCCCTCGGTAACGGACCAGGTTCCAGAGCCGGTCCCACAGCCCCATCAGCCCGTCCGGGGAGACGATGACGACAAGCAGGAAGATGACGCCGACATAGGTGGCGAAGTGGGCCGCGTCGAGCCCGAGGTTGCTGAAGAACTGATTGTTGAGGAATCCGAACCCGCGGACGTAGTTGTTGATGACGACGAAGGCGAAGGCACCGAGCCATGCGCCCTCGATGCGGCCGAGGCCGCCGATGACCGCGACGATCAGCAGGTCGACGGTTGCGCTGAGGCTGACGTGGTCCGGGGCGACGACCCCGTTCCACCATCCGAAGAGGATGCCGGCCAGCGAAGCGATGAACGCCGCGAAGGTAAACGCCAACGTCCGGTGGAGCGGCACGTTGTAGCCGAGCGAGCTCATCCGTACCGGGTCGTCGCGGACACCCTTGAGCGCGATGCCGAACGGGGTGCGCCCGAGGTACCGGATCGCGGCGTACACGGCGGCGGCGGTGATGAGAGCGATGTAGTAGAGCCGGTAGGGGTGAGCAACCGGATTGCCGACGATCCCGGGGGTGTAGTCCTGAAGCCCGGATACGCCGGAGAACCCACCTAGAAGGGGAGTTTGACCGACGAAGTAGAACACGATCACCGCATATGTGAGCGTGATCATCAAGAAGTAGATTCCCGTGCTTCGGCTCGCGACCGCTCCGAAGATGAGGCCGAGAGCAGTCGTGATCGCGATCGCCAGCACGACGGCGAGCCAAGGGTGCAAGCCGAGGTGGAGGCCCTTGACTTGGCCCCTGCCGACCAAGTTGCCGAGCGAGAACGCGGCGATGCCGTACAGAGCCGTCTGGGCGAGCGAGACCATGCCACCGTACGCAGACAGGAAGATGAGGCTGGCCGCTGCGATGCCGAGCCAGAAGGTCTGCGTCAAGATCGTCTGGGTGAAGTAGCTGTGGAAGATGAGGGGGCCGAGGGCTATGAGGACCAGCCCGATCCCGCCGACGGCTCGCTCGGCGAGCGGTTTGCTCACGAGCCTGCTCCCGGTCTCCCGAAGATCCCGTGCGGCCGAAACGCAAGCACGAGCGCCAGGAGACCGAACGTGAACACGATCGAGTACTGCCCGCAGCAGTTGTTGCCCGTCGTCGGAAGGTACGCGGCCGAGAAGTTGAATACGACGCCGTACAGCAGCGACCCGGCGATGGTGCCGAAGATCGAGCCCATCCCGCCGACGATCACGACCACGAGCGAGTACAGGAGCCACTGGCCGTCCACACCCGTCGAGACTCCAGCCTGCGAGGCGTAGACGGCGCCCCCTAAGGCCGCGAGCGCTGCACCCACGACGAAGGCGAGCGCGAACGTTTTCTGGATGTTCAGGCCGAGCGCCGAGGTCATCTGCTGGTCGTCGACGCCGGCGCGGATGACCATGCCGGTGCGAGTGCGATAGAGCCAGAGCCAGAGCGCGGCGCCGACCCCAACGCCCAGCGCGAGGACGGTCAGGCGGGCGAGCGAGTAGCTGACGCCTGCGATGTGAAGGTTTACGAGGCGGTCGATGTAGCCGGGCCAGGAGTTGCTCTCGCTGACACCCTCGTGGAAGTGCGCGATGATCTGATCGGCGACGATCACGGAGATGGCAATTGTGATCAGAGCCTGTCGCAGGTCCTGTCCCATGTTCCAGCGCAGGAAGACCTGCTGGGTGACGAGACCGATGAGCGACAGCGCAGCGGCTGCGACGATCGCCGGCACGATCCACCTCCACGTGTTGATCGAGGAGCTCGGGACGTAGAGATAGCCGCCGTGCGCCATCCACTGCTGCATGTCGTAGGCGATGTAGCCGCCCAGGAGGACGAAGGAGCCATGCGCCATGTTCACGACGCGCATCAAGCCGAAAATCAGCGAGAAGCCGCTCGCGACGATGAACAGGAGGGCGGCGAGCGTGACGCTGTCGAGCAGCGTGACCAAGAAGCTGCTCGGGCTGTGGATGGCCGGCCCGAAATTGGTCTTCGGCGCCCAGAACAGCACCCAGACGAGCGCGAACGCGGCGGCGGCCACGGTGACCGCGAGCGGGATCCGGCGCAGGGCGCGCCGGTCGACCACCGGCCGCTTCATGGCCCAATCACGGCTAACGCCGACATTTCCCGTCCTCAAAGCCGACGACGACCACCCGAACGAGGTAGCGAAGGACACCCTTTCGCAACCTGACCGGTCCCGGTCTCGGATGGACCCATCCTGGTTTTGGGACGCTAACAGGGAGCTATTGGCGGTTCAACAGGGTTCAGACGGCCCCTAGAGGCGGCAAACCCCGTTACGCCGGGCTCAGCCGGCCGGGAGGACGGCGACCGCCTCCACCTCGATCTTGGCGCCCGGGATCGCCAGACGGCTGACCTCGACGAGCGTGCTCGCCGGCCGGGCCTCACCGAAGAACTCCTGCCGAACCGGGTTGATCTTCGGCCGATCTTCGACGCTCGTGAGGTAGACGGTTACCTTCGCGACGTCGGCGAAGCTTGCACCGGCCGCGGTGAGCACCGCCTCGATGTTCCGAAACACCTGCCTTGCCTGCGCGACGACGTCGCCGCCGCCGACGAGCAGCCCCTCCGCATCGACAGGTACGCAGCCGGAGATGAACACGAGGTCGCCGGCGCGCACCGCGTGCGCATAGTGGCTGATCGGCTCCGGCTGTCCGGCTACGCGGATCTCTTCGCGGACGCCCACGAGGAGGACGATAATCGCAGTCCGTGGAGCCGGAGTTCATCCGCTTCGACGACGTCGTCTCCTTCGAGCTCGCCGAGGGCGTGAGCGGGCGACCGCTTTTCGGCGAGAAGGCGATGATCAACCTGATCGAGTTCGAGCCGGGAGCCGTCGTGCCACTCCACAGCCACCCGCACGAACAGCTGGGCATCGTGCTGCGCGGCGTCCAGGTGCTGGTCGTGGACGGCATCGAGCACCCGCTCGGGCCGATGGAGGGTTATGTCCTGCCGGGCGGCGTCGAGCACAGTGCGCGCTGCGGGCCGGAGGGGGCAACCGTCGTCGACGTCTTCCACCCCGTCCGTGAGGACTACCGCGAGCGGGCGGCGGCTCGCTGACGACCGTTGTCAGGGCGCGACGAGCACGCGCCCCGGAGAGCCGGCCAGACTGGCCTCGATCGCTTCGTTGACCTGCTCGAGAGGGTACGTGGGCCCGAGGAGGGTCTCGAGCGCTAGGCGGCCTGCGCGGACATGATCGAGGAGGATCGGGAGGGCGACCCTGGGGTCCGTGGAGCCGTACATCGTGCCGGTGAGGAGCTTCTCCCGCCGGCTGAAGTCGGCGGGGTCGAGGTCGAGCCTCGCACCGGCGGCCGGTAGGCCGACGAGCACTGTCATGCCCCCGTTTCGCGTCCACCGCAGGGCCAGCGCGCTCGTCTCGGGGTCGCCCACAGCGTCGAAGGCGACATCGGCGCCGTCGGCGGCCACCTCGCTCATGGCGGCCTTGAGCCCGTCGGGGGGGATCGCATGCGTCGCGCCCAGCTGTCGTGCACGCTCGCGCCTCCCCTCGATCGGGTCGACGGAGACGATCGCCGCCGCGTCGGCGATCCTCGCGCCCTGAACGACGAACTGGCCGACGCCGCCCGCGCCGATCACGAGGACCACTGAGCCCGGCTCGGGGCGGGCGACGAACAGGACCGCTCCGACGCCGGTGAGCGCTGCGCAGCCGAGCAGGGCCGCGTGCTCGAGCCGGACGTCCTGGTCGACATGAAGCGCCGCCTTCCGCGGCACGACGAGGCGCTCGCTCAGCGCACCGGTCGCCGTCCCTCGGTAGACGGTCTGGCCGTCGAGCGTCATCCCCGTCGTGCCGTCGAGCAGCGTTCCCTCCCCGATCGCGCGCTGGAGCCTGAGGCAGGCGGCCGGGCTGCCTCGACGGCAGTCTGCACACTCCCCGCACGACGGCGCCCACGAGAGGACGACGTGGTCTCCCTCCGTGAGCCCCTCGACCTCGTCGCCGATCGCCTCGACCACGCCCGCTCCCTCGTGCCCGAGCACCATCGGCGTCGGCCGCTGCCATTCGCCCTTGACGACGTGGAGGTCGGTGCCGCAGATGCCGACGGCGGCCATCCGAACGAGCACCTCGTCGGGCCGGGGATCGGCGAGCTCGATCTCGCGCACCTCGAGCGGGACGCCGGGCGCGTGGAAGAGCGCGGCGCGCGTGTTCACGTCGGCTGGGCTCGGTCTACGCCTTGGCAGTCACGCCGAGGGCCTCGGCGATCTCGCCGCAAGTGGCCACCTTGGCCACGTTGGTCATGGCGTAGTTCAGCGCCGCGTCCTGCCACTCGTCGTTGACCGTCGAGGTGCCGTCGCTTGCGACGACGATCTCGTACCCGGCGTCGGCGCCGTGCCTGGCCGTGTGCTCGATCGACATGTTCGTCCAGGCGCCGGTGATCAAGACCGTCTCGATGCCGAGCCCACGCAGGAGGATGTCGAGCCGCGTCTCGTAAAACGCGTTCATCCGCATCTTCTCGACGACGAAGTCGCCGTCGTGCGGCTCGAGGCCCTCGGCCGGCGCGGCCCCCCAGCTCCCTCGCACGAGCGCGTTCGCGTCCTTGACCCCCTCGAAAAGCGGGGCGTTCAGCTTCAGGCCGGGGGCACCCTCCTCGACGATGTACCAGACGTGGATCACGGGCACCTCCGCTGAGCGCGCGGCTTCGGCAAGCCGCCTCACGTTCTCGACCACGTTCTGGCTCTTGGCGTGCTCCGGTGCGCCGGAGTCGGCAAACGCGCCTCCGTCGATCATCACGTCGTTCTGCAGGTCCTGGATGATCAGCGCCGAGCGGCTCGGATCAAGGCGCAAGCTTTCGGTCTCGTTCATTCGCTCCTCCTCAGCTCATGAATGGCTCGCGCCGGCCGGCCACCTTCGTCTCGAAGCGGTAGAGGCCGGTGGAGGCGCACACGAACATCCACTTCCATCCGGTGCCACCCCAGTGAATGTTCCCGACGTTCTCGGGGATCTCGACGACGCCGAGGTGCTCCCCATCCGGGCTGAAGACCCAGACTCCGGCTGGGCCGGTGACCCAGACGTTGCCGCGCTCGTCGCATTTCATCCCGTCGACGAGGTCGCCCTTCTCGAGGTCGCCGCTGCCGATGCCCTCGGCGAACGTGCGCCCATTCGAGATCGTGCCGTCGGAGGCGACCTCGAAAAGGCGGATGTGCGCGCGTGTCGTGTCGTTGATGTAGAGCAGTGACTCGTCTGGCGAGAAACAGAGTCCGTTCGGCTGGTCGAAGTCGTCGACGAGGAGCTGCGGGTCACCGCCCCCCGGCGCAATGCGGTAGACGCCCTGAAACGCCAGGTCCTGCTCGCGTTCGACACCGAAGCCGGGCATTCGCCCGTACGTCGGGTCGCTGAAGTAGATCGAGCCGTCGGACTTGACGACGACGTCGTTCGGGCTGTTCAGCTCCTTGCCCTGATAGTGCGAGGCGATCGCCTCTCGGCCGGAGCCCGTCCCATCCGGGTCCATCCGCACGACCGAGCTCGTCGAGTGCTCGCAAACGACGAGCTTGCCCGCGGTGTCGTAGGTCATGCCGTTGCCCTTGTTGCTCGGCCTCGCCACCTCCTGGACGCCGCTCTGCTCATCCCAGCGGCGCCTGACGTCGCCGGGCATGTCGCTGAAAAGGAGGAAGCCGCCCTCCTTGTTCCAGATCGGCCCCTCGGTGAACGTGAAGCCGGTCGCCAGCCGCTCGACCCGCGCGTCCCGCCCGACGAGGTCGTAGAGCTTCTCAGACTTGACGTCTATGGCCACGCGCCCTCCTTTCGTCTCCGCAGAGCGCCTGCGAAGGGCGAGTATCCCACCCCGCGGGCAGGCCTGCCACGGGCCCGCGCCGTCAGGCCGGCCGTTTCTCCTCGACGTGGATGCGGCTCTTGGCCTGCTTCAGCGAACCGCCTTCGCGGCCGGCCCGGCTCGCGAGAATCTCGGCGAGGATCGAAAGCGCGGTCTCCGCCGGCGTGTCGGCGCCGATGTCGAGGCCGCACGGGCCGGCGATCCGGTCGATCTGCTCCTGGCCGAGACCGGCCTCGAGCAAGGCCTCGCGCCGACGTGCCTGGTTGCGGCGCGAGCCGAGCGCGCCGACGTAGAAGGCGTCGGTCTCGAGGGCGCCTTTCAGCGCCGGGACGTCGAACTTGTCGTCGTGGGTCAGCACGACGACCGCCGTCTGGTAGTCAGGTCGGACCTGCTCGAATGCTTCCTCCGGCCAGGCGACGATGACTTCGTCGGCGCTCGGGAGCCGCTCCGCCGTTGCAAATTTTCCCCGAGCGTCGGCGACGATCGTCCGCCAGTCGATCAGCTTTGCTGCGTGGCAGAGAGCCTCGGCGGTGTCGACTGCGCCGAAGACGAGCAGGCGGGGCCGCGGGCCGTACAGATCGGCGAAGACCTTTGTCCCCGAGTCGAGTTCGAGCAGCCGATTGCGGCCCTCGCGTAGGAGCTCCTCGATCCTGCCGGCCAGCTCTTCGGGCCCCTCGCCGACACGCTCGCCGTTCTCTGTGATCAGGAGCTCGGCGCCGAGGGGCTCACCCTCGACGACCGTGAAGAGCACCGCTCGCTCTTCCTCCTCGATCACACCGATCAGCCGATCGAGCAAGGCGTCCGGAGCGGCGTCGACGAAGACGTCGATCTCGCCGCCGCACGGTAGGCCGACGGTGAATGCCTCGTCGTCAGAGATGCCGTAGGAGAGCAGGCGGGGCTTCGCCCCCTCGAGCACTTCACACGCATGGCTGTAGACCTCGTTCTCGACGCAGCCGCCCGAGACGGAGCCCGCCATCTCGCCTTTCTCGGAGACCGCGAACTTGGCCCCGACCGGCCTCGGGGCCGACCGCCGCGTCGCGATCACCGTGGCGAGGGCGATCTTTTCGCCCCGGGCACGCCAGCGCTCGATGTCGGGCAGAACCTCCTTCACGCGGCATGCCTCCCCTTGATCCCGCCGAGCACGTTGGCCAGCTCCTCCAGGCTCGCGAGGTTATGGCCGGGCATGAACCTGTCGACGTGGGGCAGCGCGGCGCGCATCCCGCCGGCGAGCGGCTCGTAGTCGGGCTGCCCCTTGAGCGGATTGACCCACACCATCGAGTAGGCCGCCCGTGCGAGGCGTGCCATCTCGCGGCCGACGAGGTCGACATCCTGCCGTTCCCAGCCGTCGGAGACGATGACCACGACCGCTCCCCGCGTCAGCGCCCGCCTTCCCCAGACGTCGTTGAACGCCTTGAGCGAGGCGCCGATACGCGTCCCGCTCGCCCAGTCGACGACCCGGCCTGTGGCCGCCCGCAGCGCCAGCTCGGGGTCCCGGGTCGCAAGCTCGGGTGTCAGGCGGGTCAGGCGGGTGCCAAAGGCGAATGCCTCGACGCCGCGGCCCGAGCCGACGACTGCGTGCAGGAAGAGCAAGAGAGCCCGCGCGTAGGCCTCCATCGAGCCGGAGACGTCGCAGAGCACGACGAGCTTGCGCGGCGCCTCGATCCGCCGCCGGAACGCGCGCTCGATGGGGTCTCCTCCCGTCGACATCGAGCCGCGCAAGAGGCGGCGGAGGTCGATCTTGCGGCCGCGCGCATGAGGTCGCAGCCGCCGGGAGCGCCGCTGCGGCCGGGTCGCGGCGATCGCCGAGATGCAGGCCCGCGCGCGGGCGAACTCGTCCTCGCTCATTGCAGCGAAGTCCTTCTGCCGCAGCAGCTCCTCGGCACTCCAGCCCGGCCTGGGCTCGCCGTCGGCGCCGGCCTCGTCCCCACCGGCTTGGGCGCGGTCGACCAGCGTTCGTTGCCGACGCGGCCCGCTCAGCTTCGGCGGGACCATCGGCCGCGAGGGCGCACGGACGGGGGCGCGGAGAAACCAGGCTGCGAAGGCGCGATCGAAGGCCTCGAGCTCTTCGTGGCGCGTGACGAGCGTCGTTCGCAGCGTCCAGTAGACGTCGTCCCGGCTCGCAAGCTCGATCTCGTCGAGGCCGGCCATCGCGTCGACGAGACGGCCCGGCCCCACCTCGAGCCCCGCCTCGCGGAGGACGCGGCCGAAGGTGACAACGTGGCGGACGACGGCCCTACCGGGCAGCGCGGGCCTCCTCGATGAGCTCGACCAGCGCCGTGTCGCGCACCGACTCGAAGTCCTCGTGATACTTGAGCACCGATCCGAGCGTCTCCTCGACGACCGCGGCGTCGAGCTCCTGCCTCCCCAGCGCAGCGAGCGCGTTTGCCCAGTCGATCGTCTCGGCGACGCCCGGAGGCTTGGCGAGGTCGAGGCGGCGCAGCCCCTGCACGAATGCCGCCGCCTGCCCGGCGAGCCGCTCGGAGACGCCCGGGACTCGCAGGCGAACGATGTCGATCTCCCGCTCGAGGCTCGGATGCCCGATCCAGTGGAAGAGACAGCGGCGCTTGAGGGCGTCGTGGAGCTCGCGCGTGCGGTTGGAGGTGAGGAAGACGGTCGGCTTGCGGCGCGCGCGCACGGTTCCGATCTCGGGGATCGTGATCTGGAAGTCGGAGAGCACCTCGAGCAGGAAGGCTTCGAACTCGTCGTCTGCACGGTCGATCTCATCGATCAGGAGCACGACCGGGTCCTCGCTCTCGATCGCCTCGAGCAGGGGCCGCCGGATCAGAAACTGCGGCCCGAACAGCGCCTCCTCCGAGACTGTGCCCTCTTGGGCAGCGCGGATATGCAGAAGCTGTTTGGAGTAGTTCCACTCGTAGACAGCGTGGGCGACGTCGAGCCCTTCGTAGCATTGGAGCCGGATCAGTCGTGCTCCGAGCGCTCTCGCCGTCGCCTTCGCAGCCTCCGTCTTGCCGACCCCCGCCTCGCCTTCGAGGAGGAGCGGCTTCTCGAGGCGAAGGGCGAGGAAGAGTGCGGTCGCGAGCCCTCGGTCTGGTAGGTACGAGGCCTCGCGCAGAGCCTCATCGAGCTTCTCGATCGTCGAAAATTCCATCGTCGCCCAGACCATAGATGAGTAGCGCCAGTCCAGAGTTAGAATCGCTGCGGTGGAGAAGCCGGCTGATGGCGATCACATCTGAGAGCACAGAGGTCCTGCTGCCGTCGTCCGAGGAGGAGGCGGTGGAAGCCTTCGGGGACGGGGTTGAGACGACGGTGATCGCCGGGGGCACGATCGTTATGCCCGAGATAGCAGCCGGACGGCTGCGTCCTCGGCGCACGCTGCTGCTCGCCCGTGCCGGCCTCGACGGGATGCGCGCCGAGAACGGCAAGGTGACGATCGGCGCGACGACGCCGGTCGCCGCCCTCGAGAGCGCTCCGGAGCCGCTCGGATCGGCCGCGCGCGCGCTCGCTGACTACGAGGTGCGCTCGCAGGCGACAGTCGGGGGGAATATCTGCGCACCGCCCGGCCTCGAAAGCCCGCGCGGAGATCTCCAGCCCGCACTGATCGCGCTCGATGCCCGCATCCGCTCGGCCGGAGCGGGAGGCGTGCGGGTCGACCCGATCGAAGAGTTTCTGGCTGGAGGGGGCGAGGGCAGGCTCGTGCTCGGGGTCGAGTTCGAGGAGGCGAAACGCGGCTCGTACGCCGCGCTCGGCCGCCCCCACACCCATTCCTACACGGTTTTGGCCGTAGCGTGCGCCGACACGGCGGGGGGCGTACGCGTGGCAGTCGGAGGCGCGGGACCAAAAGGTGCTCGCTGCCCCTCGGTTGAACGTGCGCTCGCCGACGGCGCCGACGCCTCGGCAGCATCGCAGAAGGTCACCGGGGACATCGAGCCTCGAGACGACGCCCTGGCTTCTGCTTGGTATCGCAAGCGCATGCTCCCGATCCTCGTCGAGCGAGCGCTGAACGAGCTCTAAAGGAGGCTGGATGAAACTGATCGTCAACGGTGTCCCGCACGAGCTGGCGAGCGGCCCGCTCACCCCGCTCCTGCAGGTGCTCCGTGAGGAGCTCGGGATCACGAGCCCGAAAGCGGGCTGCCAGCAGGGCGGGTGCGGCTCGTGCACCGTCCTCGTGGATGGTGAGCCGCAGCGCTCGTGCCTCCTCCCGCTCGGATCGCTCGACGGCGCGGCGATCACGACAGTCGAGGGGATCTCGACAAACGGGACGCTCGCGCCGGTCCAGGCCGCCTTCCACGAGCACTACGCCGCCCAGTGCGGCTTCTGCACGCCCGGCTTCCTCGTCGCGGCGCACGCGCTGCTCGAGCGCCGGCCGGGCGCCACGCGCGAAGACGTGATCGAGGGGCTCGCCGGCCACATGTGCCGCTGCACCGGCTACGTCAAGATCGTTGCGGCCGTCGAGGCCGCGGCTCGCGGCCGGATCGACGTCGAGACGGCCGGCCCGGAGCCCGGAGCGACCGCCGAGGAGCCCGAGGTCCTCGTTCCGGGGAGCCCGGCATGAAGGCCGTCGGCGCACGACTCCCGCGTTACGACGGTCTCGCGCAGGTCACCGGGCAGCTCACCTACGTGGACGACGTGCGCGTCCCCGGCACACTCTGGACGAAGGCACTCCGCTCCCCGCATCCGTTCGCCTGGATCCGCAGCCTCGACACGAGCAGGGCAGAGCGGCACCCGGGCGTCCATGCGGTGATCACGCACGCCGACGTCCCTCGGAACGTCTACGGCCATCTCGAGGCCCTCGGCGTGCCCGGCGACGAGCCGCTCCTGGCCGAGGAGGAGGTGCGCTACCAGGGTCAGCCGATCGCCGCGGTCGCAGCCGACGACGAGCACACCGCGCTCGAGGCTCTCGACCTGATCGAGATCGAGTACGAGGAGCGCGAGCCGTTCTTCGACATGCGCAAGGCCTTCGACCCCGGCGCCCCGGCGGTTCATCCCTGGGGACCGGTCTATCCGCACTTCGGCCCCCACAACCACCGGCGCATCCGCAAGGGCGACGTCGACCAGGCGTTCGACCAGGCCGACGTGATCATCCAGGGCGTCTACCGGCCGCAGGCGATCGAGCACTGCCCGATCGAGCCGCAGACGGGGCTCGCCGTCCCGGAGGCGAGCGGGCGGTTGACGATCTACTCCTGTACCCAGGCGATGTACTTCTCTATGGGAGTCGTCGCCGCCCATCTCCAGTGGCCGCTGAACAAGCTGAAGTTCGTGGGCGGCACCGTCGGCGGCGGCTTCGGCGGCAAGGTGGACACCGCGACCGAGACGATCTGCGCGCTCCTCGCGCTCAAGGCGCAGCGGCCGGTCAAGTGGCGCTGGACGCGCGAGGAGGAGTTCCTCGCCTCCTCGACGCGGGCGCCCTGGCACATGGAGATCGCCGACGCGGTCACGAACGACGGTTGGATCGTCGGGCGGAAGATGCTCACCCTCCACGACGCCGGCGCCTACACGCGCTTCTCCTCGTACGGGCTCACGAAGCACTCGTTCCACCACACGGGCGCGTACACGATCCCGAACCTCTGCTTCAACGGATACGTCGTCTTCACGAACCGCGTGCCGACGACCGCGATGCGCGGGTTCGGCGTGACGTCGGTCTCCTACGCAGTCGAGATGCAAATGAACCGCGTCGCCGATCTGCTCGGGATCGATCCCCTCGAGCTCCGGCTGAAGAACGCGAACCGGATCGGCGACACGACGCCGAATCTCGTCGTGCTGAAGGATCCCTCGACGGTTCCGGTCGTGCTCGCGGCCGCCGACCGGATCGGGCACGACCTCGGCCCGAAGTACAGGTCGATGACCAGCGCTCCCCGCTCGGGCGACCTGCTCCCCGAGCACTTGAGGGCCCAGCAACACTCCACGGACGGAGGAGGTGCCGAATGAAGCACCGCGGACGCGGCATCTCGACGATCGAATACCCGACGGGAATGAATCAGAACGGCGATCCGAGCCAGGCATGGGTGAAGCTCAAGCCGGACGGGCGGGTCGACGTCTTCGCCGGGACGGTCGACATCGGCCAGGGCTCGAAGACCGTGCACACCCAGATCGTCGCCGACACGCTCGGCGTGCCCTACGACTGGGTGACGATGGACAACACGAACACCGACTCCTCGCCCGTGTGCACGGGCAGCTTCGCCTCCCGGGGCACGTTCATCGGCGGCAACGCCGTCAGGTTCGCCGCCGAGAAGGCGCGGGAGCGGATTCTCGAGATCGCGTCCAAGGAGCTCGAGATCGACCCGAGCGACCTCGAGCTCACAGAAGGGGAGGTCGTTGCCAAAGGCGCGCCGGACCGCAAGATCGGCATTCCCGAGGTCGCCGCGGCGGCGACGTGGACCTACGGCGAGCTGATCACCGGGACCGGAGCGGCGCTCAAGCCCTACGCCGCCGTCGACGACGACACCGGCGCCGTCGAGATGGAGCCGCACTCGGCGATCTCCTACGCCGCCTGCGTCGCGGACGTCGAGGTCGACGACGAGACCGGCGAGGTGCGGGTCGAGCGGCTGGTCCAGGTCTACGACGTCGGCCGGGCGATCAATCCGGCGCTCGTCGAGGGCCAGATCGACGGGGGGGCAATGATGGGACTCGGCCTCGGGCTGCTGGAGTCCGCCTACCCGTACTACCCCTCGATCGAGCACCGCGGGGAGCAGTTCGGCGCGTACCTCGCGCCCGCCATGGAGGACCTCCCGGAGCTCGACAACGTGATCCTCGAAAACCCATCGGCGGACGGTCCGTTCGGGGCGAAGGCGATCGGTGAGATGGCGAACAACGCCCAGCCGGCGGCCATCTGCTCGGCCATCCACGACGCGGTCGGCGTCTGGATCACCGAGTGCCCGGCGACCCCGGAGCGCGTCCTGCGCGCCCTCGAGGAGAAGAGGGAGCCGCACCGCGAGGGCAAGCGGGTGATCTTCGACGCGGACATCTCCGTAACGGGCGTCTCCGCGTCGGCCGGGCAGGCAAACGGCCAGGGGTTCCAGCTCGTCGATGAGTAGCGGGCCCGGGCCCTTCCGCACCTGGGAGGGACGGGAGCCGTTCGAGATCTTTCCCGGCGTCCGCCTCCACGCGATCGGCGGCGACCAGGTGCTCCTCTGCCGGGTCACCTACGAGCCGGGGACTCGCGTACGGCGCCACTCGCACGAGCACACGGAGCAGATAATGGCGATCGTCGACGGGGACGTGACCATGACGATCGAGGGCGAGACGCATGACCTTCGAGCCGGCGACGCAGTCGTCGTCAACCGCGGGCTCGAGCACGAGCTGGTCTCGAAAGGCGGCTGCACGTTCTTCGAGGCGCTCGCGCCGGTGCCGCTCGACCACGTCGGCGATCCAGGGCAGGACCTCGTTCTAGGGCCGGATGGCGGACGCGGACACGTCGATCGCTGACGACTACACGCCGCTCGCCGGCAAAGCCGCGGTGGTGACCGGCGCGAGCGCCGGCATCGGTCGCGCGATCGCCGACAAGCTTGCCGCGCTGGGCGCCGCGATCGCGACCATCCAGCGGCGTGAGGGCCCGGGCATCTCCATCCAGGCCGACCTCGGCGACCCCGCGGCTGCCGAGCGGGCGGTCGAGCAGGCGGTGGAGCGGCTCGGCCGGCTCGACATCGCCGTCTGCAACGCCGGCACCATCTTCCGTGCGCCGGTACTCGAGCTGCCGGTCGAGGAGTGGCAGCGGGTGCTGGACGTCAACCTGACGGGAGCGTTCGTCGTCTCGCGCGCAGCCGCCCGGCATTTCGCCGCGCAGGGCAGCGGCGGCCGGATCGTGCACATCGCCTCGATGATGTCATTCCACGCCGGCGTCAACACCGCGGCGTACGCGGCGAGCAAGGGCGGCGTCGCCCAGCTGACGAAGGCGGAGGCGAACGAGTGGGGCCCGCTCGGCATCAGGGTGAACGCGGTCGCGCCCGGCTGGGTCGAGACCGAGCTGACGAGGCCGCTGCGCGAGGACAAGCAACGTTTCGCGGAGATCTCCAGCCGCATCCCCGTCGGTCGCTGGGCGACGGGCGAAGACATTGCCGGCGCTGTCGCCTTCCTCTGCCTGCCCGAGTCCGAGTACGTCAACGGGCACGTACTCCCGGTCGACGGCGGCTGGCTCGCGCGGTAGCGTCGCCCTCTCAGCCAAAGGAGGAGCGATGCCACTGATCCAGGTCAAGCTCTACGACACCCGCGTCACCGAGGAGACCGTGCCGAAGATCATCGAGCAGCTCACCGACGCGCTCGTCGAGTCGAGCGGCGCCGCGAAGGAGCACATCTGGGTCGTCGTCGAGGGAGTGCCCGCGAAGCACTGGGGCATCGCCGGCAAGCCCGGCTAGGGACCGAGCGCAACCTCGACAGGGGGCGCGTTCGGCACGATCGCCGCGGTCTCGCGAGCGTGGAGGAGTGTCGTGCGCACGATCAGCTTCGCGCGCGCGAAGTTGTCGAGGGTCGTCGGCACGGGCCTCACCTGGCGGCCGAGCGCGTAGCCGGCGGCGTTGCGGCCGATCGCGCGGTACGACTCGAGCGTCAGCAGCGGCGCCATCCCGAACAGCTCCAGGTTGTCGAGCGGCTCGAGGTCACTGCGGTGGATCAGCGCGGTTCCCTTCGACTGGAGCCCGATCGCCACGCCCGAGCCTGAGAGGCGCGCGCCGTCGTGACCGATGAACGCGACGTCCGAGACGCGCCGCACGCGCACGAGGCGGGGCTCGCCGCCCTCCTCCCGCACGCCCTCCTCGAGCGCGCGGACGACCTCGTCGTGGGCGATCCCGGCAATCGTGGCCCGGATCGCGCCGCCGAAGGCCGGCCCGACGGCGATCACGACCTCGTCGTCGCGCTCGCCCCGAGCAGCCTCGCCGAGCTCGACGAGGAGCGGCCGCCCATCGACGGACGCGTCCCCGTCCGTGAGCGTCCGGGCGTCGAGCTCGTGCGGAACGTGCCGCATCAACTCCCAGCGGTCGCCGTCGAGCCGGTAGCCCGTGCCCGGGCCGGAGTACACGTTCGGGTCGTTCACCGCCGAGTGGACAGTTCCCTCGCGCTCGATGATCGCCGACGTTTGGAGGTAGTCGCCCGAGACCCGCTGCCGCTGCATGCCGAGGATCGCCTCGGCCACGTCGCTGTATCCGCGGCCGTCGAGCTCGCGCGCAACGTCGAGGCCGCTGATGCGCTGGTCGAGCACGCGGTCTCCGGCGGCGACGTCGGCGGCCCGGTCGCGGTCCGGCAGATCGCGACTGTCGTTGCCGTAGGTCGCCGCCTCCACCTCCGCGTCGGTGATCTCCAGGAATCCAAAGGCGGCGAAGACGGACTGGATCGCCCGCGCCGCCTTCTCCCGCACCCTCACGGTCTCCGGCTCGGTCAGCGGCTCGATGCCGGCGTCGACCTGCCAGTCGCGCTGCATCGTCAGCCACTCGTCGATGTCTTCGCTGTCGTAGTTGCCGCCGCCGAACATGTTGTCTCGGCGCGGCATGATGCTGTAGCCGGAGGTGACGAAGTCGGTGCCCGGCAGGAACTGTCCCATCAGCTTCGCCGCCCGGCGTGTCGGCGAGTGGGATGCGATCGCGTCGTTCCCGGAGGCCACCTCCAGGCCGAGCCAGGCTGCGATCAGGTTCTCCGCCAGGATCTCGCGTACGCCGCCGGGGACGCTCAGCACGAGAGCGACGCAGCTGATCGCTCCGTTCTGGACCCCCTGCGAGCCTGCGGCCCGGATCGCGGCCAGGCAGCGCGCCTCCAGGTAGAGCATCGAGCAGCCCTGGGCGTGACCCATCAGCGCCTCCGAGCCGCCGCCCGAAGTGAAGCGGACCTTGATCCCGCGCGAGGCGTAGGCCGAGGCGAGGAACGCCTTCGACCACGGCGTGTCGTCGCCGTCGACGAAGACCGGCTCGGTGCCGTAGACCGACAGCGTCTCCGCGTAGGTGGTCAGCCCGAGCATCGCGAGCTGTAGGGAGCGGCGCTCCTCGATCGCGCACTGCGTCATCACGCCCGGGCGCCCCGTCTGCGAGCCGACGAGCACGGCCATCGCGTTCAGCGGCGCGTAGCGCGAGACGCCGACCGTGGTCTCGATCTCGGCGAAGCCCCGCGCGGCAGCCTCGGCCGCGTCGGCCGCCAGGAGCGCGGGGTTCTCCTTCAGGTTGGTCACGTGCGCCTGGTTCGCCGGCCTCCGCCGCGCCCGCAGCTTCTTGAGCGCGAACATCATCTCGACGGGGTCGAGCAGGCCGACGACCCGGGCGAGGCGGGCGGGAGTCAGGCCCAGAGAAAGCCGCACGAGCTCGTCGCGTGGGCGCTCGATCTCCACGAGCTGTCGGGCGACCTCGAGCTCGTCGAGCGCCATCGCCTCCGGAGCGGTCTCCAGGTCCAACCCGTGGCGCGCGATGAAATGGTCGAGGACGTCGAACTCCCCCTCCGTCATGCCATCCATCGCGACGACTCGGCCGTCTACGAGCTCGAGTGCGGGCTCAGGATCTCCAGGCCCGTTCATCGCGACCAGGCCGAGCTCGGGATCGGGCGCGATCAGTAGCTCGCGCCGGAGCTCGCGCGCCTCCCGGGCGACGAAGCGCTTAGACCGTTCCGGCTCGCTCATGGGCCTGCGTCCGCTCTTCCGCGAGGAGACCGCGTTCCGCGTAGATCCGCTGCGCCTCCCGGACGAACGCAGCCGTCCGCGGAGCCCCGTGCTCGTGCTCGAGCAGCTCGGCCCAGCGCTCCAGCTCGGCGGCGCTCGAGCGTCCCGGCCGAAGTGCCGTATAGATCTCGAGGATCTTCTCGGCGGGAACGGCGGCGAGCTCGGCCGCGCGCTCGAGGTTCTCGGCGAGCTGCGGACGCCCGGCGGCCCGCGCCACCGACGCCTGGCGGACGAGCGTCTCGGGCGTGGCGCGGAGATCGTCCGCGGCGATCGCGCCCTTCCGGAGCGCGCCGAGCGTGATCGCGTCGAGCTGCGTGCCGCCCGGAGTCGTGACGAGGTCGGGCCTTCGGGTCCCGAGGGGGTAGTCCGAGCTCGGATCGAAGCTCACGCGCACAGCTTAGAGCCGTTATAAGAGCCCAGTGCCTGGCGCGAACACGTACGACTTTGAGGGTCGGGTCGCGCTCGTCACGGGCGGGGCGAGCGGCATCGGGGCAGCGACCGCCGAAAGGCTGCGGGCCGGCGGCGCGGCAGTGGCCGTCTTCGACCTGAAGGCGGAGGCCTCCGACGAGGCGCTCGCGATCGCGGGCGACGTGACCCACTCCCGCGATCTGGACGATGCGGTCGCACAGGTCGACCGCGAGCTCGGCCGTCTCGACGTGCTCGTCTGCTGCGCCGGCGTCAGCGGCGACTCGCTGCGAACGGTCGAGGTGAGCGACGAGGAGTGGCAGCGCGTCTTCGCGATCAACGCGAACGGCGTCTTCTTCGCGAACCGAGCCGTGATCCCCGGGATGGAGGAGCGCGGCTACGGCCGCATCGTCAACGTCGCCTCGATCGCCGGCAAGGAGGGGAACCCGATGGCCGCGGCCTACTCCGCCAGCAAGGCGGCGGTGATCACGATGACCAAGTCGATCGGGAAGGACGTGGCCGGCACCGGGATCCTGGTCAACTGCGTCGCGCCCGCCGTGATCGAGACGCCGATGCTCAGGGACATGAGCGAGGAGCACATCGGATATATGGTCGAGCGCGTCCCGCTCGGCCGGATGGGCCGCCCCGAGGAGGTCGCGGGCCTGATCGCCTTCCTCGCGAGCGAGGAGTTCTCGTTCGCCACCGGCGCGTGCTTCGACCTCTCGGGCGGGCGGGCCGTGTACTAGCGAGATCTGGGCGGTTCTAGGATTGGCCCATGGCGGCGACGGTAGTGACGTTCGGGGAGGCGATGCTGCGCCTCTCGCCCGCAGGCCGGCGGCGCCTCGAGCAGGTGCAGCTGCTGGAGGTGTGGCCGGCCGGCGCGGAGCTCAACGTCGCCGTCGGGCTCGCCCGGCTCGGCACCCCCTCCGCCTGGGTCTCGCGGCTGCCCCGCAATGCTCTGGGGCAGCTCGTGGCGTCGCAAGCACGCTCCCACGGCGTCGACACGAGCCGGGTCCGGTGGGACGACGGCGGCCGCCTGGGCCTCTACTTCGTCGAGGTCGCAGCCGCGCCGCGCGCCAGCGCGGCGCTCTACGACCGGAGCGGCTCCTCCTTCGCCCGGCTCGAGCCGGACGGCTTCGACTGGCCCACGCTGCTCGCCGGCGCCCGCCTCTTCCACACGAGCGGGATCACGCCGGCGCTCTCCGAAGAGTGCGCCCGTGCGACGACCGAGGCGCTCGCCGCCGCCCGCGCGGCCGGCTGCACGACGTCGTACGACCTCAACTTCCGGGCGAAGCTGACGACGCCGGAGCTCGCTCGCGACTTCCTCGGGAGCGTGGCCGGCTCGGTGGACGTCCTGCTGGCCTCGGCCGCAGACGCGACGAGCGTCTTCGGCGCCGAAGGCACACCGCTCGACGTCGGCACCGAGCTCCGCGGGCACCTGGGCGTGCCCCGGGTGGTCGTCTCGGCGAGAGTGGCAGGTGAAGCGGGCACTCAGGCCCGGGTGAGCGTGTCGGTAGGAGACGAGGTCGACACGGTCACGTCGCCGGCGTTCGGCTCGGTCGACCCGGTCGGGGGCGGGGACGCGTTCTGCGCGGGCTTCCTGCATGGTCTGCTCGAGGAGGGAGCCCGGCGCGGGCTCGAGCTCGGCGGTGCGATGGCAGCGCTCAAGCAGTCGATTCCGGGCGACTTCCCGCTCGTGGGTCCCGAGGAGGTCGAGCAGCTCCTCGCGGGCACCGACGGAGTGAGGATGACTCGATGACGAGCGGAGACGCGCGCGGCTGGCGGCTCGTCCGTGTCCAGGCTCCCGACGGCCGGGTGCGGGTCGGTGCGACCGCTCCCGAGGCCCCGGGCCGCGTGCTCGTGATCGCCGGCGAAGACCTCGTCGAGGTGCTCGAGGCGGGCGACGTCGCCGAGCGGGCGGCCTCCTCCCACGACGGCGTCGAGGCGCTCGACGTGGAGACCCTCGAGCTGCCCGAGCCCTGGCGGCTCCTGCTGCCGGTCGTGCCGCCCGAGATCTGGGCGGCCGGCGTCACCTACACGCGCAGCAGGGACGCCCGCCTGGAGGAGAGCAAGACCGAGGCGCGCGACGCCTACAGCCTCGTGTACGACGCTGAGCGCCCCGAGCTCTTCCTGAAGGACGCCGTCGGCCGCCGCACGGTCGGCCCGGGCGGGACGATCGGCGTCCGCTCGGACTCCTCCTGGACGGTGCCCGAGCCCGAGCTCGCGCTGGTGATCGGCCGCGGC
Organism: Gaiellaceae bacterium; assembly: GCA_049644345.1. Classification (GTDB taxonomy): domain Bacteria; phylum Actinomycetota; class Thermoleophilia; order Gaiellales; family Gaiellaceae; genus JBARRS01. Next base: position 32,222 of record JBARRS010000045.1, read on the forward strand.
GGGAAGCTTCTCGCCGTCACGATCGGTAATGACGTGTCCTCGCGCGACATCGAGGGCGCGAACCCGCTCTACCTACCGCAGGCGAAGGTGTATGCGGGGGCCTGCTCGCTCGGCCCGGCTCTGCTCGTGCCCGAGGACTGGGGCGCACCGTTCGGCATCGCGCTGCGGATCAGCGACGGCGACGGCGGGACCCTGTTCGAGGGCGAGACCTCGACCGCGCAGATGAAGCGCTCCTTCCACGAGCTCGTCGAGTTCGCGCGACGCGACAACCCGCTCGCGCCGGGCACCGTGCTCCTGACCGGCACGGGGCTCGTCCCGCCGGGCGAGTTCTCGCTCGCGCCGGGGCAGACCGTCGAGATCCGCATCCCGGGCGTCGGCGCGCTCGTCAACCGCGTGGGGCGGGCGGGGGACCTCCTGTGACGGAAGGTCCTGCCGGCGCGATCCCTGCGCTGCTCACCCCCTTCGGGCCGCGCGACGAGGTCGACCTCGACCTGCTCGACGCGCACGTCGCCTGGCTGCACGAGCGAGGCATACGAACGGTCTCTCCTCTGGGAACGACCGGCGAAGGGCCCTCACTCGGGCTCACCGAGCGCAAGCAGGTGATCGAGCGGCTCGCCGCGCACCCGTCGGAGATGGCCCTCATCTGCGGCACCGGCTGCAGTGCGCTGCCGGAGACGATCGAGCTCTCCCGCTTCGCCGTCGAGCGAAGGGCGCAGATCCTCGTCGCTCCGCCCTGGTACTACGACCCCTTCGACGAGCGGGGCGTCACCGAGTACTACACACGCGTCTTCGGGACGCTTCCGCCCTCGGCCCGCGTCTTCCTCTACCACATCCCCCGGCACACGGGCGTCCCGATCACCGACGAGACCCTCCGCGCGCTCGCGCAGAGCTTCGGGCCGATGCTGGCTGGGGTGAAGGACAGCGGCGGGGACTTCGAGCATACCCGCGCCTGGCTCCGTGACTTCCCGGAGCTGACCGTCCTGAGCGGCTCGGACGCGACGGCGGCCGCGGCCTACGAGGCGGGCGGGCGCGGGGTCCTCACTATGCTGGGCAACATCTTTCCCGAGGAGCTCGAGCAGATCCGGCAGGGCGTCGCCGTCGAGGAGCGCCAGCGCTTCCTCGCCGCGGTGCGGGAGCTCGTCCAGGAAGTCCCTCGCCATGCCGCGCTCAAGCATCTCCTCCACCTCGTCTCCGGCCTGCCGACCTCCGCCGTCAGGCCGCCGCTGCAAGAGCTCGACGAGGAGCAGCGGAGGTACCTCGAGGCTCGATTCAGCGAACTGAGGAGCGAAGCCCATGTCTGAGACTCTCCAGGCACCGGCCCGGCCGGCGCTCGCGAACTACATCGGCGGAACCTGGGCTCCTAGCAGGAGCGGCCGGAGCTACGAGAAGCGGAATCCCGCGCGGCCGTCCGAGCCGGTCGGCGAGTTCCCCGCGTCGAGCGAAGAGGACGTGAACGCAGCTGTGGAAGCTGCTGCTGCAGCGTTCCCCTCGTGGTCCGGACTGCCCGCGGCCGCGCGAAGCGCGATCCTGACCAAGGCGGCCGAGGCGATCGAGGCGCGGGTCGAGGAGATCGCTGCCGACATGACGCTCGAGATGGGCAAGCCGTTGCGTGAGTCGCGGATCGAAGCCGCCCGCGCCGGCGCCATCTTCCGCTTCTTCGCCGGGGAGGCCTGGCGACCGAAGGGCGAGCTGTACGAGCAGTCGACCGGGTCGACGGTCTACACGCTCCGGCGCCCGATCGGCGTCGTCGGGCTGATCACACCGTGGAACTTTCCCGCGGCGATCCCGGCCTGGAAGACGGCGCCGGCACTCGTCTTCGGCAACACCGTGGTGCTCAAGCTCGCCCAGGACGCGCCCCTCACCGGGCTGCACCTGGCGGAGTGCCTGCACGACGCGGGCATCCCGCCGGGCGTCCTTAACGTCGTGATCGGGCGGGGTTCGGAGGTCGGAACGCCGCTCGTGCGGCACCCGAAGGTGGCCGCGATCTCGTTCACCGGGTCGGTCGAAGTAGGCCGCGAGGTGCGCGAGCAGGCCGGCGCGCTCGGCAAGCGCGTCCAGCTCGAGCTCGGCGGCCACAACCCGCTGATCGTGATGGCCGATGCCCGGCTCGACAAGGCGGTCGAGGCCGCCTACGCGGGCGCCTTCTGGTCTGCCGGCCAGAAATGCACGGCGACGCGGCGCATCTACGTCCAGGAGCCGGTCTATGACGAGTTCAAGGCGAAGCTGCTCGAGCGGATCGAGCACGGCCGGGTGGGAGACCCGGCCGATCCCGAGACCGAGGTCGGGCCGGTCGTCAACGAGAAGCAGCTGACCGACATCCTCGCCGCCGTCGAGCAGGGGAAAAGCGAGGGCGGCACCGTCCTCGCCGGCGGAGAGCGGCTCGACGACGAGGCGTATCTGATCGCGCCCACACTCTTCGAGGGCGTCCCCGACGACGCGATGCTCTCGTGCCAGGAGGTGTTCGGCCCGGTCACCTCGCTGTACCGGTTCTCGTCGCTGGACGATGCGATCGCGCGGGCCAACGCGGTCGAGTTCGGTCTCTCGGCCTCGATCTTCACGACCGATCTCGGAACGACAAAACGCTTCGTCGAAGGGCTCGAGGCCGGCGTCCTTCACGTGAACTCCCAGACGGCCGGCGCCGAGGTTCACGTTCCCTTCGGCGGGATCAAGGGCTCGGGCTACGGGCCCCACGAGCAGGGCCGTGCTGCGCTGGAGTTCTACACGGAGGTCGTGACCGTGTACGAGGATGCCTGAGGAGCGATTTCTCGTCACCGGCGCCCTCGGGTGCATCGGCGCCTGGACGGTGTGCACGCTCATCCGGGAGAACGTCGAGGTTGTCGCCTTCGACCTCGCGTCGGACCGCCGCCGCCTGGAGCTGATCATGGCGCCGGAAGAGCTCGAGCGGGTGACGCTGGTCAGCGGCGACGTCACCGACCTGAGCGCGATAGAGCAGGCGCTCGGCGAGCATGGGATCACTCACGTCGTCCATCTCGCGGCCCTGCTGATCCCGCTGATCAAGAACGACCCACCCTACGGCGCGCTCGTCAACGTCGTCGGAGCCGTCAACGTCTTCGAGGCTGTGCGCCGGCGGCGGGAACAGGTGCGCGGCGTGGCCTATGCAAGCTCCGTCGGCGCCTACGGGCCCGACGACGCCGACCCCGCCGGCGGGCCGCTACCCGCTGACGCGCGTGGAGTTCCCACCACTCACTACGGCGTTCACAAGCAGGCCAACGAGGGAACCGCCCGGATCTACTGGCTCGACGAGAGGGTGCCGAGCGTCGGCCTGCGCCCCTACATCCTCTACGGCCCCGGCCGCGACACGGGAGTCACGGCGGCGCCGAGCCTGGCGATGGCGGCCGCCGCGCGCGGCGAGCCGTACCACATCCCCTTCGGCGGGCGCATGCACCTCCAGTACGCACCGGACGTGGCACGGGCGTTCATCGCAGCCTGCCGGGCGGCGGACAAGGGCGCACGGGTCTTCAACCTCGGCGGCAGCGTCGTCGACATGGGCGAGGCGGTGTCGGCGATCGAGGCCGCCGCCCCGGAGACGGCCGGCAGGATCACATTCGACGACGTGCAGCTCCCGTTTCCTCCTGAGTTCGAGTCGGAGTCGCTCGAGGCGGCGCTCGGGCCGCTCACCTGGACGCCGCTGGCGGAGGGAGTGCGCGAGACCGTCGAGCACTACCGGCAGCAGGCCGCGCTCGCGCCCGCCTGAACGGCCGTTTCTAGACGTCGATCGTCTCGTAGAACGCCCGCTCCCGGTGCTCGAGACGCGGGATGGCGTCGTCGACGAGATGCCGCCGGACGTGCTCTGAGGCCATGTGTGACTCGAAGGCGTTCTTGTCCGCGTACTGCTCGTAGATGACGAAGACGCGCGGGTCGTCAGGATCTCGGTGCAGCTGGTAGTAGAGGCAGCCCGGTTCGGCCAGGGTCGGACCGACCGCCGACTCGAGCGCGGCCCGCACGGCCTCCTCCTCTCCCTCCTTCGCGGTCCACGTCGCGGCCAGGACGTACGCCATCACGATCCTTCCTGCCGAACGCCGTTCGTGAGGGCGCCTATGCCCTCGATCTCCACGGTCACCTCGTCGCCCGGCTGCAGGAAGACCGGCGGCTCGCGCGTGAAGCCGACGCCGGCCGGTGTCCCGGTTGCGATCAGGTCACCGGGCTCGAGCGTGATTGCCTCGCTGATGTAAGCGAGGAGCTCGGCGACGCCGAACACCATGTGCTCCGTCGACGAGTCCTGCAGCGCCTCGCCGTTCAGGAGGCAGCGGATCCGCAGCCGCTGCGGGTCGGGGATCTCCTGCGCGGGCGCGAGCCGCGGGCCGACAGGGCAGAACGTGTCGAGCGACTTGCTCCGCGTCCATTGCCCGTCCTCGAACTGCAGCGTCCGCGCGCTCACGTCGTTGATGCAGACGTAGCCGGCGACGGCGCCGAGCGCCTCCTCGACCGAGAGGCCGCGCGCGCGGGTGCCGATCACGACGCCGAGCTCGGCCTCGTAGTCGACCCGGTCGACTCCGGCCGGGATCACAATCGACTCCCCCGGGCCGACGAGAGCGTTTGGCCACTTGGCGAAGAGCACCGGCTTCGCCGGAACCTCGAGACCCGCCTCCGCCACATGGTCACGGTAGTTCATCCCGACGCAGACGATCTTCTCCGGCCGGTCGATGGGGAGAGGGGCCACGGGGCGGTGAACCTACCGGGAGGCGGAGTCCTGTGCCGCCTCGAGCAACTTCGGGACCCCGGTCTCGAGCGACGACGCGAACGGGTCCACAGGCCCCAGCTCGCCGCGGATGAAGCGGCCGTAGATCGCCTCGCAGAAGACCGCGGCCTTCCAGAGCGCCAGCGCCTCGTACCACGACAAGCCCTCGACGGCGCGGCCCGTCTTCTGCGCGTACCGCTGCGTAAGCTCGGCGCGCCGGGGAAACCCCTCGCCCCGTGTCACCGGAGAGAGCTCGAGCGGAGTCCGCGGCGAGCTCTCCTCGGCATAGGTCGCGACGAGGTAGCCGAGGTCGGCCAGCGGATCGCCGATCGTTGCGAGCTCCCAGTCCATCACCGCGAGGATCCGCGCCGGCGGCGACGTCGAGAGCATGACGTTCCCGAGCCGATACTCCCCGTGGACGACCGTCGCGTCGACGGACTCGGGGCGGTTCGCATCGAGCCAGGCGGCGAGCTCGGCCACCGGCGGCAGCTCGCGTGTCGCGTTCATCTCCCAGAGATCCGAGAACCTTCGGACCTGCCGTTCGAGGTACCCCGCCGGCCGCCCGAAGTCCCCGAGCCCGCACGCCTTCCAGTCGACCGCGTGGATCTCCGTGAGCGCGTCGACGAGCTCGTCCGCGATCCGCCGCCGCTCGGCGGGCGCGTCCAGCTCCGAGGGCAGCGAATCCGTGACGACGGCACCTTCGAGGTACTCCATGACGTAGAACGGGACACCGAGCACGGACTCGTCCGCGCAGACTGCGAGCACGTGAGGGACCCGCACGCCTGCCCGATCGAGCGCCAGCTGGATGCGTGCCTCGCGGAGCATGTCGTGCGCAGAGGGCGGCAGCGGCGGACGCGGCGGCCGGCGCAGGACGAACCGCCTGCCGCCTTCTCGCTCGAGCAAATACGTGACGTTCGAGTGGCCCTCGCCGATCCGCGTCGCGACGGGCGCGCCGGCCCCCAAGCCGTGGGTGTCGAGGAAGTCCGCGAGCGGATCGAGGACGAGCAGCGGCGGGGACTCGAGCGCCTCGGCCTCGGTGGGCGTGTCGACGATGTCGACGGTCACGAAGGATCGTGCCCGCGCGCCGTCCGGTCCTCCTCGCGGCGGCGCGAGGCGCGCCGGGCGATCGCCCACCGGTGCGTCTCGGACGGCCCGTCGTAGATCCGGAACGACCGCGCCTCGGCCAGATAGCCGGCAAGCGGCAGATCCTCTGAGACTCCCGCGCCGCCGCAGATCTGGATCGCACGGTCGATCACGCGGTAGACCGCCTCGGCCACGTGCACCTTCGCGACCGAAGACTCGTTCCTGCCCGAGCCGCCCGTGTCGAGCACCCAAGCGCAGCGCTGAATCAGAGCGCGACTCGACTCGATGTCGATCACGGAGTCGGCGATCATCGCCTGGACCATCCCGAGATCCTCGAGGCGGGCGCCGAACGCCTCCCGCTCGGCCGCCCGGTCGAGCGCGATGTCGAGCGCGCGGCGTGCAAGTCCGAGCCAGCGCATGCAATGGGTCAGCCTGGCCGAAGCGAGCCGGAGCTGCGCATAGCGGAAGCCGAGGCCGACCTCTCCGAGCACCGCCTCCTCGGGAACGGCGCAGTCCCTGAACTCGACCTCGTAGTGGCCTCCGGCGAAGGCGCTGTCGATCGTCGGGATCGCGCGGTTCACCAGGAACCCGGGGTTGTCCGCGTCGACGAGGAACATCGTCGCCCCGCGGTCGCCCTCGAGCTGCGGCTCGGTACGCGCCATGCAGATCGCAAAGGCGGCCCCCGCGGCGCCGGTGACGAAATGCTTCGTGCCGTTGACGACCCAACCGCCGGAGCTGCGCTCGGCGGCCGTCCGCAGCATGGAGGGATCCGAGCCGGCGCCCGGCGCGGGCTCGCTCATCGCGAAACACGAACGCGTCCGGCCGGCGGCCAGGGGAACGAGGTACCGCTCCTTCTGGTCGTCACCGGCCACGAGCTCGAGCAGATGCATGTTCCCCTCGTCGGGGGCAGCGCAGTTGAGCGCCTGGGGGCCGAGGGGGCTGTAGCCGGCTTCTTCGAAGACCACGCTCTGGCCGCGCATGTCCAGGCCGAGGCCTCCGTAGCGGGTGGAGACGTGCGGCGCGAGCAGGCCGGCCACGCGCGCGGCGCCCTGCAGCTCGTCTCGCAGAGCGGGATCGGGCCCATGCTCGCCGCGGGCCTCCGCCGGGATGACCACGTCGCGGACGAAGGCGCTCGTGCGCAGGCGGAGCTCGTCGAGCTCGGGCGAGAGCGAGAAGTCGATCACGCTGCCATTCCGCCGTCCACGAGGAGCGCAGCACCGGTCACGTACGAGGCCTCGTCCGACGCGAGGAAGAGAGCCGGCGCGACCACTTCGTCCAGCGCCGCCAGCCGACCGAGGGGCGTCTTGCCCAGGACGTCCTCGCGGAGGTGGTCGACGGCCAGCATCGCTTCGGTCATCTCGGTCTCGACGTAACCGGGGCAGAGGGCGTTCACCCGCACGCCCCGGTCGGCCCATTCGCGCGCGAGCGTGCGCGTGAGCTGGACGAGCCCGGCCTTCGACGCGCCGTAGCCGGCCAGACGAGGGCTGCCGACCGTCCCCGCCACGCTCGCGATCATCACCACCGAGCCGCCTGCCGTGAACAGGCCGGAGGCCGAGGCGCGCGTCATCAGGTACGCGCCGGTCAGGTTCGTGTCCACCATCTGCCGCCAGGCGTCGACGTCGTGCACCTCCGCCCGCTGTCGCACCGGCGAGATCCCCGCGGCGTTCACGAGCACCGACGGCGGCCCGAAGCTCTGCGTCAGCTCCGAGACCGCGCGCTCGCAGGATGCCTCGTCGCGGATGTCGGCCGGCAGAGACAGGGCGCGATCACCGATCTCCGCCGCCACCTCCTCGCACTGAGATCGGGTCCGCGCCACGATGCCGACCGAGCCCCCCTCCGAGGCCAGAGCCAGCGCGATCGCCCGACCGATGCCGCGCCCGCCTCCCGTGACGAGGCAGGCGCGGCCGGTAAATCGGTCGGCCCGAGGCACCTAGACGGTTACGAAGGGCTCCGCAACGGAGGCACCGACGACCGCCCCGGTTTCGCTCGGCAGCTTCATCTCGACCGGTTCCTCCGGGCCGGGAACCGAGTCCTTCAGCCGGGCGACGATCCGTCCTGAGTGAACCTTCGCCGGATAGTCGTGCACCGGCAGGACGAAGGTGTTCTGCAGGGCCTTCTTGATCGCCGCCTTCTCCTCCCGCTTCGAGACACTGTGGTTGCCGGTCGTCTGCGGCTCGAACTCGAGCACCTGGTAGATCGGCTCCACGATCTGGTTCTGGATGTCGTAGATCACGTCACCGCAGATACAGGCGGTGCCCTCCTTGGTCTCGACGAGGACGTTCATCGAGCCCTCGGTGTGGGCTCCGGCGACCTCGCAGGTGACGCCGGGGATGATCTCCTCGGGCCCTGAGAGCTCCAGGTCGAGCAGCCGCAGCGCGCCCGGGGCGTGCAGCCGGTCGACGAGGTGCTTGATGTACTCGGCCGGGTACTGCTCTCCCATCAGGCCCGACACGGAGTGCTCGAGCTCGCGGCGGTTGATCACCACCGTCGTCGTGTTCGGGAAGCGGTCGTCCTGCCCCGCGTGGTCGATGTGCAAGTGCGTGTGCAGGATCCAGCGGATGTCCTTCAGGCTGAGGTCGTACTTGTCGAGCTGGTTCTCGAGCTCCTGCTCCTCGGAGATCCACCCGGTCATGCCGAGCCGCTGCATGATCTCCGTGCTGCTCGCGCCGGTGTCGACCAGGATCGGCTCCTCCCCACCGAGAATGAGGAACCCGAAGGTCGGGACCTTCGCGCGAATGCCCATGTTCCGTCCGAGCACGAGGAAGCTCGAGTCGAGCTCGATGTCGATCAGGCTCAAGAGCTTGATTTCGAGCGCCATCTCTCTTTTCACCCTCCTTTCGGAATCGGTGGCCGCTCGGAGCGGTAAATACGCCGTCCGCCCGCCGAAGTCAATCCGGTGCGGCAGCGCTTGTGGCTCAGGAGCGCAGGCTGGCGTAAAAGGTCGCCGCCATGTCTTCGTCTCCATGGCCAAGCTCGATCGCCCGGTCGAACTGGCGGATCGCCGCTTGCGCGAGCGGCAAATCCAGCCTCTCGTCGGCCGCCTCGGCGATCAGCCCAAGATCCTTGCGAGCGAGCCTGAGCGTGAAAGACGCCGGGAATTCGCGCTTCATGATCGCTTCGCCCTTGATGTGGAGGTAGGGCATGTCCATCGAGCCTCCTTCCACGATCTCCAGAAGGCGCCGGGGATCGACGTCGAGGGCCTCCGCGAGCGCGAACGTCTCGGCGATGTTCTCGACGGTGCAGATGATCCAGTTGTTCAGGACGAGCTTGAGCCGGCTCCCTGCGCCGGCCTCGCCGAGCCAGACCGCCGCGCGACCGACCGCTTCGAAGATCGGGTCGCAGCGCCCGTGCGCGGACTCAGGACCCGAGGCGAGGACGAACAGCGTGCCCTCTTCGGCCTGCGGCCTCGACCCGAGTACAGGCGCGTCGACGAACGCGACGCCGCGCTCGGCTGCGAGCGCTGCGAGCCGCTCGGTCGCGCGGACCCCTATCGTGCCCATCTGGATCCACACAGCATCGTCGGGCATGGCTGCGAGCCCGCCGCCTTTCACCATCGCATCCTCGACCGCGGCGCCGTCGGCCAGCATCGTCACGAGGAGCTCGGCCTTCGCGACTGCTTCGGTCGGGGAATCCGCCACCTCGGCGCCTGCCTCCCCCAGCGCCTCGGCCCGTGCCCGCGTCCGGTTCCAGACCCGTACCTCGTGGCCCGCCTCGAGCAAGCGGTGAGCCATCGGTGCCCCCATGATCCCTGTTCCCAGCACGGCCACCCTTGCCACGTTCTCCTCCTCTCGCTTCGAGGTCCTGGGCTCGGAGCGTCAAGCGGTTGACGAAGGCCTCGCGGGCCGGCTCGTCATTTCATCTTGTTGCCCGGCTTCATTGCCGGCGTGTGCTTCTTCATCGGCATCGTCGGCATGTGCATCATCCGGTCTTTCGCCCGGCGGGCGTCCGCCGAGTTCGGTTGGGTGAGGCCGGGCACGCTTGCTGGTGAGGCGGCGATCCAGATGCCGAACGCGATGAAGACGACCGCGAATGCGTGCGAGAGGCGGACGCCGTACGGAAGCACCTTCTCCGCGAAGATGACCCCGGCCAGCACGGCCATCCAGAAGAGGCTCATCACCCCGACGGCGAACAAGATCACCATCAGCCCCCAGCAGCAGCCGATGCAGAAGAGGCCGTGCTCGGCTCCCATCCGGAGCGCTCCGAGCCGACCCCGGCGCCAGCCGTGCAGGATGAAGTGCAGCGGGCCGCGGCAATGTCGGAGGCAGAGCTCCTTGAGCGGCGTCAGCTGGTAGACGCCGGCGGCGACGATTGCCCCGCCCGCCACGAACCGCCCGGCACGGTCCCACGCGAGGTATCCGGTTCCGGGCGCCGTCACCAGACGGAAGATGCCGTACGCGATAAGGCCGTAGACGGTCCAAGCTGCGAAATAGCCGGCGGAGAACACCCATGTGGGGACGACGACCTCCCGGGCTCGCCGCTCGCGTTGGTGCGAGACGCGGGCAAAGAGGAGCACCATCGGCGCGACCGACGGGAGCATCATCGCCGCCATCATCGTGACCCAGATGCCGACGTACCAGCCGAGCCCGCCGAGCTCGGTACCGGGGCCTGCGTCCATCCCCCGCATCCGGTAGACGATCACGATCCAGGCTGCAAGCGCCCCGCCCAGGATGAACGCGGTCGTCCAGACGGGGTTCAGCGAGCGCAGCGGCGAGGAGCGGTCGACCTCGTCTCGCGCAGGTGCGAGCGAGCTCATGCGCGCGCGCTCCGGTCGCCGGCGAGCACGCCGAGATTCGAGACCACGAACGGGACGACGAAGTTGAGGCAGACCTTCACCGCCGTCAGCGCGGTCGCGTGCCCCCGGGCGATCACGTCGCCTTGATTGATCAGGGTCAGCACGCACCCCACGACGAGCGCGATCCGCACCGTCTTACGCAGGTTCGTCGGCGAGCGGCACGTAGCGACAGCTGCCCGCCACGGCGCTACCGGTGGCTGCCGAATTCCTGTTTCTCGACGAGCGACGTGTGACATCCGGTGTGATCGAACCCGATCTCGTCTGTCGATCGCATGGTCTGGGACTGCAAGATCTCGGCCTCACCCTCACCCGAGTACTCCATCCCGCCCGGAATGCGGACGAAGACCTGTTCGTCGTCGTTCGTGACGGGGTTCTTGATCGGCGCGAAGGTGTTCTCCATCCCGTCCCCGATCGTGATCGTTCCACTCCGGCCCGACACCTCGAAGTCGATCGGGACGACGGCCGGCTCCTTGACGTCGCTGACGATCGAAGCGACGACCTCGAACCAGGTCCCGCCGGCCTGGCCCATCAGGATCTGACCGAGCGCGTTCTTCTGCTCGTCGCTCATGCCCGTATCGAAGTACGGCTTGACCGTGCCGTTGCCCTCGTGCAGCGGGCCCGGCCAGTGGTACGCGACGACCCACTTGATCCCGTCGAGCGAGACGCCGTCCAGACTGCCCTCCTCGACGTTCATGCCGAGTACGCCCTCGCACCAGTGGTGGGTTGGCTCGCTCATGAAGTCGCAGGGGCACCCGGGATCGCAGCTGCAGCTCTTGAAATACGTCCCCGACATCCGCCATTCAGTCATCGACCGCTCCTTTCGCCGTGGCCGGCGGATTCTGATGCGCCCGGTGCGCGCATTCAAGGGGAGGCGACTACATTCCACCGCGTGATCCTCGAGAACTGCCTCGTGCGGACGCTCGACCCGTCGCTGCCGGCCGCGCGCAGCCTCGCGATCGCGGGCGAGTGGATCGCCGGCGGCGTGGGCACTCACGAAACCGCTCTTGCGACCCCTGAACGGATAGACGTGGGCGGCCGCTGTATCCTGCCGGGCTTCAACGACGCCCACGTCCACTTTCCGACCTGGGCGATCGCGCAGCGGGAAGTCCGGCTCGCGGACACGCGCTCGCTCGCGGAGGCCGTCGCCCGCGTGCGCGAGGCGGCCGGCTCGCTCGAGCCCGGTCGCTGGCTGCGGGGGTTCGGGTGGCGCAGCGGGGACTGGTCACCGCCGGTGGAGCCGACGCGGGAAGCCCTCGACGAAGTCACAGGCGAGAAGCCGACGGCGCTCGTCGCGCACGACTTCCACTCGCTGTGGCTGAACTCGGCTGCGCTCGCCCGCGCCGACGGCGACGTGCAGGTCGACGGGGGCGTCGTCGAGCTCGACGAGCGAGGCGAGCCGACCGGGGTCCTTCGCGAGCAGGCGGCCTGGCGGTTTCTCGATCTCCATGCGCGTCCTTCCGACGATGAGTTCGTCGAAGCGATGCGTCCGGCGCTCGAGCTCGCCGCCGCCCGGGGTGTCACGGCAGTCCACGACAAGGACGGCCGATTCGGGGCGCTGCGACTGTTCCAGCGGCTCGACTCCGAGCGCTCGTTGCCGCTGCGGGTCTGGCAGTCGCTTCCGCACGAGCAGGTCGACCGACTCGCCGAGACGGGTATTCGCTCGGGGTTCGGCAGCGAGCGGGTCAAGCTCGGCTACCTGAAGGTGTTCATGGACGGGACGCTCGGCTCGCAGACCGCGCGGATGCTGGACGGCTCGGGCGTCGAGATCACCAAGCGAGAGCACCTCGAGGAGATCGTCCGCGCGGCCTCGGCAGCCGGGTTCCCGGTGGCCGTCCATGCGATCGGCGACCGGGCGAACCGCGACGCACTCGATGCGTTCGAGGCGACGCGCGACGTCTGGCAGCCCCTCGGCCTCCGCCAGAGAATCGAGCACGCGCAGCTGCTCGCCCCCGAGGACGTCCCGCGCTTTGCAGAGCTCGGAATCGCCGCGTCGGTTCAGTTCAGCCACGCCCCGTCCGACCGCGACCTCGCCGACCGCTTCTGGGCCGGCAAGACGGACGGCGCGTACGCATACCGCTCGCTCGCGGAGACCGGAGCGCTGCTCGCAAACGGATCGGATGCGCCAATCGAGGAGCTCGACCCGTGGGCAGGCGTCGTCGCCGGAGTCCTCCGGACGCTCGACGAGCGGCCGGCCTGGCATCCGGAACAGACCGTGACCCTGGACCAGGCGCTGGAGGCGACCTGCGTCAACCCCGCGTGGCTCGCGGGTGACGAGCGGCGCCGGGGCAGGCTTCTCCCGGGCTACTACGCCGACCTTGTCGTCCTCGACCGCGATCCGCTCGGGTCCGAGCCCGAGGAGCTCGCCCAGGTTCAGGTCGTCGCCACGATGCTCGGCGGCCGCTGGACGTACAACCCGCCGCCGTGGGACTAGTGCCAACCGCTCCGGGAGCGAGCTTCCGTCACTGCCGGCGCCGCCAGAACCGGCGCCGGCGGACGGCCGGCCGCTCCGGCAGCTCACCGTCATCGACGACCGCACGCGGGACGTCGACCGTCAACCAGCGCGCAAGCTCGTCGTCGTCGATCGCGTTCACGGCCGCGGTCATCCCGATCGCCCGGATCGACGGGGCGTGAGCGTCGCTTGCGAGCATGTGGGCGAGCCCGAGGTCGAGCAGCCGGAACGCGGTCTCGCGGCTCCGCCGCCCCAGCCGACCGTCGACCGAGGCCGCGGTCACCTGCACGAGTGTCCCCGCCTCGACCAACGGCTCGAGGCGCCGAGGCGAGGCCTGCACCTCCGCGTTCCGCTCCGGGTGAGCGAGCACGGGCGTGATCCCGTGCGCGATTGCACGGTCGAAGAGACGTTGCTCGAGGTCGAGCGGCCACCCGAAGTACGGCGTCTCGACGAGCAGGTACGACGGATTGCCGCCGAGCCCGAATCTCTGGAGCTCTTCCAGCCCTCGCCCCAGCTCCTCGAGCGCCACCTCGCCGCCCGGGCGGAGCTCGAGCGGGATCCCGGCGGTCACGACCGCCGTACGCAGGCTTTCGAGGGCTTGCTCCATCGCTTCGGCGCTGGTCGGGTAGTCCTCGCGCACGTGTGGCGTCGCGGCGACGACCTCGATCCCGTCGGCAACGGCCGCGCGCGCCATCTCGAGCGCATCCTCGAGAGCCGCCGGCCCGTCGTCGACGCCGGGAAGGATGTGGGAGTGGAGGTCGATCACGGGCGTCGGCCGGGGCCCTGCCGAGTACCATAGAGGCGCAATGCGCACGATGAAGGCGGTTCACGACGAGACCTGCTCGGTGGCTGCCTGCGCCGAGATCATCGGGGCGAAGTGGACGGCGCTCCTCGTCCACGACCTCTCAGAGGGCGCGCGGCGGTTCTCCGAGCTTCAGCACTCGTGCCCCGGCATCAGCCCGCGGACGCTCTCGGAACGGCTGCGTGCGCTCGAGGACGACGGGATCGTGCTGCGCCACAGCTTCCCCGAGTCGCCTCCCCGCGTCGAGTACGAGCTGACCGACAAGGGCGAGGCGCTGCTGCCGATCATCACCGAGATGCGCCGCTACGGACACGCCTGGCTCGTCGAGGACGAGCCGGCCGTCGTCTAGGCCCTCTAGAGCTCCGCGAACGCCTGAAAGAGCTCCCGCGCGGTACGGATCCCGAGCGGCACGTGCTCGACCGGGATGTTCTCGTTCGGGGAGTGGATGTTCGAGGTCGGGAGCGCGAAACCGCTCAGGATCGTGGGGATGCCCTTGTCGGCCAGCGCCGGCACGATCGGCAGCGTTCCGCCCGACCGGACGAGTACCGGGCGCGCGCCGACCACCCGCTCGAATACGTCGAGCCCGAGCCGAACGGGCGCCGACTCCGAGTCGACCAGGCCGGGAGGTGCTGAGGAGAGCCGGTCCACCTCGAGCTCTGCGCCCGGGGGAGCCGACTCGTGCAGCAGCCGCTCCGCTTGGGAGGCGATCCGGTCCGGATCCTGCCCGGGCGCGAGCCGAATCGAGAGGTTGGCCTCGGCAAGGACGGGCAGCACGGTCTTCTGGAGCTGCGGCGAGCCGCCTTCGATCCCGTTAACGTCGAGCGAGGGCTCGGCGAAGGTACGCAGGTAGAACTCCTCGGCGGCACGGGCGTCGGACGGCAGGGCTCCCTGCGCCGCGAGCACGTTCGCGCCCGGCGCGAGCTGCCGCCAGGCCTCTAGCTCCTCGTCCGTCGGCGGGACGATCCCGGCACGCAGCGGCTCCGGCAGGCGGCCGTCGCGTGGAAGCACGCCCTCGAGCGCCAACACGAGAGCGTGCATCGCGTTCAGGGCTGCACCTCCGAACAGGCCCGAATGAAGGTCGCGCTCGCCGGTGCGAACGCGGAGATGGAAGTAGATGAGCCCCCGCGTGGCGATGTGGAACGCCGGCAGGTCGGGCCGGAGCATGATGCTGTCGAAGATCACGCAGGCGTCGCCTCCACGTTCGTCTTCTGCGAGGAACTCGACGATCGAGTGCCCACCCGTCTCCTCCTCGCCGTCGCAGCAGAAACGAAGGTTGACCGGCAGCTCTCCGGCGGCTGCAAGCTCCTCGCCGGCTTTCAGCAGCATGTACAGCTGGCCCTTGTCGTCCGCGATGCCTCGGCCGTAGAGGTGGCCGTCGCGCTCAGCAAGCTCGAACGGCTCCGACTCCCACAGCTCGAGCGGCGCCGGCGGCTGAACGTCGAAGTGCCCATAGCAAATCACCGTCGGCGCGGCGTCCCCGCTCGACGCACGCAGCTCGCCCAGCGCAAGGGGCTGCCCGTGCCAGTCGCGGAGCTCCGCCTCGCCATCGGCGGCCCGCAGGCGGTCGCAGACCCACTCGCCGGCCGCACGCACGTCGTCGGCATGCGCAGGGTCGGCGCTTACGCTCGGGATGCGCAGGAAGTCGGAAAGCTCGGCAAACCAGGGCTCGACCACGGCGGCGGAGTCTATGCGCCCGGAAAAGCCGAAGGCCCGCTTCAGCGGGCCTTCGGCGGAGACGAAGAAGCTGGCCTTCCGAGCCTGCTACGCCACCTCACGGAGCATCT
>JBARRS010000046.1:0-36121 GCA_049644345.1 Gaiellaceae bacterium
GCCCGTCGGCAGTCGCGAACTGGGTGGAGCAAACGCCGGCCGGCTTCTGCTTCGCAGTCAAGGCGAGCCGCTACCTGACGCACGTCAAACGGCTGACGGACCTCGGGCCGGGAATCGAGCGGTTCTACGCGGCGATCGAGCCGCTGGCCGGCTGGCCGAAGCTGGGACCCGTCCTTTGGCAGCTCCCGCCGCGCTTTCGCCGCGACGACGAGCGGCTCGCCCAGGCGCTGACAGCTGCCGCCGGGTCGCCACTGCTTCGAGTTCCGAGACGAGACGTGGTTCGCTACGGACGTCTACGCGCTCCTGCGCGAGTACGGCGTCGCGCTCGTGATCGCCGACCATCCGGAGCGGCGCTACCAGACGCACGAGCTAACGGCGGAGTGGACGTTCGTCCGCTTCCACACCGGCTCGCGCGGCAGGAACGGGAACTACTCGGAGACGGAGCTACGGGCGTGGGCGGCGCGGATCGACGATTGGCGCGGGCAGGCCGAGGTGTACGCCTACTTCAACAACGACTGGCTCGGTTTCGCCCCGAAGAATGCGGCTTCGCTGCGGGCGAAGATCGGCGCACCAAAGCAACGCGCGCGTCGTTAGGAAACCTCGCTCACGAAAAGCCGCAGCGGCTGCGACGGAAGCGCTGCCTTGCTCACCGCGATCAGCACGTACTCGGTCAACAGTCCCCCGGGCAGGCAGGGCGGCGGCGGCTGTCCCTGCTGAACGACACACCACAGCGGCGGGGGCGAGAGCGAGATCGTCGTATAGAGGTCCTGGCTCTCGTCGGCCCGAACTTCGTTGACCTGGATTCTCTGACCCCACGTCAGCGAGCGGTGGAAGATCGCAAGCACCCCCGACTGGACGAAGTCGTGGCGAAGAAGCATCTGGCGATCGGTCGGCGAGATGAGGTAGAGCCAGCGCTCAGCACGGAGGTAGTTCCCGGCGTAGAAGACGCGGTTACGGGTCAAGAGGCGATCCAGCGCCGGACGCCCCTTGACTGAGAGGGTCGTGAACGGCACCAGCGGCGGCCTATACGGTGGCCGCGGAAGCGCTGTCGCCGGCGCAACCACCCTGAGCGCAGCCATGCAACAGACGCAGCAGAGCGCGAGGTGCCCGACACAGCTCAGGCGAATGTGCTCGCCGATCTTCATGAGCACGACCCCTCCCAGAAGCCGTTTGTCTGCTGTCAGCATAGGACGCCCTCCGCGCCCGTACAACCGCGCGCAGAGCTGATCGCGGCGTAACATCCACGTCATGCGGCGTCTTCTCGCCGTCGTCTGGCTGGCGCTCCTGCTTGCCGGCTGCGGGGGCGGCAAGAGCACCCACCCGAAGACCACTTCCTCGGTCGCGACCAAAGCGGCACCATCGATCCGGGTGACGCTGACAGCGCAGTCGCACAACCCGCGTGTCGGCAAGCCGTGGCGCTACCAGGTGCGCGTCACCGACGCGGCCGGGCGGCCGGTTCCGGCGGACGTCCACAGCCAGATCGTCTTCGCGGGCACGCCTGTCGGTCAGATCGGCCGGCACTTCGTCAAGAGCGGGATCTGGAAGGAGACGATCGGCGGCGATGGGAACGCGCCGTTCCCGGCCGCCGCTCGCGGGCATCCTCTCGTCTTCCAGGTGGTCGTCACGGCGAAGGGCGCGACCGTCACGCGGAACTGGGCGATCCTGGTGCGGTGAGCGATGACCGTGGCGGCGCCGAAGTCGTCGTCGAGCACGTACGGAAGACGTTCGAGGGCGGTCGCATCCGCGCGCTCGAGGACGTCTCCCTCCGGCTCGATCCGGGCGAGTTCGTCGCGCTGACCGGGCCCTCCGGCGGCGGGAAGAGCACGCTTCTCAACCTGATCGGCTCGCTCGACCATCCAGACGCGGGCTCGATCGTCGTCGACGGGCGGGACCTGCGGCGCCTCGAGGACGAATCGGAGTACCGCGCGGCGACAGTCGGCTTCGTCTTCCAGTTCCACAACCTGATTCCGACGCTCTCGGCGCTCGAGAACGTCCAGATTCCGCTGCTCGGCCGCGGTGGCTCGCGGTCAGAGCGGGAAGCGCGGGCTCGTGAGCTCCTCGACGAAGTCGGTCTTTCGGGCCGGGCCGACGCACGTCCGCCGACGCTGTCCGGCGGCGAGCGTCAGCGGGTCGCGATCGCGAGGGCGCTTGCAAACGGGCCGCGCCTACTCCTGGCGGACGAGCCGACCGGCGCGCTCGACAGCGAGACCGGCCGCCAGATCGTCCGGCTGCTCCAGCGCCTGCGCGAGCAGCACCGGATGACGATGCTGCTGGTGACGAACGACGCTGCGCTTGCCGAGGAGGCCGACCGAGCCCTCCGGATCCGCGACGGTCGGATCTCTTCGGCTACTCGCGACGGAGCGCCTCGATCGGCGTCAGCCGAGCGGCCCGCCACGCGGGGTAGATAGCTCCGAGCACGGCCACGCCGAGCGCGAAGGCGAGCCCCCACGCGAAAACCCCTGGCGTGAAGTCAGGCTGGAGCAGCGTCCCGTTCCCGCCCGTGGTGAAGAGCTCCGCCGCCGCGATGCCGAGGCCGACGCCGAGGGCGAGACCGGCGAGACAGATACCGAGTGCCTCGCTGACGATCAACCCGGCCACCCGCCGGGTGCGCCAGCCGACTGCGCGGAGGATGCCGATCTCGCGCACGCGCTCGAAGACGGACATCGCCATCGTGTTCGTGACCGCGATCCCGCCGACGATCAGCGCCAGCAGTGACAGGATCCAACCGGTCGAGACGATCAGCCGGCTCGACGTGTCGATGTTGACGGCCTGGCCAGGCTCGCTGACGGCGAGGGTGCCGGGAAAGTCGTGCTCGATCCGGTGGGCGACGTCGTGCGGGCGGGCCCGGAGAGCGACCTGGACGCCGATCGTCGTCACGTCGCCGGGACGCCCGGCGAGGCGCTGAACGAGCCTCAGCGGCAGGACTGCTCCGCCGTCCTCGAACGAGTTGCCGGTGTGGTAGAGGCCGGCAACTCGAAACGCGCGGCGTCCGATCCGGAGCAGGCCGCCGGGACGCAGGTGCAGCCGACGCGCCCCCGCGTCGCCGACGAGCGCCTCGTCACCGCTCGAACGACTTCCGTCCACGACGACCAGCCGGCGGGCTGCGAACTCGTTTCGGTCGAGGCCGAAGACGAGCAGCGACTTCGTCACGTACAGATAGATCCGCGCCGTCCTCGCGACGCCGGGCTCGCGGTCGATTCGGGCCGCGAGGTTGTTGGAAAGCCGCGACAACGTCAGGTCGGAGACCCCGCGCTGGAAGAGCCCGAAGTCCGCGCGGCCGACGTGGATCAGCTCGTCGGCGGTCTTCGTCGCTCCCGCCGTCAGCGAGAGCAAGGCGACGATCAGCCCGACGCCGATCGCGACGCCGGCTGCGGTGAGGAGCGTGCGCACCCGCCGCCGGAGGAGGTTTCTCCAGACCAGCTCGGCCCACGTCATGGAGCTATCTTCGCCGTTGCTAGGCTCAACCGGGATGGAGCCAAGCCGCGAAGCCGTTCTGAAGGCGCTCGAGCACGTCATCGATCCCGAGCTCAAGCGGGACGTCGTCGAGCTGGGGATGGTGCGCGACGTCTCGATCGAGGGGCCGGATGTCGCGGTCACGATCGCGCTCACGGTCGCGGGCTGTCCGCTGCGGAACAGCTTCCAGGATCAGGTCAGCGAGCACATCGCGTCGCTGCCGGGCGTGCGCTCGGTCTCGCTCTCGTTCGACGTGCTCTCACCCGAGGAGAAGGCGGCGCTGACCGCGAAGCTGCGGGGCTCCGTCACCGAGCGGACGAAGGGGATCTCGCTCGACCGCTCGACCCGCGTGGTGGCAATAGCCTCGGGCAAGGGCGGCGTTGGCAAGTCGTCGCTCACGGTCAATCTCGCGGCGGCGTTCGACGCGCTCGGCCAGCGCGTCGGCATCCTCGATGCGGACGTCTACGGCCACTCGATCCCGCACCTGCTCGGGATTCACCAGAAGCCGATCGTCGTCGACAAGATGATCGTGCCGCCGGTGAAGGGCGAGCTGAAGCTCATGTCGATCGGCTTCTTCCTCGACGACAACGCGCCGGTGATGTGGCGCGGCCCGATGCTTCATCGCGCGCTCGAGCAGTTTCTCTCCGACGTGCACTGGGGCGAGCTGGACATGCTGCTCGTGGACATGCCCCCCGGGACGGGCGACGTCTCGATCTCGCTGGGCCAGCTGCTGCCACGCGCGGAGGCGGTGGTCGTGACGACGCCTCAGCCGCTCGCGCAGGAGGTGGCGGCCCGCGCGGCGCTGATGGCGCAGCGGACGAACATGCGCCTGCTCGGAGTCGTCGAGAACATGAGCGGTGAGGTCTTCGGCTCGGGCGGCGGCGATGAGCTCGCGCGCGCGCTCGAGGTGCCGCTGCTGGGGCGCGTTCCGCTCGATCCACGGCTGCGCGAGGCGGGCGACGCGGGGGAGCCCCTCGTCTACGCCGATCCTTCCGCTCCGACGGCGCTCACGATCGGGAAGATCGCCGAGTCGATCGCGGCCACGCGCCGCGAGGAGGGAGTCGGCATAGTGACGCCGCTCCCGGTCGTCTCCGCCTAGTGCACGATGCAGACGTCCGGGCGCGCCTCTCCGCGCTCGGCTTCGGCGACGAGGACGCAACGACGCTCGCCGACCACTTCCTCGACGCCGAACGCCGCGGCAAGGCGGGGCACGGCCTCTCGCGGGTCGAGTGGCTGGGCACGCTGCCCGACCTTCACCCGGCGGCCCGACCCGAACGGCTTGTAGCTCAAGGCTCGTATGAGCTCTGGCAGGGCGCAGGGGCGCTCGGCTACCTCACGCTGGCCGCAATCGTCGACCGGCAGCTCGCCGAGCCGCCGGAGCGCGTGCGGCTTGTCGTCGCGGCCGACTGCTTCCCGACCGGGATGCTCGGCTACTGGGTGCGCAAGCTGGCGGCTGGCGGACTCGTCGGCATGCTCACCGCGACCTCGCCCGCGCGGCTCGCCTCGCCCGACGGCGGCCTCCCGCTTGCCGGGACGAATCCGATCGCGATCGCGATCCCGAGCTCGGAGGGCGATCCGCTTGTCGCCGACGTCTCGATGGGCGCCGTCACCTGGGGTGACGTGATCGCCGGCCGGGCGGAGGCAGAAGAGCTCGTCCCGTTCGGCGGAGAGCAGGCCCACAAGGCGTTCGCGCTGGCGCTCGGGCTCCAGCTCCTCGTCGACGCGCTGTCGCCGACCGGCGGCTACGGCGCCGTGCTGCTCGTCGCGCGCCCCGAAGCAGATCCGGTTCCGCAGCTACGCGCCCGAGCCGCCGGGGTCCGCCTTCCCGGCGACAGCTGAAGCAAAGCGCGGGTCGTCCCGGACGAGATCGAAGTCGGAGTCCTCGCGCGCCCACTCCGCAGTCTGCGGATCGGCGTCGACCGCCTGCCGGAGGAGCGCGAGCGCCTCGTCTCCGTTTCCGTCGAGGCTCTCCAGGCACGCCAGGTCGTATTGGAGCCGAGCATTGTTCGGATAGTGCTCGAGACCTTCTGCGATCGCACGCCTCGCCTCGTCAGGCCGACCGAGCTTCCAGAGGCCGTAGGCACGGAATGCGTACTCCCACACCGACGGCTCGAATCGTCTCGCCTCAGCACCGACGGCGAGCACGACCGTGTCCGGCTCGGCCGCGTGGGCGACGCGGTGCTCGCTTGCCTCGAACAGGAGGAGCGTCCCCGCCGGCGCGTCGACCTCCTCGTCGCCGGAGCGGAACCGTGCGCGACCCCGGATGACGGCGTAGAGCTCCTGGTGCGGATCGGCGTGCTCCTCGACGACGAGGTCGCCCACCTCGTCCGCGTGGTAGGCGTTGATGCCGAAGGCATCGACACCGAGCGTGTGGCGGACAGGCTTCCACTGGAGCTGGCCCTCGAGGACCGGCAGCGACTCGATCTCGTCGACGTGGACCCGTTTCATCGCGACTCGCTCCTCAACTCCTCCAGCACGACTGGGTCGATCTCCGCCGCTCCGTCCACGCGCTCCTCGAGGTTGACGGTCCCGGCCCAGTTGAAGAACGCGGTCTCCAGCTCGCCTTCGTAGCCGAGCCGAGCCAGGCGCTCGCGCAGCTCGGCCGCCAGCTCCTCGTCGACGGCGAGCCACTGCTCCCGAGGCGTCTCGCCGAAGATCGCGTCATGGATCCCGTAGAGACGGCGGAGCTCCTCCAGCGGCCGCTCGTGATCGTCCACACGGAGGTCGACGACGACGTCGGAGAGCTTCGCGTAGCCGCCGTCGCGCTCGACGACGAGCAGCGAGGCGGATTGCTGCCCGCGCTTGTCCCCTCCCGCCGCCTGCGCGGCGTCGAGGCAGTCGAGCAGCCGCTCGGCGAGCGGCTTCTGCCCGGCCTGCTCGAACGTCTCGGCGAGCGCAGCGACGGTCTCCCCTGAGACGAGGATGTTCCCCTGTGCCGCGAAGCAGAGGCCCGTGCGTCCGCCGGCCCAGTCGTGGCAGTCGTTGCCGGTGTAGGTCGCGGCCCGTCCTTCGCGGTCGACGATGCCGAGCTGGCGGTGAGCGCGCCCGTCGTCCTCGGAGGTGAGGCGCTCGACGACCTCCGCCGCAGTAAGTCCTTGCCGGAGCAGGTCGAGCCCCTGCGGCCCGTACCGCGGGTTCGCGTACGCCTGAGTCGCGACCGCGCCGACCTGTGGCTCGGCCCATGGGACGACAGAGCCGACCGCGGGGAACTTCGACTGCACGCCGACGCCCCACTGCTCCGCTTCCAGATCGCAGGCGGCGATCGAGTAGGTCACGGGGGGTCAGCCATAGGTGAGCTTCGTGAGATCGAGCTCGAGCAAGTCGCCCCGGCCCTCGGGGACGAGCACCGACGCCACCTCAGGGCGTGAGAGCGCGGCCTTGATCTTCTCCGCCGTGTCCGCACGAACGACGACGGGTGTCCCCTGCTCGTGCGCATCGTGGATCCGCTCGACGTCCGCGACGTCGTCGAGCACGAGCGCGTCCTCGAGCGGCACGGCGGGGTCTCCCTCGACGGCGATCTCCGGAACGCGGAAGCCCTTGGCGCCGAACCACCGGTGGCGCATCAGACCGTCGCGGTCTCCCCCGGCTGCAGCTCGAGCACCTCCACGCCCGCCGCAAGCTGACGGAGCTCGTCGGGCGTCCCCGCGAGCAGCGGGAACGTCCCGTAGTGGCAAGGAATGCAGCGCTTCGTCCCGAGCAGCTCGAGCGCCACCGCCGCCTCCTTCGGGTCCATCGTGAAGTGACCGCCGATCGGCAGCACCGCCACGTCCGGTTGGTAGATCCGACCGATCAGCTGCATGTCGCCGAAGACGCAGGTGTCGCCGGCGAAATAGAGCTTGGTTCCGTTCTCGAGCTCGATCACGATCCCGGCTGCCTCGCCGAGGTAGTCGCCCGCGCTGCTCGAGCTGGAGTGGAAAGCGTTCGTGAGCGTGAACTTGATCCCGTCGTGCGCGACGGTGCCGCCCTTGTTCGGGCCTGGCGTCTCGCCGACGTTTGCGCCCTGCTCGCCCAGCCAGCGCTTCAGCTCGACCATCGCCACGACCTCCGGCGAGAACCGCTTCGTCAGCTCGACGGTCTCGCCGACGTGATCCGAATGCCCGTGCGTGATCGCGATCACGTCGATCCGCTCGGGCTCTTTCTCCGAGTCGGGGCACTTCGGATTGCCGAGCCAGGGGTCGACGTAGATTCGCTTGCCGCCAGGACTGTCGAGTCGGAACGACGCGTGTCCCAGCCACGTCAGCGCCACGTCGGCCATCGAGCTCCTCTCTCGCGAAGGAGTTGAGGGTAACGCAGGAGCGCGGGGCAGAACGCCGAACGGACGCGCATGCGCCGCGTCTTTCCGGTCACGCTCGTGCTCATCGGAGCGCTTGCCGACCACGCCGGCGCGGCCGGCCTCGCCTTCGACGCGATGCTGGTCGCCGCCCCGGCGGCGGCGATCGCGACCCTCGGGGGGATGGGCGACTACGTCGAGGGACGCGCCGGGCGCGTGCCGGTCGGCTTTTGGAGTCTCGCGCTTGCCTTGATCGTGACCGGTGCGGCCGTGCGGGCTCCCGCCGTCGCCGAAGGAGTTGTGCCGGCCGTCGCGCAGACGGCGCTGCTCGGCTGCCTCGCCGTCTTCGTCGCCCAGGCGGTCTTCGGCGTCGTGACCGAGCTCAGAACGGTAAGGCGCCTGCCGCGTCCCTAGCCAGGTCGATCAGCGGCTGCACTGCGAAGAACGAGCCGACCGTGACGACGAGGCAGGCCGCGACCGAGCTCTGGAGCAGCCGCTCCGCAGGAGGTGCTCCGCCCACCACCGGCGCCAGCTCCAGCTCCGCCGCGGGACGCATGTACATCGCCCGGATGATCGCGAGGTAGTAGTAGAGGCTGACCATCGTCGCGACGACGCCGACGATCACGAGCCAGATCCAGCCGTGCCGGTAGACGGCGGCGAAGACGTAGAACTTGCCGATGAAGCCGCCCGTCAGCGGAAGTCCCGCGAAGCTGAGCATGAACATCGTCATTCCGAGCCCGAGGAGCGGCCGCTCCCAGCCGAGCCCCGCGAGGTTGTCGATCGTGACCGGCGCATTGAGCTCGCGCTCGCGCGCGGTGACGACGGCGAAGGCGCCGAGCGAGCCGGCGGCGTACGGGATCAGGTAGTAGAGCAGCGCCCGGCCGCCGAGCGAGCTCGCCGCAGCGATCGCGATCAGCATGAACCCGGCGTGCGAGATCGACGAGTACGCGAGCAGCCGTTTCACGCTCCGCTGCACCAACGCGGCGAGGTTGCCTATCGCGAGCGAGGCGACGGCGATCCCCGCGATCGCCCATGTCCAGAGATGCTCCTCCTGGGGGAAGGCCGTCACGAGGACGCGTAGCGTCAGCACGAGCGCGACCGTCTTCGTCGCGGCCGACATGAACGCCGTCACGGGCGTCGGCGCGCCCTCGTAGACGTCCGGGGTCCACATGTGAAACGGCGCGGCAGAGGCCTTGAAGGCGAACCCGGCGATCAGCATCGCCAGCCCGATCAGGAGCAGCGTGTCGCGCGAGAGGTGCTGCGAGGTGACGGCGGCGCCGATCTTCTCGAATGCGAGCTGCCCCGTCTGGCCGTAGACGAGCGCCGAGCCGAATAGCAGCACCGCCGAGCCGAAGCCGCCGACGATCAGATACTTGAGCCCGGCCTCGAGCGAGCCGACGAGGCCGACGTCGATCGCGCACAAGATGTAGAGCGAGATCGAGAACCACTCGAGCGAGAGGAAGAGCGTCATCAGGTTGTTCGCCGAGACGAGCAAGCACATCCCGGCGCCGGCGGCCGCAAGGAGCGCGTAGTACTCCGCAACGTGGTCGTTGCTCATCCGCTCGCGGTAGGAGACACCGACGGCGAAGAAGCCCGACGCTGTGACGATCAACTGGGCGAGCGCCGCGAGGCGGTCGCGGCGGATCGCATCGGCGATCACGCCGTGGCCGTGAGCGCTGTACCCGTACAGAAGCGCCGCCGCGACGAAGGCGCCGAGGAAGCCGAGCGCGACGACGGTCGCGGCAACGGGCCGGCGGTGCCGCGGCGGGACGAGAACGGCGGCGAGGAGCGCGATCGAAGTGACGCCGAGTAGCGCAAGCTCCGGCGAAAGCGCGAACCAGTCGATGGGCGGCGTGCGGATCATGGGCTCCCTGGAGAGGTCGCGGTGCGGAACTGCGTTCCTACCGCGGCTTGGGCCCGTCCAGCGAAGGAGTGGTCGCTGATGGCGGCCGGCCACGCAGAGAGCGCGAGCAGGCAGCCGACGAGCGGCACGAGAATCGAGAGCTCGGCAGGACGCAGGTCGAGGGCCGCCTCGTGCACGGACGGTCCGACTTCACGGTGCAGCACCGCCGAGATCAGGCGCAGCGCGTACATCGCCGCGAGCACCATTGCGACCGCGCCGACGACCGACCAGCCCCAGCCGCGTCGGAAGATCCCGGCGAGGATCAGGAACTCGCCCGCGAAGGCCGTGGAGCCGGGAACGGCCAGAGTGATGATTCCCGTTGTCATCAGCACAGTCGCCAGCGCAGGCCGGCCCCGCGCCATCCCTCCGAGCAGGCCGAGCTCGCCCGTCGCCGCGCGCCGCTCGATCCCGCCGGCGAGCAGGAACAGCGTTGCGGAGAGCAGTCCGTGGTTGACCATCTGGAGCACAGCGCCGTTCAGCCCGAGGTCGTTGACCGCGAAGAGGCCGATCGTGATCAGGCCGAGCTGCGCTAACGACGAATAGGCGATCACGCCGCGGATATCCGGCGCCCGGAAGGCGAGCAGCGAGCCGTAGACGAGCCCCACGGCCGCGAGCGCGAGAATCGGCACCCGCAGGTCGTGCGTCGGCCCCGGGAATTTCGTGATGGCGATCCGCAAGAAGCCGTACGTCGCCGCCTTCGAGACCACGCCGGAGAGCACTGCCGAGACCTCGGCGGGCGACTCCCGGTAGGCGTCGGGCAGCCAGCCGTGGAACGGGAAGAGCGGCGCCTTGACCGCGAACGCCGCGGCGAAGCCGAGGAAGATCCAGACGCTCCCGCTCCTGCCCGAGTCGACGAGGTCGAACGTCCCCTGCGTCAACCCGAAGACGATCACCGCCGCCAGCATCAGCAGCGACCCGACCATCGTGTAGATGACGAACTTCAGCGTCGCCCCCAGCCGGCCGGCCCCGCCCCAGACGCCGATCAGGACGTAGAGCGGGATCAGCATCGCCTCCCAGAAGACGTAGAAGAGGAGCAGGTCCTGGGCGACGAAGACGCCGACGATCGCTCCGGTCAGCGCCAGCATCAGCCCGAAGTAGGCGCGCGCCCGGTCGCGCCCGGCCCAGAACGCGTAGGCGATCGACGCGGCAATCACGATCACCGTCAGGCCGACGAGCCAGAGCGAGAAGCCGTAGAGCCCGACGTGGTAGGAGACGTGCAGGTCCGAGAACCAGCTCGTCCGCTGCGACAGCTGAAGCCCGCTGCGGTCGAAGTGGAACCGAGACACCGTCTCGATCCAGAGCCCGACCTCGACGAGAGAGAGCAGCAGTGCGATCGAGCCGGCCCAGAACGAGCGCCAGGGCAGCAGCCAGATCAGGAGCGCGCCGGCGAACGGAAGACAGATCAGCGCGGTCGTCATTTGACGGTGATGAAGACGACCGCGACGACGGCCAGGCTTGCGGCGATCGCGAAGGCATAGGTGCGAACGAGGCCGGTCTGGAGCTCGCGCACGCGGCCGCCGAGCCCGCGCGTGAGCGCTACGACGCCTGCGATCGAGCCGCCGATGACGGGCCGTTCGACGAAGCGGGCGAGGCCGCGCGCCGTGTGGTCGGCCGGGACATAGAACAGCAAGTCGTAGGCCTCGTCGAAGTAGAACTTGCGCTCGAGCAAGGTCTGAAGCGGGGCGATGCGGGGCACCGCGGCGCGATGCGCTGCGTAGATCCACCACGCCACGCCGATCCCGAGCGCTCCAAGCGCGACCGAGAGCCCGCTCGAGAGCCCCTCTTGCCAAGCCGTGGCCTCGGCGATCACGCGCGTCGGCGCCACCGGCTCGAGCCAAGTCGTCACCGGGGTCCAGAGGGGAGCGAACTGGAGCCAGCCGCCGATCACCGACAGGACGGCGAGCGCCGCGACGGGCGCACCGAGCGCGATCCCAGGCACGTCGCGCTTGAGCGCGTGGAAGTGCTCGCGCACGAACGGGGAGGGCTCGCCGCCGAAGACGACGAACACCATCCGGAACGAGTAGACCGCGGTGAGGACGACCCCGACCAGCCCAATCGCCCAGAGGGAGATCCCGAAAGCCCCCCGGTGCAGCGCCGCCGCCAGGATCGAGTCCTTCGAGAAGAAGCCCGCGAACGGCGGGATGCCGACGAGCGCGAACGAGCCGATCAGCATCGCCTGCCAGGTCCGCGGCAAAAGCTG
Organism: Gaiellaceae bacterium; assembly: GCA_049644345.1. Lineage (GTDB taxonomy): Bacteria > Actinomycetota > Thermoleophilia > Gaiellales > Gaiellaceae > JBARRS01. Next base: position 11,827 of record JBARRS010000046.1, read on the forward strand.
CCGCATACCGCCCATCTTCCGGATGTCCTGCTCGCCCGCGAGCGCGTGAATCACGATCCCGGCGGCCATGAACAACAGCGCCTTGAAGAAGGCGTGCGTCAGCAGGTGGAACATCCCGTTCGCGTAGGCGCCGAGCCCCGCACCGAGAAACATGTAGCCGATTTGCGACATCGTCGAATAGGCGATCACTCGCTTGATGTCGGTCTGGACGAGCGCGATCAGCCCCGCCAGCAGCAGGGTCACGGTCCCGAGCACGGCCGCCGCGTCGCCGACCTTCGGAGCGAGCTCGAAGAACACATGCGTGCGAGCGATCAGGTAGACCCCCGCAGTCACCATCGTCGCCGCGTGGATGAGGGCGCTGACCGGAGTCGGCCCCTCCATCGCGTCAGGCAGCCACGTCTGCAGCGGCACCTGCGCCGACTTCGCAACCGCCCCGCCCAGCAGGCCCAACGCGATCAGATTGACCGCCCACGAGCCGAGGCCGTGCGCCGGCCCGAACACCTCCGGCACGTTCAGCGTCCCGGTCTTCTGAAGCAGGATGAAGAACGCGAGCGCCATCGTCGCGTCGCCGACCGCGTTCATGATGAAGGCCTTCTTCGCCGCGGCGATCGCACTCGGACGCTCGTGCCAGAAGCCGATCAACAGGAAGGACGAAAGCCCGACGAGGCCCCAGCCCGCGAGCAGGAGCAGCAGGTTCCCCGCCTGGACGAGCAGCAGCATCGAGAAGACGAACAGCGCCATGTAGGCGAAGTAGCGGCGCTCCTCGTCGTCGCCGTCCATGTAGCCGATCGAGTACGCGACGATCAGCGCGCCGACGCCGGAGACGACGAGCATCATGAACACGCTCAGCGGGTCGACGAGGATGCGGAGGCCGAAGTGGTACCGGCCGGCCGCCAGCCAGTCCCACAGCGTCGACGGGTGGACTCGGTCGTCGTGTGGCTTCGCCCAGAGAGCGAAGAAGGTGACGAGCGCGCACACGAACGAGGCGGCGACGGACGAGGTGGCGAGGTAGCCGGCGCTCCGCCGCGAGATGCGCGTGCCCGCCGCGGTGATCGCGCCCGCCGCCGCAAGCGGCGCCAGCAGGCAGATCCAGGCGGCGGCGATCACCCGCGCAGCGTGCTCAGCTTGTCAACGTCGAGATCGAGCCGCCGCCGGGCCATCGCGACGATCAGGCCGAGGCCGACGACGACCTCGGACGCGGCGACCGCCATCACCGTCAGCGCAAAGACCTGGCCGTCCGCATGTCCGCTGTGGCGGGCGAAGGCGATCAGGGCGAGGTTGGCGCCGTTGAGCATGAGCTCGAGCGATAGCAGCACGATCAGCGGGCTGCGACGGATCAGCACGCCCATCGCTCCCGTCGAGAACAGGAAGGCGGCAACTGCGAGATACCAGGCGAGGTCAGGACCCTTCAACCGACGCCCCCTCTCTCGCGTGCGCGCCGAGGATGACGCCGCCGATAGCGGCGATCAGCAGCACGATCGACGTGATCTCGAAGGCGAGCAGGTGGTCGGTGACAAAGAGCCGGCCGATCGCGCTCGGGCTCCCGAATGAGCCCTTGATGGAGGCCGCGTGCGAGAGGCGCCCGCCGGCCTTGAGCCCGATCACGGTCACGATCTCGACGAGGATGGCGCCCGCGGCACCCACGGCGCCGACCGCCTGCCAGCTCGGGCCGCCGGCCCAGGGTGCGTCGGCGCGACCGCCAAGGTAGCCGATCACGAACAGGAACATCACGGTCACCGCGCCGGCATAGACGAGCACCTGCGCTGCGGCGACGAACTCCGCGGAGAGGAGGAGATAGAGGACGGCGAGCGAGGCCAGGTTCCCGATCAGCGCCAATGCCGAGTAGAAGGGATTCGAGAAGCTGACGACGGCGGCGCCCGAGCCGAGACATGTGAAGGCGGCGACCACCCAGACGATCCAGACGAGCACGTTGCCTGCGCTGGCGAGGATCACGCGTGGTTCTGGTAGTAGGGGATCGGCGTGTCGTACAGCTCCGGGTCCGCGACCGGCACCTTCTTGATCGGCTCGGCGAGGAGCATGTCCTTCGTGTAGATCAGGTCGTCGCGCGAGTACTCGGAGATCTCGAACTCGTTGCCGAGCGTGATCGCGTCGAAGGGACAGGCGAGCTCGCAGTAGCCGCAGAAGATGCAGCGGCTCAGGTTGATCTCGTAGATGCGCGCGTAGCGCTCCCCCGCCGAGACGCGGTTGCCCGGCGTGTTCTCGGCCGCGACGACGCGGATACAGTCGGCGGGGCACGCGGCCGCGCAGAGCGAGCAGCCGACGCACTTCTCCAGCCCGTTCTCGTATCGCCAGAGTCGGTGACGGCCGCGGAAGCGCGGATATACAGGCCGCTTGTACTCCGGGTACTGCTGCGTGATCGGCTTCTTGAAGATCTGCTTGAACGTGACCCCGAAGCCCTTGATCGACTCGACAGGCTGGGGACTCATGTCGCGGCCACCACCAGCGCTGTGACTAGTGCGTTGACCGTCGCCACCGGCAGCAGCACCTTCCAACCGAAGCGCATCAGCTGGTCGTAGCGGAGCCGCGGCAGCGTCGCGCGCATCCAGATGAACACGAACAGGACGGCGAGCAGCTTGAGCACGAACCAGACCGGCCCTAGCGGCCGGTAAGGCCCGTGCCAGCCCGCGAAGAAGAGCGTCACGAGTACCCCCGAGAGCGTGATCATGTTCACGTACTCGCCCAGCTGGAAGAGCCCGAAGCGCATGCCGCTGTACTCGGTGTGGTAGCCGGCGACGAGCTCCGTCTCGGCCTCGGGCAGGTCGAAGGGCGCGCGGTTCGTCTCCGCGATCCCCGCGATGAAGAAGACGACGAGCCCGACGAGCTGCGGCGCCGCGAACGGGAGCAACACGCCCTGGCGGTGGACGATGTCGACGAGCGAGAGCGAGTGGCCGAGGATGACGACTCCGAGCACCGCGAACGTGAGCGCGACCTCGTACGAGACCATCTGCGCGCACGTCCGCATCGAGCCGAGCAATGAGAACTTCGAGTCGGAGGCCCAGCCGCCGACGATGAAACCGTAGATTCCGAGCGACCCCAGCGCGAAGACGAGGATCAGCGAGATCGAGACGTTCGCGACCTCGCCGGTGACGTCGTAGCCGCCGACGTGCCAGCCCGGCCCCCACGGGATGACGCTGAACGCGGCCAGCGCGGTGAAGGCCGACAGTGCGGGCGCGCCGATGTAGAGCACGTCCACGGCGGACGAGGGGAAGAAGCTCTCCTTCCGGATCAGCTTGACGAGGTCGGCGATCGGCTGGAGCAGGCCGAAGGGGCCGACGCGGTTGGGACCGAACCGGAGCTGCATCCGCCCGATCACCTTCCGCTCGACCCAGGTCATGTAGGCGAACAGGCCCATCAGCAGGTTGATGACGAGCAACGCCTTCAGGAGGTCGATCCACCACGGCTGGTTGATCACTTCGCCACCGCCACCTCGACGGTCCCGAGCAGCTCGCCGGCGTGCTCCTCGGGAATGCGAACGACCCCGGCGCGCAGGTCCCGCGCGATCAGGCCTCGTAGCTCGAGCGACGTGGAGTTGTGCGAGACCGTGACTGTGTCGCCGCTCGCGATTCCGTGGGCGCGCGCGTCTTCTTCGGACAGCTCGACCACCGGCTCCGGCCGCTGGAACGCCAGTTCCGGCACGCGCTCGACCGCAGGGCCGGAGAAGAGCGGCTTGTAGCGCACGAGCTTGAGGCCGGCTTCCGGGACGGGCTCGGGTGTTGGCGGCTCCGCCGCGGGCGCGTCCGTCCGCGCGCGCAGCTGCGCCTGCTCCCCGACCTCGCCGAACGAGAGCCCGTCGTAGATCAGCTCCGAGACCTCGCTGAAGACCGCCGAAGCGTGGTGGGAGAGCTCGACCCCGAAGCGCGCTGCGAGCTTCGCGATCCAGGCGAGCTCGTCCGGAGTGGGAGGGATCACCGTGCGTCGAAGCCGCTGGAGGCGTCCCTCGAGGTTGACGTAGGTGCCGTCGCGCTCGAGGTAGCTCGTGCCCGGGAGGACGAGGTCGGCCCAGCCGACCGCGAGGCTCTGGAACATGCAGGTGACGAGCACGGACTCCGCTCCCTCCGCGAGTGCGCGCACGTTCGGATCAGAGGCCGCCTCGTCGCCCGAGACGATCAGGAGGCCGATCGGCTCGGGATTCGCCTCGTCGACGTCGGCCGCCGCCGCCCACGCCTCGGCGACGCCGAGGCCATTCGCAGTGGTCGGGAGGTACAAGGCGCCGCAGCCCGGCTTGTCGCGGAAGCCGAGCGCCTCGGCAAGCCCGGCTACGTGCGCGCCGCCTGCGCCGGAGCCGGACCAGATCAGAATCGCGCGTTCCGATGCGCGCACGCGGTCCTCGTCGAGCCCGTACAGGATCTCGGCCCCATTCCGTCGGGCCGCGCGTAGCCAGAGGCCGACGATCGGCGCGCGCTCGTCGACAGACTCGTCGCCGAGGACGACCACGACCTCCGCGTCGCGGATCGCCGAGAGCGGCAGCCGGAACGCCTCGAGCGCGTCGCTCGTCTCTTCCGGCAGCAGCGCCGAGTGAGCGCCGAGCCCCTGCCTCAAGAGCTTCGCGAGCCCGTAGGCCTGCTCGACCGTCTCCGAGCCGGAGAGCGCAGCCACGATCCGGCCCTGCGCCTCGCGCAGGAGCCGCTCGGCCTCGTCCAGCGCGTCGTCCCAGGAGAGCTCCTCGAGCCCGCGCCGACGGACGCGTCGCAACGGGTCGGCGATGCGGTCTCGCGCGCGCAGGTGCGAGAACGCGAACCGGCCCTTGTCGCAGAGCCAGCCCTCGTCCACCTCGGGGTGGTTGCGCGAAAGGATCCGCTTGACCTTGCCCTCGCGCGTCGTCGCGAAGACGTTGCAGCCGACGGGACAGAGCCCGCAGACGGTCGGCACGTTCTGGATCTCCCAGGGGCGGCCTTCGAAGCGGTACTGCGTTGGCAGCAGCGCACCGACGGGGCAGAGCTCGGTGACGTTGCCGGAGAACGGCGCCCGGTAGGGCTCGTCGTCGAACGTGCCGATCACCGACTGGGCTCCGCGGTTGAACGCGACGAGCTGCGCATCCTCCGACACGTCCTCGGAGAAGCGCGTACAGCGGTAGCAGAGTATGCAGCGCTCGCGGTCGATCGAGATCGTCGGGCTGATCGGGATCGGCTTCTCGAACGTCCGCTTCGGGAAGCGCATTCGCGTCGCAGGCGGGCCCCACCGGAAGGTGAGATCCTGGAGCGGGCACTCGCCGCCCTTGTCGCAGACGGGACAGTCGAGCGGGTGGTTGACCAGGATGAACTCGAGCGTGGCGTTCTGGCCTTCGGCCGCTGCTTCGGAGGTCTGCGCCGTCTGCACGACCATCCGGTCCTGCGCGGTCAGGGTGCAGGCTGCCTGGAGCTTCGGCATCCCCTCGATCTCGCAGAGACACATCCGGCAGGCGCCGACGGCCGGCCCGAGCCGCGGCTCGTAGCAGAAGACGGGAATCTCGACTCCGGCGGCAGCCGCCGTCTCGACCAGCCCGAGCCCCTTGGGCACCCGGACCTCGCGCCCGTCGACGGTGACCGTGACGAGCTCGGGCGCGCTCACGCGGGCACTTCCACCGTTGGGTGATGCGCGTGCTGGTCGACCGGGGCGAAGAGGCCTTCGAGCGACGACTCGCCGCCGAAGGGGCAGCCGCGGCGGTCGATGTGCGCCTGGAACTCGTCCCGGAACTTGTCGACGTAGCTCGCGATCGGCATTGCCGCCGCGTCGCCGAGGGCGCAGAGGCACTTGCCCAGGATCCGGTCGCAGACCGAGAGCAGGAGGTCGAGCTCGCCCTGGTCGGCCCGGCCTTCCTCGATCTTCGCGAGTAGCTGCACCATCCAGCGCGTTCCCTCTCGACAGGGCGTGCACTTGCCGCACGACTCGTGCATGTAGAACTGCGCCACCCGCAGGCCGAGCTGGACGATGCAAGCGCGCTCGTCGATCGCGATCACGACGCCCGAGCCGAGGAAGGTCCCGACCTCGGACAGCGCGTCGTACGAGAGCTTCGTGTCGATCTGATCCGCCCGGAGGATCGGAAACGACGAGCCGCCGGGCACGACCGCCTTGAGCTCGTGGCCCCCCGGGATGCCCCCGCCGATGTCATAGATCAGCTCCCGGATCGTGAGCCCGTGCGGGAGCTCGTAGTTACCCGGCCGCTCGACGTTCCCGGAGAGGCAGAAGAGGCGGGTGCCGGTCGAGTCCTCGGTGCCGATCTTCGCGTACTCGGCGCCGCCCATCTCGAGGATCGCGGGCACCGTCGCGATCGTCTCGACGTTGTTGATCAGCGTCGGCGAGTCGTACAGCCCCGAGATCGCGGGAAACGGGGGCTTCGACCGTGGTTGGCCGCGGTTGCCCTCGAGCGACTCGAGCAGCGCGGTCTCCTCGCCGCAGATGTAGGCGCCCGCACCGCGATGGAGAACGACCGTGACGTCTCCGAGCAGCCCCGCCTCGCGCGCCTCATCGAGCGCCGCGCGCAGGACTTCGAACTCGGCGAGGTACTCGCCGCGGATGTAGATGAAGACGTGGTGCGAGCTGATCGCGTGGGCGGTGATGAGGGAGCCCTCGATCAGCCGGTGCGGGACGCGATCCATGATCTCCCGGTCCTTGAAGGTGCCCGGCTCGGACTCGTCGGCGTTGACGGCGAGGTACGTCGGCTTCGGGCTGTCGGCCGGGATGAACGACGCCTTGCGGCCCATCGGGAAGAAGGCGCCGCCGCGGCCGCGCAGGTTCGACGCCTGCAGCTCCTCGATGATCTGCTTCGGCTCCATCCCCCGCGCCTTCTCGATCATCCGGTAGCCGCCGACTGCCCGGTAGCCGTCGAGCGTTCTGAGGTCGCGCTCGTCGACGCCTGCGAGGACGATCTGGCGCAACTCAGGCACCGCGAAGCTCCTCGATGATCCCGGGCACCTCTTCAGGCGTCACGCTCAGGCGGTAGCGGTTGTCCACGGCGACAACCCCGGGCCATGCGCAGGCGCCGAGGCACTCGACGGCGCGGAGCGTGATCTGGCCGTCGTCCGTCGTCTCGCCTGGACGTACGTCGAGTTGTTCCGAGAACGCGTCCAGGAGCAGCTGCACGCCGCCCAGGCCGCAGCAGATGTTCGTGCAGACCTCGACGAGGTGCCGTCCGACCGGCGCGAGATGGAGCATGTCGTAGAAGGACGCGACGGCCTTGCAGTAGCCGGGCGTCAGGCCCAGCGCGTCGCCGACCTCCTCGAACGCCTCGTCTGGAAGCCATCCCTCGTGCCGCTCCTGTGCGAGCCTGAGGGCCGGCAGGACCGCGGAGCGCGAGTCCGGATACTGGGCGGCCACGTCGCGAACCTCCTCGGCGAAGCTCACCGGTCGACCTCGCCCATGACCGTGTCGAGCGAGCCGACGATCGCGATCAGGTCGGCCACGAGCGCGTCGTGCATGCAGGTCGCCGTAGCCTCGAGCGCGACGAACGACGGTGCGCGGAACTTCACCCGCCACGGCCTCGGCCCCCCGTCCGAGACGACGTAGCAGCCGAGTTCCCCTCGCGCCGACTCGACGGCGACGTAGACCTCGCCCTCGGGCACGCGGTAGCCCTCGGTCACGATCTTGAAGTGGTGGATGAGGGACTCCATCGAGGTGTGGAGCTCCTCCCGCGGCGGCAGCACGACCTTGCGGTCATCGGCGATCCAGGGCGCGCCTGGCGCCAGCGACTCGAGCCGGTCGAGGCACTGCGCGACGATCCGCGTCGACTGGCGCATCTCCTCCATGTGCACGCGGTAGCGGTCGTAGACGTCGCCGTTCCGGTAGACAGGCACGTCGAAGTCGACCTCGTCGTATGCGAGGTACGGCTCCGCCTTGCGCAGGTCCCAGTCGACCCCGGATGCGCGCAACACCGGCCCCGACTGTCCGAGAGCGATTGCGTCCTCGGCCGAGAGCAGCCCGATCCCCTGCGTCCGCTCGAGCCAGATCTGGTTGCGGTCGACGAGCGCCTCGTAGTCGTCGACCGCCTTGGGCATCCACTCGGCGAACTTGCGGCACTCGGAGTAGAAGCCGACCGGGATGTCCTCCGCGAGCCCGCCCGCCTGGAAGTAACGCGTATGCATGCGCGCACCGCAGACCAGCTCGGACAGATCGAGGATCGTGTCGCGCTCTCGGAAGCAGTACCAGAACATCGAGATCGTTCCCAGCTCGAGCGCTGCGGTCGCGAGCCAGACGAGGTGGGAATGGATCCGGTTCAACTCGCAGAGGAGCGTCCGCATCCAGCGGGCCTTCTCCGGGGTCTCGAGGTCCAGCAGCTTCTCGATCGCCAGCACGAAGACGAGCTCGTTGTTCTGGAACGAGAGGTAGTCGATCCGCTCGGGGTAGGTGATCGCCTTCCACCAGGTCTTTTGCTCCATGTTCTTCTCGAAGCCGGTGTGGAGGTAGCCGACGATTGCGTTGAGCCCTACGACGCTCTCGCCGTGGAGGTCGACGACGAGGCGGAGAACCCCGTGGGTCGACGGGTGGTTCGGCCCGAAGTTGACCGGAAGCACGTCCTCGGATCCCTTCAGCTCGTCCGGGATCTGGAGCACGGTCGGGATCGGCGAGGGAATCCTCGTCCCTTCGTAGATCCCCGGCTTGGCCGGCGCGATCGCCGTCACTCGGCTTCCGAGAACCGGACCGGCTCGCCGCCGATCGGGTAGTCCTTGCGCAGGGGATGACCGTCCCAGTCGTCGTCCATGAGGATCCGACGGAGGTTCGGGTGGCCGTCGACGGGAATGCCCATCAGGTCCCACGCCTCGCGCTCGTGCCAGTCGGCGGTCGGCCAAACCGAGACGACGCTCGACACAGGCTGACGGTCGTCCAGCCAGACCTGCACCCGCACTCGCCGGCCCTCGGGAACCGCAAGCAGCTGGTAGTTGACCGCGAAGCGCTTCGGCTTGCGCTCGGGCAGTGCCGCGAGGCCCTGCGCCGTCAACGGCCCGAGCGGTCGCCCGGCGGCGGTTCCGTAGTAGCCGGCGACCCCGCTGCTGCCCCAGCCGAGGTAATCGGTAACCGCTATGTCGGCGAGGAAGTTGAAGCCCTCCTCGTCCCGCAGGTGCTCGCACGCATCGCGGAGCCGCTGCGGCATGATCACCAGCGTCGTCTCGCCGTGAGCCTCCTTGACCTCGACGAGCCCGGGAACGGAATCCCAGCTCAGGACGCCACGCCCCGGATCTCATACGCGGGCGGCACGCCCGCCTTGATCTTCTCCTGGAGCCTGATGATCCCCTCGACGAGTGCCTCGGGCCGCGGCGGGCAGCCGGGGACGTGAATGTCGACGGCGACGATCTTGTCGACGCCCTGGAGCACCGAGTAGTTGCTGAACATCCCTCCCGAGCTCGCGCAGGCGCCCATCGCGATCACCCATTTCGGCTCGAGCATCTGGTCGTAGATCTGGCGGAGCGGGGCCGCCATCTTGTGAGCGACGCGACCGGAGACGATCAATAGGTCGGCCTGGCGCGGCGAGGAACGGAAGACTTCGGCCCCGAAGCGCGCGATGTCGTATCGCGCGGAGACGATCGACATCATCTCGATCGCGCAGCAGGCGAGGCCGAAGGTGTCCGGCCAGATCGAGTTGCCCTGCGCCCACGCGAGCGCCTTCTCGACCGTCGTCAGCATCAGTCGTTCCTCGAGATCCCCGAGCTCCTGCTCGAAGACACCGGGCCCTTTCCCGCGCCAGAGCACGCGCTCCGAGTGGAGGCCGTAGTCGGCGAGGCGCTTCATTCGGGGACTGCCACCTCAGCGTCTCGGTCGTTCGTCTCAGACGGCCGCACGGGCAAAGCCCGCGCGGCCTGAAGGCGACATCGCAAGCGATGTCTCAGCGCCAATCGAGTGCGCCCTTCCGCCAGATGTAGACGTAGGCCAGGACGAGAATCGCGAGGAAGAAGGCGAACTCGGCGAAGCCGAACCAGCCGAGCCGGTGGAGGATGACGCCGAGCGGATAGAAGAAGACGATCTCGATATCGAAGACGATGAAGAGCATCGCCGTCAGGTAGAAGCTGATCGTGAACCTGTGCGTGTGCGGCGGTCCCGCGGAGACGCCGGACTCGAACGGGATCGCCCGGGCGCGCGAGCGCCGGTGAGGCCGAGTCGCGAACACGAACGACATCACGATCATCGAGGCCGGAATCGCCACGGCGAAGCCCGCGTAGATCAGAAACGGCAGCCAGTGATCCAGCACGCTGTCCTCCCGCGGCGAACGCCGGGCACTCTACAGGACCTGGGTGGGCTACGAGGTCGAGTTCAAATCGCTCAACGATGCGGGTTACAGCTGTTACAAAGTCTGGGGCTCGGCACCGGCGGAACCCGCTGCTACGATGCGATTCGTGGAGATCACCGAGCGACCGATGACGCTCGTCTCGCTCACCGAGAGCGCGGCGGCGAAGATCAAGGAGCTCCAGACCGAGGAGCCCCAAGGCGAGGCGACCGTTCTGCGCGTCGCCGTGCAGGGCGGCGGCTGCTCGGGCTTCCAGTACGCGCTCGGGTTCGACCGCGGGGCGCAGCAGGGCGATCACGAGATCGCGGCCCACGGCGTCGACGTCGTCGTCGATCCGTTCAGCGCGCCGTACCTCGCAGGGACCGTGATCGACTGGGTCGACGGTCTCCAGGCTGGCTTCTCGATCGAGAATCCGAACGTCGCGTCTTCGTGCGGCTGCGGTCACTCGTTCCAGGTCGAGGAGGGCGAGTCCCCCGAGGCCGACGCCGGCTGCGGCTCCGGCTGCTCCCACTAACGGCGCAGCTCGTCCGGCGAAATCCGTAGGATCCGGCCGCGTGACGGCCTACCTTCGTTCGGCGTACCGTGCTTGGGTGGCTGTTCTCTTCTTGGCCGTCTGGGTCCAGGTCGCAGCCGCGGCGTACGGCGGCTTCTATGCCCACCACCAGGCGAAGGAGCACGGGCCGCTGACGAAGAAGGCGATCGACTCGGGCTTCGACTTCCACAGCGCCTTCGGCTACTTCATCTTCCTCGGTGCTGTTCTGCTTTTCCTCCTCGCGCTCGGCGCCAGGCTCGGGCGTCGGCGCATCCTGTTCTCGCTCGCCCTAGCCCTGCTCGTGATCGTCCAGATTCTGCTGGCCGAGGCCGGCAAGGCTGCGCCGTGGGCAGGTGGCTTCCACGGGGCCGTCGCGCTCGTGATCTTCGCGATGACAGGGTCGATGGCGTTCGCAGCGTGGCGCCGCCGGCGGTCGCCAGCGGCTTAGCGCCGTCTACCATTTCGACGCTATGAACGACAACGGCGTCGTCGACATCACGATCCTGGGGGCCGGCCCGACCGGCCTCGCCGCCGCGTACTACGCGGGCCACCGCGACGCGACCGTGCGCATCGTCGAGAGCCTGGAGCAGATCGGCGGCCAGGTTGCCGCGACCTACCCCGAGAAGCACGTCTACGACGTCGCGGGCCACCCCAAGGTCCTGGGTCGCGATCTCGTCGAGCTCTGCTCCGAGCAAGGGCTCCAGTACGGCGCCGACGTCCGGCTCGGTGAGGAGGTCCGGACGCTCGACCGGGTCCAGCAGAACGGCGAGGAGCTGCTTGCCGTCGGCACGTCGGAGGGCAACACCTTCCTCTCGCGCGCGCTGATCATCACTGCCGGCCACGGCGCGTTCGAGCCGCGCAAGCTCGCGGTCGAGGGGATCGACGAATGGGAGGGCCGCGGTCTCCACTACTTCGTGCGCGAGAAGGAGACGTTCCGCGACCAGAGCTGTGTGATCGTGGGCGGCGGTGATTCGGCGCTCGACTGGACGCTCGGGCTCCAGGACACGGCGCGGTCGCCGATCGCGCTCGTCCACCGGCGGGACCGGTTCCGCGCGCTCGAGAGCTCGGTCAACGAGGCGCGCGAGCTGGAGGGCGAAGGACGGGTGCGGATCTTCACGCCCTGCGAGGTGCGCGAGATCCACGGCGACGGTGAGCTCGAGGCGGTCACGATCGAGAACACGGAGACCGGCGAGCACGAGCGCGTCGACTGCGAGGCTCTGATCACGTTGCTCGGCTTCGTTTCGCATCTCGGCGCGATCGCGGACTGGGGGCTCGAGCTCGAAGGCAAGCGTCAGATCCGCATCGATCCGATGACCTGCGAGACGAGTCTTCCGCTCGTCTATGCCGCCGGCGACGTCGCGGGCTACCCGGGGAAGATCACGCTGATCACGGTCGGCATGGGCGAGGCCGCAATCGCCGCCAACAACGCGATCGCGCAGATCCGCGGCGAGAAGGTCCAGCCGAAGTACTCGACCGACTGATTCGACTCGTTTCGGGTCCATGCAGCATTAGCGGCCGAAGCCGGGCTTTGCCCGGCGGGAGGCCATGTGCGGTCGGCGTTGTCGCGACAAGAAGAAGGAGGCTCACGGGGGAAACCTGGTTTCCCCCGTGCTGGATCGCGCAGATCCGCGGCGAGAAGGTCCAGCCGAAGTACTCGACCGACTAGGCATCCCTCGAAGGAGGGGTGGCCGGTGACGCCTTGGGCGCCGATCCCGGCGGTATGGAGCCGCTGCCGGTCGAATGTCTCCGCTGCGGCGAGCAGCGCACGTTGGAGCCGGTGCACCGTGATGCGGGCGAATGCTCCCGCTGCGCGTACGTTGGCTGGGCGCCCTCCTCGAAGCTCGACGAGAAGATCCGCAAGGTGCTCCGCCACCGCCCGCCCGAGCGGCGGCACCTCTACGTGGCGTAGTTAGACTCGCGGCGTGGCCAAAACCGAGCCGCGCGGCGAGCTCTGGGGCGCGGAGACGCGCAAGGCGGTCGAGAACTTCCCGGTCTCGGGCGAGCCGATCCCCGTTCACGTAGCGCGCTGGCTCGGCCGCATCAAGGCGGCGGCGGCCCGCGTGAACGCCGAGCTCGGCCTGCTCGACGAGGAGAAGGCGGAGCGGATCGCGCAGGCCGCGGACCGGGTGGCGGCCGGCGAGCTCGACGACCAGTTTCCGATCGACGTCTTCCAGACGGGCTCGGGCACGTCCTCGAACATGAACGCGAACGAGGTGATCGCGTCGCTCTCCGGCGAGGACGTCCATCCGAACGACGACGTCAACCTCGGTCAGTCTTCCAACGACGTCTTCCCGTCCGCCGTGCACCTGGCGGCGCTCGAGCTGGCGACGAACGAACTGCTGCCCGCCCTTCGCGGCCTGGCGGACGCGCTCGCGGAGAAGGCGCGCGAGTTCGAAGACGTCGTCAAGTCCGGCCGGACGCACCTGATGGACGCCGTCCCGGTCACGCTGGGCCAGGAGTTTTCGGGCTACGCCGCACAGGTGCGCCAGGGGATTACGCGGGTCGAGGACGCGCTGCCGCGGCTCGGCCAGATCCCGCTCGGCGGCACCGCGACCGGAACGGGCCTCAACACGCATCCCGAGTTCGCCAAGCGCGTGCGCCGTCGCCTGGTGGAGGAGACAGGTCTTGCGATCAGTCCCCCGGCGGACCCGTTCGAGGCCCAGGCGGCCCGCGACGGGCTCGTCGAGACATCCGGCGCGCTCAAGACCGTAGCCGTCTCCCTGAACAAGATCGCGAGCGACCTGCGCCTGATGGGCTCGGGTCCCCGCGCAGGGCTCGCCGAGCTCCTCCTGCCCGAGCTTCAGAAGGGAAGCTCGATCATGCCCGGCAAGGTCAACCCCGTGATCCCGGAGGTCGTGACGCAGGTCGCCGCCCAGGTAATCGGCAACGACACGGCGATCTCGATCGGCGGCATGCAGGGCCACTTCGAGCTGAACGTGTTCGTGCCGTTGCTCGCGCGGAACCTGCTCGACCAGCTCAAGCTCCTCACGAGCGCCGCGCGCCTGCTCGGCGAGAAGTGCGTGCGCGGGATCGAGGCGAACCGCGAGAACCTAGAGCGCTACGCGGAGCTGACGCTCGCGGCGGCGACCGCACTCAACCCGTACATCGGCTACGACAAGGCGACCGAGATCGTCGAAGAAGCGGCTCGCTCGGGCCGACCGCTGCGCGAGGTCGCGCGCGAGGCGGGCGTCGACGACGAGATCCTCGACAAGGCGCTCGACTACCGCGCGATGGCCAAGCCGCACGACGGCTGGAAGCTGCCCGACGTCGAGAAGTAGTCAGGCCTCGCCCTAGGCGGGCAGGCAGGCCGGCAGCGGGAACCGCTTGAGCACGGCGCGGCTGCCGCGTTTGCCGATCGCTATCACGCGCAGACGGTCGCAGCGGCCCACGGGCACGTCTGCGAAGGTGGCTCGGAAGCTTCCGCTTGGGCTCGCGGTCGCGCGCTTGCTGCGCGTCACCTTTGCGTGGACCGTGACGCGTACCTGCTCCCTCGCTTGGAAGCCGGTGCCGCTCACGACGAGCGGTTGCATCCGGACCAGCCTGATCGACGCGCGCGAGCCCGCCCGCTCACCTGCGCCGTAGGCGATCGCGACCCCGGCGGCGGCGACCGCCGCGACAACGATGAGGGCAAGAACTCTCATGGGGCCAGTATGCCCGGCCCGTTGCAAAGCAACCGCATAGGTTCCGATATTGCCGTGATCCTGCAAGGTACGAGGGGCCGCCCCGGAGGGCGGCCCCTCAGCTCGGCAACGCCTGTGCCGCTAGTCCTTGCTCGGGTTGGCGAAGTAGACGTCCTCCTCTACCGCGCCGCCGCGCCCGCGGGTATCGGCCCACACGAGCAACGGGTCGCCCTTGCTGTTGACGGTGACCCACATGTAGTCGCCGAGGAAGCCCGACTGGATCGGGTCCGTCGCGTTTGTGAGGTTGGGCATCGACGAGGTGGTGATCCGCGCGTAATGGAACGTCGGCGAGCTCGTCGCCGGCTTCCCGACGGTCGCCAGCGTGATGTCGTTGCAGCCCGTGAACTCGCAGTTGCCGTGCGAGCGGTCGTAGTAGCCGATGAAGAGCTTCTTGCCGTTGGGTGCAACTGCGCTCCACGGTTGCCACTGCGCCGTCGAGCCGAACTTCGACGCCGGCGTTACGTTGACGGTCGGGCTCCACGTAGCCCCGCCGTCGGTCGAGAACTCGTAGAAGACATCGTTGTCACATGGCGGGGTGGCCGTCGAGGCGTCACTGAGCGGCGTGCACGGCGACGCGCCGTTGCGGAAGTCCGCCCAGACGAAATAGAGCTTGCCGTTGCGGTCGATCGAGAGCGAGCCCTCGGTGAAGTCGTCGAGCCGGTAGCCGTTCGGCGGCAGACACTGCCGGCCCCCGGGGCAACCGGTGGTCGCATCGGGGCCGATCGGCTGCGTGCCGAAATCGTCAGTGATCTTGACCGGCGTCGTCCAGTTCGCCTTGTTGCTGCAGTCGGCCGACGGGGGACACTTGACGATCAGGTGCTGGTTGATCCCGGGACCGCCGCCGGGCGTCGTGTCGGGCGTGTTCCCGTTGCCGAAGGCGACGTAGATCGTCCCATCAGGCCCGACGATCGGGTGCGACCCCTGATCCTGGTCGCAGGCGTCCGCGTTTGGCGAGCCGCTGCCGGTGGTGCAAACCGGGGCGGCTCCCGTGATCTCGATTCCCGGCGACCACGTCTTGCCGCCGTCCGTCGACTGGCTGAAATAGATCGGGCTGTTGAAGCCGAGGCCCGCACCTGTGCCGCCGTTGAAGCGCGTCCAGGTCACGTAGACGTTGTCCGCCTTCGGGCTGCTTGCGGTGGCGTCCGCGACGATGAGCGGCTTGTCGTTGAAGATGTTGGGGTCGTTGTCGTTGGCGACGACGCCGGGTGGGTTGGCTCGATAAGTCTGGAACGAGAGCGAGCTGTCCGGCGTGTGGTAGAAGGCACCCCCGATCGGGGCGTTCGACTTCTCCACGAGGATCGCGTTCGCGAAGTTCGGCGGGGTGAGGGCATCGAACACGATCCCGTCAACGTACGCGTTGCCCTTCGAGTCGAAGGCCGCGCCCGGGTCGCTGCAGGCGTCCGCTGTGTGCGTGTCCAAGAGAATGAACTGATAGAAGGGCGGGATCTGGTCGCCCCAGGTCTTGCCGCTGTCGAACGACCAGTCGTAGCCGCAGTGGTTGAAGCCGACGCGGGAGTCGTTCTGCCCGGCGATCAGGTTCTTCTCGTTGGTCGGGTTCACGACGACGACCTCCTCGGCCTGGCGCCGCAGCGAGCAGTCCTGGTTCACCCGGACGTTGTCACCGTCCCCGAAGGTGTTCTGACAGCCTTGGGTACCAAGGCTCGAGATGCCGTTGCTTCCACCCTCTTCGTTGGCCTTCGCGGCCCGCTGTGGGGCCAAGCCGGTCGCCTCGAGAGCCGTCGCTAGAACCCCGCCCGAGAGCTGAGCCTCGTGCGGGGCACGGGCAGCCTTCCCGAGGTCGACGGCGATTGCGTGGTCGAGCACATTGTTGGCGGAGCTCTTGCTCGTTGCGCCGTGCGGGCGCAGGACGGCGAAGGCGACGCCGATTGCAACCAACGCCGCGAGCAGCACGACTCTAGATTTGATCCCCATTCTCACTCTCCCTCCGACATAGACGTTTCACCGGCCGCGGTCATGAACGCACCCTGAGGTTTCGCGTTTCATCCCCGTCCTTCTGCGGCAGGTCCCCCAGGCCGGCGATTAGCGGTCGGATATTGAGAGATGAGTACCCGACTACTGCGAATTAGAACCTCCCTTCTTTCTAGGGTTGAGTGGAACCTCTCTACTGCCGAGAAAGACGATGGTGAAGCGGTCCAGCGCCCTCGTTGCGGTCGTCGCGGCGTGCGTCATTGCAGCGCCCGCGCAAGCACGGACCGCGGCGAATCCCTTCGGCCTCTCTGTCGTGCGGTTCGCGAACGGGACGACGCCTGCGCAGATGCGGACTGCCGTTGCTCAGGCCGGCGGTGTCGTCGTCACCGACCTGAGCCCGATCGGCGCCCTCGTCGTCGTGCCGGCGAGTCTCAGCTTCGGCTCGAGAATCCAGGCCGACCGGCACGTCACGGCGGCGTTCGCGGACTCGGTCGTCACGCCTTCGCCTCGCAAGGACGGAGAGCTCAGCGCGCCGGGCCCAAATGGCGACCAAGACCCGCCCGGTCGGCCCACACGCTCGTTCCCGGATCCCTGGCACGACGCTGCCTCCTTTTGGAACGTGACGAATCCCGAGGGCATCCTTCAGTGGGACGACGCGCGAATGGACGTGCCTGCCGCGTGGGCACAGACGCTCGGCGATCCCGGCATCCGGGTCGCGGTCGTCGACAGCGGTGTCGACGGCTCGCATCGTGAGCTGCACCCGAACTTCGACCAGCGCGACTCTGTGAACGAGATCCCCTGCAAGGAGCTCGCGCGCGAGGTCGGTCGTGATGCGCTGAAGGCCGCCGGTCTCTGGGACTGCTCCGACCGCGACACCGACGGACACGGCACCTGGGTTGCGAGCCGGATCGCAGGCGCCGCGAACGGCTTTGCCTCGAACGGCGTCGCGCCGCAGGTGCAGATCACGAGCTACAAGGTGCTTGCGACCGGCTTCGGCGGTCTCTCGAGCTGGATCATCGCGGGAATCCTCGACGCCTGCTCCCATGGCGCGGACATCGTCAACCTCTCGCTCGGCACCTATCTCGACCCGAACAACCCGCTCGACGCCGAGGAATATCGGCTTTGGGCCGACGCGGTCGACTACTGCCATGCGCGCGGAGCGGCGGTGTTCGCGGCCGCCGGCAACGATCACGTCCGCGTCGACCGCTCCGACCTGACGATCGACGGCCGTCGCTTCCGCGGGGCCGGGATCGTAACGGATGGTGCTCAGGGGATCGGAACGGTCGTGCCCGGGAGTCCGACGACCGACGATTTCGACCTGCGCGGACTCCTGGTCGTGCCGGCCGGCGTACCAGGCGTGGTGATGGTCTCGGCCACGAACAACGCGAATGGGCAGGCACCGGCCGGCGTCCCGCTGCGTTGGCTCGACCACGTCGGCGCGCGCGACCAGCTTGCGTACTACTCGAGCTTCGGCTCGCGAATCGACCTCGCTGCTCCGGGAGGTGCCCGGCGGTACAACATCCCGCGCTACGACGGCGGGCCCGGCGACATCCTCTACGGAGGCTGGGGCTCGCTGGGTGCTCTCGTGGCATCGGGCGCTCTCTGCACGGACCCGGTGATCGGCTCCCCCGACACCTTCGCCTGCTTCAAGGTCGCAGGCAACGCCTTCGGCTGGCTGCAAGGCACCTCGATGGCAGTTCCGAACGCGGTCGGGGTCGCGGCGCTGACGCTCTCGGCGCACCCCGAGCTGCGCGGGCGGCCCGACGACCTCGTCGCGAGGCTCGAGCGACGGGCACGGCGAAATCTCGTGAACTTCATGGGCCCGAACGATCCGAGGAACACGGCGCCGTCGCTGCGCGGCGTCGCATGTGACACCGGCTACTGCCACGTCGACCGGACGCATGCGATCGCTTTCGGCGACGCGTACGGCGCAGGCCTCGTCGACGCAGGCGCGGCCGTCGCACCCTAGCCGACTCGCCATATCGCTTTCTTGACAAACACCTCTCGATTGCTAGCCTCCCGCGGCTAAGTGAGTCGGGGAGGGTGCAGTAAGGCTCGTCAGGGCGAGCTAGTCCCTCCACGGCCTGAGTCCTCAAAATGGGAGGAACTACATGAAGCGTTTTTCAATGCGCCTGTCGCTCATGCTGACAGCGTGCATCGCGCTTGCTGCCGCCTTGGGCGTCGGCGCCACCGCAGGCCCCGGGGTCTCGACACATATCCCTCTGGCCGGCACGGGCTCGCCGCAGACCGGCGACTTCACACCCTCCGGTGGTTGGGATGCGACCCAGGCGGAGTTCCCGGGCCAGCTGGACAGTGCCGGAGGTCCTGACGCATTTCCTGGGACGATCGTCGATCGCAGCCTGTCGACGGGCTCCGGCCACGGCGCCTCCGTCAGCAGCGCCAAGAAGGCTAAGTCGAATCCGCAGTTCAACACCGGCTTCGAAGGCCTGAACCACTACCAACAGCGCTACTCGCGCGGCGGGAACCAGTTCTCGGTCGAGCCGCCCGACCAGGGCATGTGCGCCGGAAACGGCGACGTCGTGGAAGTCGTCAACGACGTCTTCAACGTCTACAGCGCCGCGACCGGAGCGTCCCTGCTCCCGGACAACACCGCCACGAACATCGTGGCCGGCTTCCCGCGGAACGTGAACCACACGATCGACCTGAACTCGTTCTACGGATATCCGCCTGCGATCAATAGGTCGACGGGTGTAAGGGGTCAGTTCGTGACCGACCCGAGCTGCCTCTTCGACGTCCAGACGCAGCACTGGTTCGTCGTCGCGCTGACGCTCGAGTCGCAAGCGGGCGGTCCGTGTCAGGCCGTGTTCAGCTGCGTGAATCACCTCGACCTTGCGGTCAGCCAGACCTCCGACCCGACCGGCGGCTGGAACATCTACCGGACTGACGTCACGAACGACGGAACGAACACCGGCGGCGTAAACCCGGGCCCGTATCTCGGCGACTACCCGCACATCGGGGCGGATGCCAACGGCTTCTACATCACCACCAACGCCTATCCGTGGCACTTCAACGGCTTCAGCGGTGCGCAAATCTACGCCTTCTCGAAGGCCCAGCTCGCCGCGGGGGCGGCGACCGTGACGATGCAGCACATCGACACGTCCGGCATGGTGAACGAGTCGAGCGATGCCGGCTCGACGCAGCCCGGCTTCACGGTCTGGCCGTCGCAGTCGCCCGGGGCGTCGCAGTTCAACCTCGACAACGGCGGCACCGAGTACTTCCTGAGCTCCAACGCCGCCGACGAGGCGCAGAATCCGAAGTCGGGCGCACCGGGAACCCGCACCTCGAACCAGCTCGTCGTCTGGACGCTGACGAACACGTCGTCGCTGAACGGCGTGCCGGCGCTCAGCCTCAGCAACAAGGTGCTGAGCGTGAACCAGTACGGCGTTCCGCCGAAGCAGCAGCAGCCCGGCTCGGGCACGCTCGCTGACAAGACCACGACACCTGGCGTCCCACAGGGCGACTGCATCAACGACACGACGACGCCGACCGTCGCCGGCGTCGGTTGCTGGCGGCTGCTGTTCGCCTGCCCACCGGCCACTCCGAACTGCATCGCGCACAACGAGGTCATCTCGAGGCCGGACTCGAACGACACCAGGATGCAGCAAGTCGACTACGCGAACGGCAAGCTGTGGGGTGCGCTCGACACGGCGCTCAACCCGGACGCCGGTCCGCAGCGCGCCGGGATCGCGTGGTACATCGTCAAGCCGGACGTGCCCAAGGTCGCCCTCCAGGGTTACTTGGGCGCGAGCGGTCATGACTTCACGTACCCGGCGATCGGCGTCACTGCGAGCGGCCGTGGCGTGATGGCGTTCACTGACACGGGTGACACGACCAACCCGAGCGCCGCGTACGCACCGATCGACGCCCTCGCGGGCGTTGGCGCATGGAACGATGTCCCCGGCGGCGCGGGAGCCGCGCAGGACGACGGCTTCACCAGCTACAAGTCGCAGGTCGGCAACCCGCCGCGCACCCGCTGGGGTGACTACGGCGCAGCTGCCGTGGACGGCAACTCGATCTGGATCGCCAGCGAGTACATCGCCCACACGTGCACGTACACGGACTGGGGCGGGCCGTTCTTCACCGGCGGCAGCGGTGACAACCTGCTGGGTACGTGCGCTGGCGCCAGCCATGGGCCCGGCGTACGAACCGCGCTCGGCAACTGGTCGACGCGGATCAGCAACTTCACTCCGTAGCGGCCAGATAGCAGTTGAAACGAAGGAGGGCCGGCCGCAAGGCCGGCCCTCCTCGCGCGTCTACCATGGTGAGATGGGACGAGCGCTCCTCGTCGTGCCGATAATCCTGATCGCGGCCGGCGCGGGCCGGGCGACGGTTCTCAGGAGCGGACTCTACGGGGTCGTCACGCGCGGTCCGATCTCGCCGGTCTGCGTGGCGGGAAAACCCTGCGACGGGCCGGCGGTCGGGGTGAAGCTCACGTTCGTGCGGAGCGGTGTCGTCGTCGCAAGCGTGCGGACGGGCGAACACGGCCGCTACCGGATCCGACTCGCACCCGGTCGCTACTCGGTGCGTGGGCCGCACACGATCGAGCCCGGCGCAGTCAAGGTTCCCAGCACTCGCTTCCGCCACGTCGACTTCTCGTACGACACCGGGATTCGCTAGCGGTCAATATGCAACTGCACCCCGGCGCGAGGCGGCGGCGTGACGCTGCTCGTCGGCTCGATACGACGAGCGCACGAGCGGACCGGCGAACACCGATCCGAAGCCGAGTGCCTCGCCCTGCTCGCGGAACCAGCGGAACTCGTCGGGGTGCACCCAGCGGTCGATGGTCGCGTGCTTGGCGGAGGGCTGGAGGTACTGGCCGATCGTGACGACGTCGACCCCGTGCTCGCGCAGGTCGCGCATCGTCTCGACGACCTCGTCGTTCGTCTCGCCGAGGCCGACGATGATCCCGGACTTCGTCAGCACGGGGTAGTCGGCGACTTCCCTCGCGCGCGCGAGTAACCGGAGAGCCTTGTCGTACGAGGCTTTGGCGCCCCGCATCCTCGGGTGCAGCCGGCGGACCGTCTCGATGTTGTGGTTGAAGACCTCCGGACGCTCCGCGAGCACGATCCGCAACGCCTTTTCTTCGTAGCCGAGGAAGTCCGGCGTCAGCACCTCTACCGAGGCTCGCGGGAGCTTTCGCTTCAGCGCCCGGATCGTGGCCGCATAGTGGCCGGCTCCCCGGTCCGGCAGGTCGTCGCGGTCGACGGATGTGACGACGACGTGTCGCAGCTCCATCTGGGCGGCCGCGTGCGCGAGCCGCAGCGGCTCGAGCGGGTCGGGCGGCCCGTCAGGCTTGCCCGAGTGGACGTAGCAATAGCGGCAGGCGCGGGTGCAGGTGTCGCCGAGGATCTGGAACGTCGCCGTGCCTCGCCCCCAGCACTCGGAGATGTTCGGGCAGCGGGCCTCCTCGCAGATCGTGTGCAGGCTCGCGCCGTGGATCAGCGCCTTGACATCGAAGTAGCGCGAGTCGGCGCTCGGCGCGCGCACCTTCATCCATTCCGGCCGGCGCGGCCTCTCCGCGACCGGCAGCGACTTCTGCATGCCGGTCAGTCTAGAGACGCGGACTCAGGTGATCTTGTACGGGTCGAGGTAGACGTCGTCGATCTGCCACGACCCGGAGCCCATGGGGGTGAAGCGGAGCGAGATCGCCGTCGTCGTCCCGAGCAGGTTGCCCAGGTTCGTGAACATGAGGCCGAGCGGCTTCACCGGCTGCCACGAGCCGGACGGGGAGACCGTCCCGCCGTCGAGCACGGAGAGCAGGCCGCCGAGGAGGTTCCGGACGACGATCTGAACCTTCAGCCCCGAGGTCGAGCCCGCGCTGACCGCGAAGAGACGGAGCTGCATGTCCCCGGATGCGAAGCACATCGTCGGCGTCGTCGCGGACGAGCCGGCGGGCAGCGAAAGCGAGCGGCTGTCCGAGGAGGAGTGAACATGGAAGGGCTCGTTTCCGCTCACGACCCGGGCGCTCCCGGCGAGGCTCCAGGCGGGTGTGCCCGATTCGAAGCTGCCGCCGGGAGTCAGCACGTAGAACGTGCCGTCTCCCCAGGGAAGGAACGGCCGCACCGGAGTCTTGTCGCAATAGGTTGCTGGGGCCGTGAAGATGAGGCCGGCGTTGGCCGCCGGCGCCGCCAGGGCGGTTGCCGCCGCGATGATGAGGATCGCCGAGAGGATCGAACGCCGCGCCGCCACAGTGCTCTCACTGTCTGCGGCAGGCCTCGGAGCTGCATCCCCCGTCCGGGTGCTCCAGTTCCGGTTGCGATCCCTCGAACGAGGGGTTCTGGCGCAGGAGACGGTCGATAAGAGGGCATGTCTTCTGCGGCGGCGGCGAACGTCGACACTCCGGTCGGGCTCGACCCGGAGGCCCAGCGGGCGATCGAGGCGCGTCGTGCGCGAAGGCTCCGGCGGCTCGCCGCGCGAGACAGGTGGTCCTTTCTCTGCTCGACCGCTGGATTCCTGGCCGTCTGCGCTGCGATGGCGGCGTTTCTCCCCTCGCACAGGTCGCCGGCGCCACTGACGATCGTCCTTCTGATCGCGGCGTACGCCGTTGCGTTCAGGCTCGACTTCGAGATCGCGAACGGATCTGCCGTTCCGACGCAGTTGATCCTCGTGCCGATGCTGTTCGTGCTGCCGGCCGGTTACGTCCCGCTGGCGGTGGCCACCGGCATGGTGATGGGGAGTCTCATCGAGTGGGCGCGAGGGCGGCTCCAGCTTGGACGCGTATTCCTCCGGCTCGTCGGCGCATGGCATGCCGTGGGCCCTGCACTCGTGCTCGGGCTCGCCGTCGAGGGGCCGCCACGGCTTTCACGCTGGCCCCTGTACCTCGCGGCGCTCGCGGCGCAATTCTCCCTCGACTTCGCCAGCAGCGGCGCACACGAATGGGCCGCGCTCGGTGTGCCTCCGAGGTTCCTACTGCGCACGATGTCGACGGTGTACATGATCGACGCTGGCCTGGCGCCGATCGGGCTCGCGGTCGCGTTTGCAAGCGGGCGGTCGTCCGCCGGAGTCCTGCTCGCGCTCCCGCTGGTCGGGCTGCTCTCGGTCTTTGCGCACGAGCGCCGCGTCCGGATCGATCACGAGCTCGAGCTGCGCGACGCGTACCGCGGGACCGCGTTCCTGCTCGGGGACGTGATCGAGGCGGACGACGCGTACACGGGCACCCACAGCCGCGACGTCGTCGATCTCACGCTTGTCGTCGCCGACAAGCTCGGGGTCCCAGCGCGCGAGCGGCGCGACGCTGAGCTCGCGGCGCTGCTCCACGACGTCGGGAAGGTGCGGATCCCCAATGAGATCATCAACAAGCCGGGCCCGCTCACGCCCGAGGAGCGGGCGGTGATCGAGACGCACACGATCGAGGGCGAGCGGATGCTCCACAAGGTCGGGGGCCTGCTCGGTCAGGTTGGCCGGATTGTCCGTGCGTGCCATGAGCACTACGACGGCCGGGGCTATCCCGACGGGCTCGCCGGCGAGCAGATCCCACTCGTCGCCAGGATCGTCGCGTGCTGCGACGCATTCAACGCGATGACCAGCGATCGCTCGTACCGCAAGGCCCTGCCGCGCGAGGTCGCAGTCGAGGAGCTGCGGAAGAACAGCGGCACGCAGTTCGACCCGCGCGTCGTCGACGCGCTGATCGAGACGCTCTAGTAGCTCTCCGCCGTCGCGAGCTGCTTGTGCAGCGGCTGCGGCCAGAGGCCGTGGCCGTCCTCCGCCGGTAGCTCTTCCAGCTCGAGCTCGAACACCTCAGCGATTGCTCGGGCGGCGCTCGGCCGGACCTCATCAACCGCCAGCGGCCGGTCGAGCTCGACCGCCATTGTCGTGAACGCGGCGTCGTCGAGGCCGCAGGCCGTGATCCAGTCGGTGAACGGCGCGGTGTCGAGATCGACGTTGAGCGCGTAGCCGTGCGTCGTGACCCAGCGCGAGATG
>JBARRS010000047.1:0-2577 GCA_049644345.1 Gaiellaceae bacterium
CGATGTAGCGGGCAGGCCGGACCAGCGAGACCATCGTCACCGCCAGCCGCAACCGCTTCGTCGCCGAGCGGATCCCTGCAGAGCCTGCGAGGACGAGCGCTCGGACGTCGTCCGGGCGGCGGATCGCAAGCCGTAGCGCAACGACCCCGCCCATCGAATGTCCGACGACCGCGGCGGGCAAGAACCCCTCGCGCTCTGCGACAAGCCCCACACGGTCTGCGAGCACGGCGAGGTTCGGCACCGCGGGCAGCGGCGACGAGCCGCCGTGACCGGGTAGCTCGGGGACGAGCACGCGGCAGCGAGCGGCGAGCAGCGGCGCGAGGTCGACCCAGTTGGTCGCCGAGCCGCCCAGGCCGTGGACGAGCACGATCGGCTCGCCCTCGTCCGGTCCGCCGACGAAGTAGCGCATGCGACAACCCCGCACGGCAGCGAAGCGCTCCTCGAACCCCGGGATCCCCTTTGCGTTCGTCATGCTGGAGCCTTATTCTTCGACCAATGGACTTTTTGGGAAGGCAGGCCCTTTGATCCCTGTCGACGCGACAACCGGTGCATCGGTTTGAGCCCGCCAGCGCAAGAGCGCAGGCGGGCTTTTTGATGCCCAGGAGGGAGTGACATGGCGAACCACCTCACGCCCGAGGAGCTGTCGAAGGAGCTCAACATCGATCGCCAGGAGGTGATCAGGCTCTGTCTCGAAGAGAGCATCCCGATCTACCAGGGCAAGATCGACAAGACGCTCTTCCAGGCGCAGCTCCAGGCGTCGAGGGAAGCCAGAGCGGCGTAGCCGCTTAGCTACTTCCGCGCCGCAGCCTTGCGGCGCTGCGAGCCGTCCTTCGGGGCGGCTTTCGCTTTCGAGGAGCCCTTGGCCGCGGGCTTTCCGCTGGCTTCGGCGACGCTCTTCTTGAGCGCCTCCATCAGATCGATCACGGGCGCCTCGGGCGCCGGCTCGGGCACCTTGATCTCCTCGCCCGCAAGCTTCGCCTCGAGCAGCTGGCGCAGGTCCTGGCGGTACTCGCTCGCGAGATCGTTCGGATCGAAGTCGCCGGCGAGCCCCGCGATCACCTGGCGGGCCAGCTCGAGCTCGGCGTCCTTGACCTCGGTGTCGCTTACCGCCTCCTCGATCTCCGCCTGCGAGCGGACGTCCTCGGCGAGGAACAGCGTCTCGAGCGCCAGTGCGTCGCCGCGCGGGCGGATCAGGCAGAAGTTCTCGTTGCCGCGGAGGACGAACTTGCCGAGCGCCGCCATGCCGGTCTCCTGCATGGCCCGCAGCAGCAGGACGTACGGCCGCCGTTGGGCCGCGGCGTCCGCGGGAGCGAGGTAGTACGTCCGGTCGAAGAAGAGCGGGTCGACCTGGCCGATGTCGACGAAGCGGGTGATCTCGATGGCGCGCGACTCGTCGTGGAGGGCGATCGCCTCCAGCTCGTCCTCCTCGACCATCACGAACTGGCCCTTCGAGACCTCCCAGCCCTTGACGATCTCGTCGGCCCCGACCTCGCGGTCGTGGAGAGGGCACCAGCGCTTCTGGCGAATCGGCGTTCCGCACTCGCGGTGCAGCTGCCGAAACGAGACGTCCGACTGGCGCGCCGCCGGTTTCGTCGCGAGCGCCAGGCCAACGGGGATGTTGACCAGGCCAAAGCTGATGGAGCCGTTCCAGATCGTTCGCATGAGACCGCCTTGGAAGTCTAGTGGGACCAGGCCGATTCGCCGCCTTCCGCCCGTCTCCTCTCTCTTAAGCTTCGCTTTCTGGGCGAGAGGACGATTCCGCAGCTCTGGCAGAACGCCGTCGCGCAGGGGCGGGACTTCCCCGCCTACCTGGTCGAGGAGCACGGCGACTGGCGCGAGGTCTCGTGGGATGAGGCGGGACAGGCTGTGGACGAGCTCGCGCGAGGTTTTGCAGCGCGTGGACTGCGCAAGGGCGACCGCGTCGCCATCCTGGGCCGGACGACGCTCGACTGGGCGCTGGTCGACCTCGCGCTGGCGACCGTAGGAGTCATCACCGTCGGGATCTACCCCGACAGCTCGGCGCGTGACTGCCGCTACGTGGTCGAGCACGCCGAGTGCGCCGGAATCGTCGCGGAGGACGGCGACCAGCTGGCCAAGGTCGAGGCCGCGCGACTCGATCACGTATTGACCTTCGCCGACCTCGAAGGGCTGCGGGACGAAGGACGCAGCGCTCCCGCAGCCTTCCCCGAGATCGATGACGACGACTTCTACACGTTCATCTACACGTCGGGCACGACCGGGCCACCAAAGGCCTGCATGATCCGGCACCGCCACTTCTTCGACATGGTCGCGATCGTCGACGAGATTCCCGGTCTCGTCGAGCCACGCGACGTCGCGCTCCACTTCCTGCCGCTTGCGCACAACTTCGGCCGCCTCCTCCACCTGGCCGGCCCGTACATCGGGCTGACGCTCGCGCTCGTCCCCGATCCGGTGCGGATCGGGAAGGCGCTCGAGGCCGTGCGGCCGACGATCCTACCGGGCGTCCCTCGCGTGTTCGAGACGTTCCACGGGCGGACGATGGCGGCCCTCCGAGCCGCGACGGGCGCGCGCGGCCTGCTGGTCCGCTGGGCCCTCGGC
>JBARRS010000048.1:0-47965 GCA_049644345.1 Gaiellaceae bacterium
GTGTTTTGTGCGCCGCAGCCGCGCATGTCGGCTGCGGCGGCGGATGGTCGAGTGCATGCCGCGAGCTTCATCGAGAAGACGAAGTAGCCTTCCGCGCCCGATGCCGCTCTACCTCACGGAGTCGGAGGTCGCCGAGCTCCTGACGCCGGCGGACGCGCTCCAGGCCGTCGAGGAGTGCTTCAAGCGCCTCGCAGACGGGAGTGTCGAGAACCTTCCGCGGACTCGGATGCGGATCGATGACGGCGTCTTCGCGCTGATGGGGGCCGTCGACACCGAGCTCGGGCTCGCGGGGTTGAAGGCGTACACGTGGCTTCCCGGCGGGACGCCGTTCGTCGTCGTTCTCTTCGACACGCGTGCGGCGGAGCTCGCGGCCGTGATCGAGGCGGACAAGCTCGGGCAGCTGCGGACCGGGGCGGCGAGCGGCATCGCTGCGAAGTACCTCGCGAGACCGGGCGCGACGACCCTGGGCGTGATCGGCTGCGGTTGGCAGGCGCGCAGCCAGGTCGCCTGCATCCGCGAGGCTTTGCCGTCGATCGACCGGATCGTCGCCTACTGCCGGACGCCCGAGCGTCTGCGTGAGTTCTGCAAGGAGACCGGCGCCGAGCCGGGCGAGAGTCACCGCGACCCGGCCGAGCAGGACGTCATCGTCACCGCCACGACGTCGAAGGATCCTGTCCTGCGCGGCGAGTGGCTTAGGCCCGGTGCGCTCGTGTGCGCCATGGGTGCGAACGAGCCGCGGGCCCGGGAGCTCGACAACGTCGTCATCGAGCGGGCCTCGTTCGTTTGCTGCGACTCACGGGAGCAGTCGCGGCTCGAATCCGGCGACCTGATCGAGCCGGTCGAGACCGGAGTGCTCGATTGGCTCGAGGTGCACGAGCTCCAGGAGGTGGTGGCCGGCGAGCTCCCAGGGCGCCAGGCGGACGACGACATCGTCCTCTTCAAGTCGAACGGTCTCGCTGCTTGGGACGTCGCGATCGGAGCGCTCGCGGTAGAGCGCGCGCGAGACCGCGGAATCGGCCGCGAGCTTTAGGAGCGCTAACCGAGCTCGCTGCGCGTCGCCTCGACGACGTCTCGGCCGATCGCGTGGATGATCTCTGGGCGGTCGAGCAGCCGCGCCAACTCGGCCTCGCTGCACCGGTTGCGGACATAGGGATCCTCGAGGATCTCCTTGAGTGACCGGCCGCGGTCATGCTCGCGGACGATGTAGGCGGCGACGCGCTCTTCGCCCGTGGACCGGGCGAAGAGGAACGAGAACGGGTTCCGAAAGAAGCTCGCGAGTCGGGCGGCCACGCCGCCGCCGATTCTACGTGCGGCACGCGTTACATTCCCCGCGTGCCACGCAAGCTCGGCAGGCAGCGGTTCGCGGAGCGCGTCCTGCACGGCGTCGACGATGCGGGCGCGCCGGAGCGCGTTGTGATCTGGATCGAGCGGAAGCCCGGGGCCCTCTGGGCCGTGGGCCGGGCGGTCAACCCGCAGCATCGAGAGAGCGACGAGCCGCGGCAGGACGACTACCTCTTCGAGGGCTACGAGCTCGAGGACGCGCTCGAGTGCGCGAACGAGGGCCTCGAGGACGACCTGCGCGTCTCGGAGCAGGACGGGAGCAACGAGAAAGTGCTTCCGTTCAGGCGCGAGGAGCTGCTGAAGCCGCTCGAACGGTGGTTCTTTCGCGGCCGCAGTTGAGGCTCGAACGGCTGCGCGCCGAGATCGCGGACGCGCTTCGTCGCCTTGCGGCGGCGGGGCTCGTCCTCGGGGCGGCCGGGAACGTGAGCGCGAAGGAACGCGAGCTCATTGCGATCTCGCCAACGAAGCTGCCGTACGAAACGCTGCGACCCGAGGACGTCTCGGTCGTCAGCGCGGTCGGGGAGCTGCTCGAAGGGCCCGAGCCGAGCATCGAGCTGCCCGGCCATCTGCTGCTTCTCGCGCGACCCGACGTCGGCGCGGTCGTCCACACCCACTCGCCGTACGCCAGTGCGCTCGCGTGCGTCCTCGACGAGATTCCGGTTGTCGCGCCCGAGCAGGCGGCGTCGGTCGGCGGCCCCATCTCCGTCGCCCCATACGCTCCGTCCGGCGAGGCGGCGACCGGCGAGGCCGTACTGGCCGCCGCGGCCGGCCGCTGGGCGGCGATCGTGCGCAACCACGGACCGTTCTGTCTCGGCCGCGATCTCGAGGACGCGCTCGCCTGCGCGTTCGCAGTCGAGGAGAGCGCGCGCCTGTATGCGCTCGCGCGCGTCCACGGCGAGCCTTCAGTCCTTCCGGACGAGGAGGTCGAGCGGGTGGCGCGACTCGCGGGTCGCCGTTAGCCCTCTAGGCCGGCTCGGCTTTCGCCTTCGGCCACTTGAGATTCGCGTCTGGAATGGGGTCGCCGTGCGGGTCGTGCGTCGGGAAGCCGAGTGCACGGTCGATTCGTGCTTCGAGCTCCTCCGAGAGGACGTGCTCGAGCCGGTCGGCCTCGTCGTGCACGGCGTCGACGTGGAGGCCCAGCGTCTCCGCGAGATAGAGCTCGATCAGCCGGTGGTGCCGGATCACCTCGACCGCGACACGCTCTCCGGCGGAGGTCAGGTGAACGCCCTGGTAAGGCTCGTGTTCGACGAGGTCGAGCGCGGCGAGCTTCTTCACCATCGCGCTCGCGGAAGCCGGCGAGACCGACTGCGCCGCCGCCAGCGAAGTGACCGAGACGCGGCCGTCGTCGTCGCTCTGGAGCTTGTAGATCTCCTTCAAGTAGTCCTGGATCGCGTCGGTTAGTGCGGGCTTGGCCACGGGGTCAGTGTAGGGCTGTTAGCCTCGCCGCGTGCTCATCCGGCTCGGCCACAGCCCGGATCCAGACGACGCGTTCATGTTCTGGGCGCTGGCAGAGGAGCGAGTCGACACGCGCGGCTTCACCTTCGAGCACGTCCTGCGCGACATCCAGACACTGAACGAATGGGCGCTCGACGGGAAGCTCGAGGTGACAGCGCTCTCGCTGCACGCATATCCGTTCGTACAGGAGCGGTACGTGCTGCTCCCGCACGGCGCCAGCATGGGCGCCGGCTACGGGCCGGTCGTGGTTGCGCGGGAACCCCTCTCCGCGGACGATCTGCGCGGCATCGAGATCGCCGTACCGGGCCAGTTGACCACCGCCTTCCTCGTCCTGAGGCTTCACCTGGGCGACTTCGCCTACCGCGAGGTGCCATTCGACCAGATCCTCGAGGAGGTGCGGTCGGGAGGCGCAGACGCCGGCCTCCTGATTCACGAAGGGCAGCTCACGTACGAAGCCGAGGGGCTGAGCAAGGTCGTCGACCTCGGTGAGTGGTGGCTGCTCGAGACCGGACTGCCGCTGCCCCTCGGCGTCAACGCCGCCCGCCGGGATCTCGGGGAGGAGACTCTGCGCGACATCTCCGAGGTCCTGCGGGAGTCGATCCAGACGGGCCTGCGCAACCGTGAAGAGGCGATGCGCTACGCGATGCGCTTCGGGCGCGGACTCGACGAGAGCCTCGCCGACCGCTTCGTCGGGATGTACGTGAACGAGCTGACGCAGGACTACGGGGACGAGGGACGCAAGGCTGTCGAGGAGCTGCTCAGCCGCGGCGAGGCGGCGGGTGCCTTCCGCGAGCCCGTTCGGGTCGAGTTCGTCCGGTAGTTTCCGGGCGATGGCCCGGCCTCTGATCATCTCGGCTGTCCGGACGCCGGTGGGACGCCACGGCGGTGTGCTCTCGGGCGTGCGGCCCGACGATCTCGCTGCGGCCGCGATCGCCGCCGCGGTGGAGCGCGCGGGGATCGACGCCGGAGAGATCGACGACGTCTTCTTCGGCTGTGCGAACCAGGCGGGCGAGGACAACCGGAACGTTGCGCGAATGGCGGCGCTGCTCGCCGGGCTGCCCGACTCTGTGCCGGGCGTGACCGTGAACCGCCTTTGCGCCTCCGGCCTCTCCGCGGTCGTCTCCGCCTGCCACGCCGTCATCGCCGGCGACGGCGACCTCTTCGTCGCCGGCGGCGTGGAGTCGATGAGCCGTGCGCCACTGGTGATGGCGAAGCCCGACGCGGCGTTCCCGCGCGGCAACCAGATCGCCTACGACACGATGCTGGGCTGGCGCTTTCCGAACCCGCGCATGGAGGAGATGTTCCCGCTCGAGTCGATGGGCGAGACGGGCGAGAACGTGGCCGAGCGTTGGGGGGTTTCGCGAGAAGAGCAGGACGCGTTCGCGCTTCGGTCCCACCGGCGCTGGGCGGCTGCGGCCGAAGAGGGAAAGTTCACCGAGGAGATCGTCTCCGTTGACGGTGCCGAGCGGGACGAGCATCCCCGCCCCGACACGAGCGAGGCGAAGCTCGCCGCCCTCGAGCCGGCGTTCCGCAAGGGCGGCAGCGTCACCGCCGGCAACTCCAGCGGTGTCAACGACGGCGCCGCTGCGGTCGTGATCGCGAGCGAGGAGCGGGCGGCGGAGCTGGGGGCCGAGCCCCTCGCGGCCTTCGTCGGGAGCGCCGTGGCCGGCGTGGATCCGCGGGTGATGGGGATCGGTCCGGTCCCGGCCGTGCGGAAGCTGCTCGAGCGAACCGGGATCGATGCGGGCGACATCGACCTCGTCGAGCTGAACGAGGCGTTCGCCTCGCAGAGCCTCGTCGTCATCCGCGAGCTCGGCCTCGATCCGGAACGCGTGAACGTCAACGGAGGCGCGATCGCGATCGGGCACCCGCTCGGGATGAGCGGCGCCCGCCTCGTCGTCTCACTCCTGCACGAGCTGCGCCGACGCGGCGGCCGTTACGGACTTGCGACGCTCTGCGTCGGCGTCGGCCAGGGCCAGGCCGCATTGTTCGACCGGGGCGCCGGCTCCGGGTAGGGTCCGGCCCCGTGGCGGTCGCAACGGAGCGCGAGTACGGGCTCTTCATCGGCGGAGAGCTCGTCGAGCCCGCCTCGGGCGAGATCCGCGAGCTGGCGGAGCCGGCGACAGGCGAGCCGCTCGCGCGTGTCGCGATGGCCGGCGAGGCCGACGTCGACCGCGCGGTCGAGGCGGCGCGCGAGGCGCTCGAAGGGCCGTGGGGGAAGACCCCGCCGAACGAGCGCTCCCGCCTCCTGCACGCGCTTGCGGACGCGATCCAGGCGAACCGAAAGGAGCTTGCGGAGCTCGAGGCGCGCAACGTCGGCAAGGCGATCGCGTCGGTCAAAGCCGAGCTTGCCCAGGCCGTCGAGAACTTTCGCTTCTACGCCTCGGCCGTCGCGACGATCGCGGGCCGATCCCACCCGCTGGGAGGCTCACTCCTCTTCTACTCGCTCAAGGAGCCGGTCGGCGTCTGCGGCCAGATCGTCCCCTGGAACTACCCGCTGATGATGACGACGTGGAAGCTCGCGCCGGCGCTGGCGGCGGGCTGTACGGTCGTCCTCAAGCCCGACTCCAAGACGCCGCTGACCGCGCTCCGCCTAGCCGAGCTCGCGGCCGAGGTCGGCTTCCCGGCAGGGGCGATCAACATCGTCCAGGGGCCCGGGCCGAAGGTCGGGGCGTACCTCGTCCGCCATCCCGGCGTCGACAAGGTCGCCTTCACCGGCTCGACCGCGACGGGCTCCGAGATCATGCGGCTCGCCTCCGAACCGATCAAGCGGCTGATTCTCGAGCTGGGCGGCAAGAGCCCGAACCTCCTCTTCGCCGACGCGGAGCTCGACGACGCCGTGCCAAGCTCGGTCTGGTCGATCTACTACTCGGCTGGGCAGAGTTGCGAGGCCCGCTCGCGCTTGCTCGTCGAGCGGCCGGTCTACGACGACGTCGTGGCCAAGTTCTCCGAGCTGGCCGAAAGGCTGAAGGTCGGCGATCCGCTCGACACCGAGACGCAGGTGGGCTCGCTGATCTCGACCGAGCACCGCGACAAGGTGCACGGTTTCGTCGAGCGGGGGCGAGAAGAGGGCGCGGAGGTCGTCACCGGCGGTGAGCCGAAGGAGGGAAAGGGCGCCTTCTACCCGCCGACCGTGCTCGCGAACGTCTCGAACGACACGGTCGTCGCTCAAGAGGAGATCTTCGGCCCGGTCGTGACCGTGATTCCCTTCGAGGACGAGAAGGACGCGGTCCGGATCGCAAACGACGTCAAGTACGGGCTGATGGCGACGGTCTGGACGATGGACCCCGGCCGGGGCCACAGGCTCGCACGGCAGATCAAGGCCGGAGAGATCGGCATCAACACTCCTTACACGGCCTTTCCAGGGATCCCGTTCGGCGGCTACAAGCAGTCGGGCTTCGGACGGGAGCTCGGCCTCGAGACGCTCGAGCTCTACCTCGAGACGAAGAGCGTCCTCGTCTCCACGAGCCCCAAGCCGTTCAACCCGTTCGGCCTCTAGTCGGCTCGGAAGCGGATAGTAGCCCGGCTTCGGTTTTCGCTACACGGGGGTTGGCGCCGCTGCACCCTGCCGCTACACGTGGTGGGGCTCGCGGCCTGGGCCGCTGCCCGCCTTGCCGCTGCCGAGCACGAGCCCGCCGAGACGAAGCCGATGCCGGGCAGCGGTCGGGCGACGAGCCCCACGGCGAACCTGGAGCTTGAGCTTAGACTCGCGCTGCTACGCAAGCCTCGCAGTCAATGCCTAACCCTCCGTCGCGCGATTGAATCCGTCAAAGGCAATCGGACTGCTGCTCGTCTTGCCGCTGCTCGCTGGCTGCGGGGCAGCAAAAGGTCGCTTGTCCTCCTTCTTCTCCTCGAACGGCCCGACCTGGTACGTCTTCCGGGAACCGCAAACAGATGCGATCTATCTCCGCCGGCAGGGCAACAGCGCCTACGCCATGGCGGTTGGATGCGTCAACCAGCTCACGATCCGCGTCAGAGGACGCCACGTCGCCTTCAGCGCCGGGAACGCGCCCTTCACAAGACACGACTACCGAAGCACAGCAGCAGCTTGGCGGGCGCTCGAGAACACGTTTGCGATCAATCGCCCTTCCGTGACGACGGCGCTCAGAGGCGGCGAAGCAGCGAGTAAGCCCGGCTGGGCGAATGCCTTCGACCGCGACTGCCTGCACAGGCCCAACTAACGAAGGTCTGGGGCTCGCGTCCACCCGAACCCCGCAGGTTCGACCCGCACCCTCGTCGTCTCTAGCTGCCCGTGACAACCCTGGTTTGCAAAGGCCGCTCTACTCTGGGGGCGTCGAAGGCATACGTCCTGCCTCGGCTACGCTCGCGGAAGCCCTTCAACCCGTTCGGTCTTTGAGCTCGGGCGCGGCCGCGCCGGAGTAGGCCTCGCCGGTCGCCGCCACCTCCTCCTTGCTCTCGCGCCGGACGACGAGGGCGACGGAGGCCAGAACGATCGCCGCTCCGACCACGATCCGGCCGGTGACCGCCTCGTGGAGCACAGCCGCGCCGAGGGCGATCGCGACGATGGGGTTCACGTACGCGTAGGTCGACACCTGCCCAATCGGCGCATTCGCGAGCAGCCAGGCGTAGGCGGTGTAGCCGACGAGGGAGCCGAAGACGACGAGGTACCAGAAGCCGCCGATCGAGCGAGCGGAGAAGCGACTCGGGTCGAGGTCGTGGAGCGGGTAGGCGAGGAGTCCCGCCGGCAGCAGCACGATTCCGCCGGCGAGCATCTCGATCGCCGTCGCCGCGAAGGCGTCGCGCGGCATCGGTAACCGCCCGGAGAGAAAGGAGCCCAGCGCCCACATCACCGAGGACAGGAGCACGAGCAGCAGGCCTGATGTCTTCCCACCGTGCCCCGGCTGGACGAGCACGGCAAGGCCCGCAAAGCCGATCACGACGCCGGTGACCGAGAGCAGGTCGGGCCGCTCCCGCCCGGCGAAGCGGAGGAGGACGATCCAGAGAGGCACTGCGCCGATGATCAGCGACGAAAGACCGGTCTGGACGGTGCGCTCGGCGACGAAGAGCACGGCGTTCGCGCCGGGGAGGAGGAGACCGACGAGCACGGCGGACGCCAGCTCCGCTCTCCGCACGCGCAGGAACTGCTTGCCCCGGCGCGCCGCGACCAGCGCCGCCATCAGCGCTCCCGCGACGATGAACCGGATTGCAACGGCGAAGAGCGGCGGAATCGTCTCGCCCGTGAGCTCGATCCCGAGGTAGGTCGATCCCCAGATGACGTAGACGGTCCCGAGCGCGAGCCAGACCTTCGCGCGGTGGCTCACGCGATCCGTTCGGCGGCCCGGGCCAACGACTCGTGCGTGAAGAGGAAAGGCGTCGTGTTCGGGATATCGCGCACGGGCCCGTCGAGATCGTCCGAGCCCGCTGCGGCGTTGAGCGCGTAGCGAACCGGTATTTCGTGGCAGACGACGAGCACCGACCTCTCGCTTCTTTCGAGCAGGCGCCGGTACGCCGTCGCGTAGCGCTCTGCCGCCTCGTCGAGGCTCTCCCCGCCGGGAAAGCGGTCGGAACGCGTGTGCTCCGCCTTCCAGCGTCGGTAGTCGTCGAGCGTCAGGCCCTCGAGCTCGCCGACCTTGATGTCGTCCAGAAGCGGCTCCTCGACGAGCGGCACGTCTCGACCATCGAGCGCGATCTCGGCCGTGCGCCGCGTTCGCTCGAACTGCGTGTGCACACAGAGCTCCAACGGAACATTGGCGAGCTGGATTCCGAGCAGGCGGGCCTCCTCGATTCCTCGCTGAGTCAAGTCGACAGGCTTCGAGGGGTCGCCGTTGACACGCCGTTCGAGGTTGAGAGTCGACTCGGCGTGACGGCAGAGAAAGAAGAGCCCCACTACTTCCGGAGCACGAGCGCGGCGCCCAGCCCGAGGAGCAGGATCCCGAAAACGCGAGTCCAGTGAAGCGGGATCCGCTCGAGGCCGAAGAGGCCGAAGCGGTCGACGAGAGCGCCCGTGACGAGGTTGCCGGCGGTGATGATCCCGATAGTCGCCGTCGTCCCGATACGCGGCGCCGCGAAGGTGATGGCGAGGACGATCACCGCGCCCATCACTGACCCGGTCCAGAGCCAGGGGGGCTGGCGTGCTGCCGCCGCATAGCCGCCGAAGCCTTGCCGCGCCACGAGGAGCAGCGCACCGGAGATGAGCGCCGTCCCGAGCGTGGCGAAGGCGAGGGCCTCGATCGTGCCGATCCGCTCCCCGAACCTCCCCATCACAGCGGCCTGGACGGCGCCGGCCACCCCACCGGCAACGGTGAGCGCAACAGCGAGCGCGTTGCCTGCTGACACGCGCGGGATCCTAAGCGGAGCTGCG
This sequence comes from Gaiellaceae bacterium, assembly GCA_049644345.1. Classification (GTDB taxonomy): domain Bacteria; phylum Actinomycetota; class Thermoleophilia; order Gaiellales; family Gaiellaceae; genus JBARRS01. Next base: position 9,119 of record JBARRS010000048.1, read on the forward strand.
GCAAAGCCTGCACCTCCTCTTCCGATCAGCGCCGCCTAGTCGGTGCCTACGGCGCTCCGTTAGGCTCGCGCTTCGATGATTCGGGTGTTCGTCCTCTACCGCGAAGCGCCCGACCCTGAGCGCTACGGGGAGCACGTCGAGCTCTCGCGGCGCGAGGTGCCGGCGGCGACCATCCGCCACGGCCGAATCCTCGGAACGCCGGAGGGGAAGTCGGACCTCGCCTACTACTTCGAGTACGAGTTCCCGGACCGGGAGACGTGGCAGGCATCGCAGGACGGGCTGATGAAAGCGGCAGAGGACGCGCAGAAGCTCGGCCTGCCGTTCCGCGTCTACTTCGCAGAGCTTGGCTGAGCCGACCGCCCCGCGCCCGCTTTCCCCCGAGGAGCTCGGCTTCGAGAAGATCGTCTACGACAAGGCGCCGCCTCGGGCGACGATCACGCTCAACCGGCCCGAGGTTCTGAACGCATTCGACTTCCAGATGCTGCGGGAGATCGCGCGCGCCGCAGAGGATGCCTCCTACGACGACGAGATCCGCGTGGTCGTCCTGACAGGGGCGGGCCGGGCGTTCTGCGTCGGTGCGGACCTCAAGTCTTGGGCCGAGGAATACCTCGGCAAGCCGGGCGAGTACTGGAAGTGGTTCGGTGCCTTCAAGGACGCACACGACCGCCTTCGCGAGGTCGGCAAGCCAGCGGTCGCGCGGATCAACGGGATCTGCGTTGGCGGCGGCAACGAGCTGCAGATGGCCTGTGACCTCGCGGTGATGGTCGACGACGCCTACATCCGCCACGTCGGGCCGGAGCACGGCTCGGTGCCGGCCGGAGGGGCGACCCAGTGGCTCCCGATCATGGTCGGTGACCGGCGGGCGCGCGAGATCGTGCTCCTCTGTGAGGAGATTCCAGCCGCAAAGGCCGCGCAGTGGGGGCTCGTCAACAGCGCGGTTCCCGCGGTCGAGCTCGACACAGAGGTCGACCGGCTCGTGGAGAGCCTGGCGCGGAAGCTGCCTCAGACGACGCGTTACGCCAAGCAGCATCTGAACTTCTGGCGTGAGCTCGCCTGGCACGCGACGATCAACCACGCGCGCGACTGGCTCGCGCTCTCGATGGCGACCGATGAGCCGCGCCGGGCGATCGAGCGCTTCCTCGAGCGCGACGAATGAGCGGGGAGCTCGTCCTCGTCGAGCGCGAGGAGCCGATCGCGGTTGTCCTTCTCAACCGGCCCGAGCAGCTGAATGCGCTCTCCGACGAGCTGATGGACTCGCTCGTCGCTGCGCTGACAGAGCTCGATCGCGACAAGTCGGTCCGATGCGTCGTCCTGGGCGGCAATGAGCGGGCGTTCGCGGCCGGCGCCGACATCGGCGAGCTGGCGCGCTCATCTGCGATCGAGCTCTACTACCAGCGCCGGGTGGAGCGCTGGGACGCGATCCGCTCGCTCTGGAAGCCGCTCGTCGCCGCTGTCTCTGGGTTCTGTCTCGGGGGCGGCTGCGAGCTGGCGATGTCGTGCGACCTGATCATTGCCTCCGAGACGGCGCAGTTCGGCCAGCCCGAGACGAGCCTCGGAATCATCCCCGGCGCCGGTGGCACCCAGCGCCTCACGCGCGCGGTTGGCAAGGCGCTCGCAATGGACATGATCCTCAGCGGCCGCCGTCTCTCCGCCCACGAGGCGCTCGCTGCGGGGCTCGTCGCTCGGGTCGTCGCCAAGGAGGGGTGGCTCGAGGAGGCGAAGCGAGTCGGCCGCGAGATCGCCGAAAAGGGACCGGTGGCGACGCGCCTCGCGAGGGAATCGGTCAACCGCGCCTACGAGACTCCGCTAGCCGCCGGCCTCGAGGCCGAGCGGCGATCGCTCTACCTTGCCTTTGCGTCCGAAGACGCGCGCGAAGGCCTGACCGCTTTCACCGAGAAGCGGAAGCCGAACTTCCGGGGCCGCTAGCCGACCTACTCGATGTAGATCGGAGTGTGCAGCGGGACGAGCGGGTAGAGCTCCTCGACGTCGGGGATCGACATCCGGATGCAGCCGTGTGAAGCGGCGGTGCCGAGCGAGGCGATGTCATCCGTGCCGTGGATCCCGGCACCGCTGTGAAAGCCCATCCAGCGCGCCTTCAGCGGGTCGTCGGGCCCGGGCGGAATCACACGCCCGGCGAGCGCACCGGCCCAGGCGCTCTTGGGTACGTGCCAGGACGGATCGATCTGCTTGTCGTCGATGTGGTACAGCCCGGCCGGCGTCTCGAGCCCGATGCGGCCGACCGCGATCTCGTACGTCTTGTAGAGCTTCAGATGCCGCCAGAAGCGCAGCCGCCGCTCGTTGCGGCTGATCGTGATGAAGGCGGGGTACCTGGCGACGAGGCGCGCGGTCGACAGCTTTGGGCGCCGTCGCAACACCTGGACGTGAACCAAGTGCGCCGAGCTCGGGTCCTGGAGCTGCCGAACGATCATCCGGCGTAGCACCCCGGCCCGCACGGCGAGGCCGTCGCTCGAGGGCTTGAGGCCGAGGTTCGTCCCGTTCGGCTGGATGCTCGCATCCTGGGCCGGCCGGTTCACCGCCCCCTGAACGCGTCGTACGACCTCGTCGATCGCGGACGGTGAGTAGCGGACATGGGCGGGCAGCACTGCGTTGACGTCCCCGCCGCTGAGCTCGCGGATTGCACGGCCGACGAAGGTGCCGTCCCGGCTCGCGCGCACCGCCTCGTTGACCATCGCGTCGAGGTCGGGCCGGAGGTGGGCCTCGGACGGTCCGAGGAAGAACTTGCGGCCCCGGTAGTCGACCGTGACGGTCCGGACGAGCAGCGGCGCCAGCGTCTGCTCGAGCTTCAACCTGGCACGGCCTGCTCGGAGTCCGCCGACGTCGACGCCGCCGACTTGCACGCCTTGCGCGATCAGATTGGTCTGCGTCGAGTCGTACGCGTAGAGGGAGCCGAAGCCCGCCACGACAAAGAAGACCGCCCCGGCCGCGGTCCCGATCAGGATTCTCCTCTTCACACCCCTGCCTTGCGTGTCAGTGCGGAAGAGAGCTTAGACGGACAGCTCGGCCGGCACTAGCTCAACTTCGAGCAATTGGCCCTCGCGGACGACCTGCGCCCGGACGGTCGAGCCGATCCGCTCGCCCACCATCAGGCGCTGGATGTCGTCGACGCCTTCGATCGGCGAGCTCTCGAGCTCGACGATCAGGTCTTCGGGACGCAGTCCCGCTCGAGCCGCCGGGCTGCCGTCGACCACCTCGACGATCTCGACCGCGCTCGAGCGGCCGAGCTCTTTGGCAAGCCGCGGTGGCAGGGGGCGGCTGCCGCCGGCGAGCCCGAGATAAGCGCGCCGGAAGCGTCCCTCGCTCATCAACGCGCCGACGATCTTCCTGGTCGCCGTGTCGATCGGGACGGCGAGGCCGAGGCCGAAGCCGGCGACGGCTGTGTTGATCCCCACGACTCGGCCGAGGCCGTCGGCGAGCGCGCCGCCCGAGTTGCCGGGGTTCAGCGCCGCGTCGGTCTGGATCACGTTGTCGACGACCCGGCCGGCCTGCGTTGGCAGCGAGCGACCGAGCGCCGAGACGACGCCGGCGGTGACCGAGCCGGCGAAGCCGTTCGGATTGCCGATCGCGACCACGAGCTGGCCGACGCGCAGAGTTTCGGCGTCTCCGAGCTCGGCAGGAATGAGTTCGTGCTCCTGGGAGCGCAGCAGCCCGAGATCGGAGAGCGGGTCCGAGCCGACGACGTCCACGGCGACCTCGCGACCGTCGATGAACGACGCGCGGACGCTGCCGTCGCTCTGCGCGATCACGTGCGCGGACGTGAGCATGTAACCGTCCGGCGTGATCACGACGGCGCTGCCGCCGCCGTCGACCCGCCGGCCGCGAAACCGGCGCGAGACCCGCAGGTTCGCGACGGACGGAGAAAGCCGCTCCGCGACCGAGATGACCGCGCGCGAATAGGCGTCCAGCGCCTCGGTGTCCGGAAGCTCCGTCGAGCTGATGAAGGTCAGATCCGCCACTCCGCCCAAGCTAGCAGCGGCGTTAGGGTCCAGCGCGTGGCCGAGGTCGAGCTCAGCCGGGACGGGGGCGTCCTCACGATCACGCTCAACCGGCCCGACGTCCTGAACGCGCTCAACCGCACGATGCGCGAGCAACTCGGGTCTGCGCTTCGCGAGGCGAGACGGCCCGATGTGCGGGCGGTCGTCCTCACCGGCGCCGGACGCGGCTTCTGCGTCGGCCAGGACCTTACGGAGTTCCGCGAGGACGCGGGCGACGTCGCCGAACGTCTCCGCGGCAGCTACATGCCGAACGTGCTCGCCCTCCGCTCGCTCGAGAAGCCGGTGCTCGCCTCGGTGAACGGGGCGGCTGCGGGGGCCGGCCTCGCGCTCGCCTGCGCATGCGATCTGCGGATCGCCGCCGAGTCCGCCGCCTTCGTGCCGGCCTTCATCGGGATCGGGCTCGTCCCCGATACGGGCGCGAGCTTCTTCGTGCCGCGCTTGATCGGCACGGCGCGCGCGTTCGAGTGGCTTACGTCGAACCGGAAGCTGACCGCTGCCGAGGCGCAGGCCTGGGGGCTTGTCTCGGAGGTTGTCGACTCCGATCGCCTCGCGGAACGCACGGCCGAGCTCGCGGCAGGACTCGCCGCACTTCCGACGAAGGCGGTCGGGATGACGAAGCGGCTCGTCGATCGCGCCTCGTCGACGACGCTCGAGGACCAGCTCGAGCTCGAGGCTCAGATGCAGGCGGCGGCCGCGGGGACGGATGATTTCCGCGAGGGCGTGAACGCGTTCCTCGAGAAGCGCGAGCCCCGCTTCGAGGGGCGCTGAGAAAAGGAGGTCCAAGTGGAGCAGGCACCAGCAGCCTCCGCGGCGGCGCAGCACCCGGTCCGGCTCGTGGTCACCGACGATCTGCAACGGAATCGGCTCACGGTCTTCTTCCGGTTGCTCCTGGCGATTCCACACTTCATCTGGGTCGCCCTTTGGGGCTTGATCACGTGGCTGGCATGGATCGTCGCCTGGTTCGCCGCGCTGTTCATGGGTCGCGTGCCCGACGGGTTGCACCGGTTCATGGCGGGTTTTCTGCGCTACTCGACGCACGTGACGGCGTATGCGCTACTGATCGCCGACCCGTTCCCCGCATTCGGCGGGAAGGCCGGCTACCCGATCGATCTCGAGGTCGACCCGCCGGAGCAGCAGAGCCGGTTGACGGTGTTCTTCCGCGGGATCCTCGCGATCCCGGCACTGCTCGTCTCGGGAATCCTCGGCTATCTCTCGCGCCTGCTTGCCGTCTTCAGCTGGTTCGTCGCCCTCGTTCTCGGCCGTGTGCCCGAGGGACTGCGGAACTTCGCGGCGTTCGCGCTCCGGTACGAGACGCAGACGAACGCCTACATGCTCTTGCTGACGGAGCGGTACCCGAACTTCAACATCGGGGTCTCCTACTAGGGCAGCGGCAGCCGAACCGTCACGCTTGGGAGGGCGGTCGGCACCGTCACGCTTGGGAGGCTCGCCACCGGCACGGTCGGGGGGACCAGAGTCGGCAACTCGACCGGCGGCACGACCACGCTCGGCGCGGGAGTCACTCGCACCGTAGTCGTGGGCAGGATCGCCGGCGTCGGCGTCTTCGTGTTGTCCGCCGCTGGGGCCGACTTCGACGGCGGAAGCGGCACAGTCGGGCTCTGAGGCATTGGCTTCGCGTCGGCGCGCGCGGCCGGGTGGGAAGTCGCGGCGACGCGCACTCGCCTTATCGTCGACTCCGCGCGTCGGGGGCTCGTAGGTCGCTTCGGGTGTGCCGTTCCACCCGTCCTGTGAAGCACCGGCGGCGATGAGACGGGAGCCGGGGCCGCAGGGGAGCGGCTCTGAACCCGTGCCTCGGTGGCGATGCCCGCACCCGCCAGCGCGAGCGCGGTGACCGCGACCTTCGCCGCCGTTCCTCCGAACAGCGGCTTGAGCCAAGTAAGCAGCGACGCGATCACGCGGCCGCGCCGCGGCTCGCCCCGGAGCTCTTCGGCGAGCCGCCGCCTCGCTCGGAAGACGAGCATCTCGACCGCCGTCACGGTGACGCCGAGCTCGGCTGCGATCTCGGCGTAGGAGAGCCCCCGTAGCTCTCGGAGCGCCCATGCCCGCCGCTGCTGCTCGGGCAACAGGGCGAGCGCACGCTCGAGCGGAACCTCCGTGAGCGCCTCGGACTCGGGCCCCGCCACGGCCGCGTCAAGCGACTGTGGATCGCTGACGACCTCGAGCTGCGCGCGACGCGCACGACCCCGGTAGCGCTCGAAGCAGACGTTGCGCGCGATCGTCATCAGCCAGGCCCCCTCGGCGGCGGGGGTCGCTCCGCGCTTGAGGCTTCGCAGCGCGTAGAGGAAGGTCGTTTGCGCCGCGTCCTCCGCCTCCTCGCGGCTGCTCAGATAGCGGCGGCACTGCTTGAGCACGCGACCGGCATGACGCGCATAGAGCGCCTCGACGGCGGCCCCGGGGGTCGGGCCGAGCGCGGTGGCGCGGCTGGGCGAGACTGCGGCCACGCTCATAGTCTCGTGCGGGGTAGGCCGCCCGGCCTACCCCTTTCAGGGGATTTTCGCGAAGACGAGAAAGGTTGTGGGCGCGCCGGGGTCTCTCATTCGTGCAAGCCGCAATCAGGAGAGTTCGCCGTGTCCAACCTTGCCGCCTTCCGCCCGCCGCGCCGACTTCGTGTCCTCGTCGCCGACGACCACGACCTCTTTGCAGAGACCCTCAGCCTCGTCCTGGCCGCACACGGCGTGGAGGTTGTCGGCCGCGCCGCAGACGGCGAGGAGGCTGTCCGGCTCGCCCGCTCGGAGCAACCGGACGTCGTGCTGATGGACGTCCACATGCCCCACGTCGACGGGATTGCCGCGACGAGCCGGATCGCCGCGGAGCTGCCTGACGTGCGCGTGCTCATGGTCAGTTCGTCGAACGCCGGCGAGGACATCGTCGCGGCGCAGGCCGCGGGCGCAGTCGGCTATGTCCTCAAGGACGCGCCGCTGCTGGACATGCTGACCGCGCTCGTCGCCGCGGACGGGCGGATCGCCGCCTAGGGGCTGGCCCCGCGCGCGCATGTCTTGAGGCCGAGCTCGGTGCGTGCGACCCGGTTCTGGTCGCGTTCGAACGCAGTGAGCCGTCCGAGAATCCGGCGCACCGCCGCCAGATCCTTGCCCTTGATCGCGTCACGAAGGTCCCGCGCGCTCGACTCCTCCGTCCGCGACTTGCGCAGCCAGCGCGCGTAGGTCCGGTCTAGGCCCTTCGGCGGCTTCAGGCGCGAAAGCTCGTCGTTTCCCTTCTTGATCAACGGGAGCGACTTGTCGATCGCGGCCGTGAGCTGAGCGGTGTTGCCGGCCTTGACACCGGCGAACACGGCTGCAACCTTGCGCTCGTAGCCCGCGCAGATCGCGTCGGCTTTCTGCTCGAACTCGGACTTCGACAGTCTGCCACCGCCGCTCTTGCCGCAGCCGGCGAGGACCACGATCGTGACCAGGACAGCGACGGCGCAGCGCATGCTCAGATCGTCTTGAACTGCTCAAAGGGCTGACGGCAGCTGGGGCAGTAGCGCAGAGAGCGGCACGGCGTCGGGCCGAAGATGTTCTCGAGCGTCGTGTCGGTCGAGCCACAGTACGGGCAGCGGAACGGCCCTCGCTGAAGCTGGAGAAGTTTCAGCCCACGGCTCCCAGGATCACGGGGCGCGGGCGGCGCGAAGCCCGAGCGGCGGAGCTTCTCGCGCCCTTCAGCCGTGATCCGGTCGGTCGACCAGGAGTCGTCGGTGACCACTCGCACCTCGGGCTCGGCGCCGAGCTCCTCGATCCGGGCGGACATCGCCGCCTGCATACGCTCGAGCGCGGGGCAGCCGAGAAACGTGGGCGTGAGCTCGACCCGCACCCGGCTGTGCTCGACCTTCACCGAGCGCACGACGCCGAGGTCGACGAGTGAAATCGTCGGGATTTCCGGGTCGGGGATCTCGGCCAGCGCGTCCCAGACCTCGCGTTCCGTTACCACGTCGCCCCCGGAACCGAGCGGCGTACTTGCGTCATCTCCTCCCAGAGCGGCTCGAGCTCGTCGGTGTGCCCGTCGCGCTCGACCGGTTCGGCGGCGGGAAGATTGAGGGAGGCGAGCTCGACGAAGCGCGGGCGCAGCTCCTCGTGGACGATCCCGAGCGCGTACGGCCAGAGCTCTTCGAGCGCTTCTCTCAGGCGAGGCTCCTCGCGCAGCCGGTCGAGCCACATCTCCGCATGCATGCGGTGGTAGACCTCCTCGCGGTCGATCTTCGCGGCGAGGCCCGCGACCTCCGCGTCGTCCGAATCCTTGAGGGCCTCGATCCGCGCCTCGTCCGCGCGCTCGTACAGGTAGTGCCGCGCAATCGTGCGCGCCCAGTCGGGGACGAGCCGGAGCTCCACTAGCGGCGCACAGCGGTACTCGTCCGGCCGCCGGTCGAACGCGAGCTCGTCCGCAGTCGTGCCGAGATCTCGCGCGACCAGCTCGTAGAGGGCCCGCGCGTGGCCGATCTCGTTCTGGGCGATCGACGAGAAGGCGACGTCCTCCTCGAGCAGCGGGGCGATCCCCGTCCACTCGGAGTTGCGCCAGCCGAGAACGAGCTCGTCGTCAGCCAGCTCGAGCAGCAGCTCGCTCACGCGCCTCCTTCAACTTCTCCTTCAGCGGATAGCCGTCGACGCGGTGGTAGTTTCGCTCGAGCTCGTCGACGAACTCCTCGATCGCGCGCACGGCCTCGCGCGGAACGATCCACAGCGCCGTCGACTCGCCGCGGCGGCCGTACTGCTCGCGCGCGTACCAGTCGGCGAAGCGGTCGTCCGGCGCCTCGACCGAGCCCGCGTGCTGGAAGGCGTGGCCCTTTCGCTCCTGGCGGAAGACTTCCCAGATCACGCCGCTTCTGCCAACACGGCCCGGCGCACCCACTCCGTCTCCGCGCGCGTCCACCGGCGCAGCTCGAGACGCTCCTCCGTCTTCGGCCCGTGGCCGGTGACGACGCGCTTCAGCTCGTCCCAGTCAGGCTCGGTGTACTCCCAGACGCCGTCGCCCTGCTTGCGCAGCTTGGAGTCGGGCACGGTCAGGCCGAGCTCCCAGATCTGCGGCACGTAGCCGTCGAGGAATTGCTGCCGCGCCTCCTCGTTGCCCTGGCTCTTGATCCGCCAGAGGTACATCGGATCCTCGTCCTTCGAAATGCGGTTGCCGTGGAACATCATCAGCGGAGCCCACCAGCGGTCGAGGGCTTCCTGCACCAGCTCGCGCTGCTCGTCGGCGCCGAGCATCATCGTCAGGACGACGTCGCGGCCGTGGAGGATGTGAAACGACTCCTCCCAGCAGATCTTCTTCATGATCCGCGCGTACGGCGCGTAGGAGCACTTGAGCAGCGCCTTCTGGCTGATGATCGCGGCCGCGTCGACGAGCCAGGCGATCACGCCCACGTCGCCCCACGTCTTCGTCGGGTAATGGAAGACGTTGTGGAACTTCGACTTGCCCGAGATCAAGTCGGCCAGGCACTGCTCCCGCGGCTTACCGAGATCCTCGACGACGCGGTAGATGAGCTGTGAGTGGCCGACCTCGTCCTGCACCTTCGCGGTCAGCGCGAGCTTCCGCTGCAGCGTCGGCGCGCGCAGGATCCACTCGCGTTCCGGAAGCACGCCCATCAGCTCCGAGTTGCCGTGCATCTCGATGAACTTGATCAGCTTCGACCGGTAGTCGTCGGGCATCCAGTCGTCAGTCTCGACCTGGCCCCCGGCCTGGACGTACTCGAGGAAATCTTGTTCGCTCACTGCGCTCCTTCCAACCTAACGGTCGTTAGGGTAACAACGTGTCCAGCCGCCGTTCGGAGCTGACCCGCCAGGCCGCGCGGCTGTTCGCGGAGAAGGGCTACCACGGCACCTCGATCGGTGACCTGGCCGAGGCGATGGGCGTCCAGAAAGGCTCGCTCTACGCGCACATCGCCTCCAAGCAGGACTTGCTCTACGAGACGATGCGTGAAGGCGCGGCTGCGTTTCACGCCGGGCTCGACGCGATCCCTGAGGGGCTACCCGCGACCGAGAAGATCCGGCTTGCGCTGCGCTCGCACCTGCGGGTCGTCGCCGACCAGCTCGACGTCGCGACGGTATTCGTCCAGGAGTGGCGGTACCTGGAGGGTGAGCGGCGCGACGAGATCGTGGCGGAGCGCCGCCGCTACGAGGAGCGGATCCGCTCGCTCTTTCGCGAGGGGCGCGACCTCGGCGAGCTCCGCAGCGACCTGGACGATGCCACAGCGGCGCTGCTCCTCCTCTCCGCGGCGAATTGGGCCTACACGTGGCTGCGGCCCGGCACCGACACCGATGAGCTCGCTGATCGCTTCTACGCACTGCTCCTTGACGGTATGCGCGGTTACGCAACGCCGAAGTAGCCGCACGTTACGAACTCGGCGGCCCGGGGTAAATCTCGGATCCGACATCGGATCCCTGCGCGCGGCCAGGCGTGCAGCTGACGTAAAGGGGGCTCAGTGAGCTTTCGTCGGGGAGGAACCATCTTCGCGCTGATCGCCGCGGCATCGTTCGCGGTCCTCGTTCTCGGAGGCGCCGCGAGCGCTGCGGGAACCGGAACGTTCTCAGGGGCGATTACGCCGACCACGTGCGGGCCGATGCACGACGTTCCCGTCGTGCAAGGAGACACGACTATCGACGCGGTCGCGGCCGAATACGTCTCGGCCAACGACATCACGCTCGACCTCTACGACCCGTCGGGGCATCTGCTCGTGCACGGGGACACGCTCACGAGCCCGGAGAGCGTGCACTACTCGAGTGCCAACCTCGCTGCGGGCACCTACCACCTGCAGGTCTGTCCGTTCACTGGCGGTGTCATCGCCCAGCCGTACGACTACACCGGCGCGTACTCGGTCAGCAACGGGCCGGTCGTCGGAGTTCCCGGATCGGGGCCGGGCGGAGAGATCGGTCCGCCGACGATCAACCGCGTGACCGGCAAGCTCCTCTTCAGTCCGGCGACGGTCGTCGACGCGCAACGGACGGAAGGCGAACCCCTGAACTGGTTCGACAAGAGCGGCAACTTCTGGGAATCCGGCCCGTGGGGAACGACGACGCAGAACTCGTTCATCCACCGCTCGACCGACAACGGGCTCGAGTTCCACATCGACAGCCCCGCAGGGCTGCGGCCCGACCCGGGCCCGGGCGGCGGTGATACCGACGTCGTCACCGACGACCAGGGCTTCGCGTACTTCGTCGACCTCGAGGGCCTCGTGAACCTCGGGACGTCAGTCTCGAACGACAACGGCAACACCTGGCGCAAGAACGCGGTCGCAGTCCAGAACACGGCTGTGGACCGACAATGGTTCGCAATCGACAACGGCACGACCTCGTCCGCCGCCGACAACACGATCTTCCTCGCCTTCCACGAGTCGGCCGTCGGGACCTTCATCTACTCGAGCCCGGGCTCCACTGGTCCGAACGATCCTGTGGGCGGGCTCGTCTGGCAGAACTCGTCCGCAAACGCGCCGCTACCACTCGCGAGCGACGCGACCTGTGGCCAGCCTCGCTTCGACCCGGTCAAGCGGAATCTCTACTACGCCTGCAACGAAGGCGATCACCTTCGGATGACGATCGGCCACGTCGCCCCCGGCCAGCGGACCGGGATCGTCTACCACAACGTCACCCTGCCCAAGTCGCCCGGCGGGGGCGGCCCGGGGCACCTGTTCCCGGCCGTCGCTGTGGACAAGGCCGGCAACGTCTACGGCGCGTGGATCGACAGCAACGACAGCAACGTCTTCTACTCGGCCTCGACCGACCAGGGCGCGACATGGAGCGCGCCGGTGCAGGTGAACTCACGGCCCGCCGTGACGAACGAATTCCTGTGGGCCCAGGCCGGCGCGGCGGGGAATCTGGCGCTCGCTTGGTACGGGACCGACGCCGCGGGGCAGCCCGACGACTTCGCCTCGTGGTTCAACGACCCGCGCGGGGCTACCGCGGTCAAGTGGTGGGGCTACGTCGGCGTGATCACCGGCGCCACCTCGCCGACCGCCACGATCGCGCAGCAGCGCTTCACCGAGAAGCCGATGCACTACGGCCAGATCTGCAACCAGGGCATCGGCTGCACGGTCTCGGGCGGCGATCGGACGATGGCCGACTTCTTCGGCTTCAACCTCGACAAGTCGGGCGCGATCCGCATCGTCTACAACGACACGACGAGCCAGCACCACGGTGCGCATCTCTACGAGATCCGGCAGCTCGGCGGCAAGTCGATCCTCGGCGGCAGCGTGAAGGGCGCCGCTGTTCCGAAGAACCCGGTCGGCGACCCGACCGGGGACGCTCAGTGGCCGCACTACTCGCCGACCGGTGCCGGCGCGAACTTGCCGCAGCTCGACTTCACAGGCCTCCAGGTCGGGCAACCGAACAGCGGCACCCTGCGCGTCCGGATGTCTCTCTCGAGCCTGAGCTCACTGCTGCCGCCGCCCGGCAAGACGAGCGCCTTCTGGTTGACGCGGTTCCAGGCGCTCTCCGTGGGGGACTCCGGCGAGGAGACGTATCGGATCTTCTACGTCGGTGCACAGTCGACCGGCGGCTTGACGCCGAGCTTCTTCGCGGGGACGACGACCTGCACGGACACGACGCCCGGAAACTGCAAGGTGGTCAACTATCCCGTTCAGCAGCAGATCGCAGGACACGTCTGCGGTAACACGCTCGTTGCGGACGTGCCGCTCTCCGGGTTCGGTCAGCCGGTCCAGGGCGCGTTGCTCTACAACGTGACCGCCCTTTCCGGTGGTCGGAACGGGGACGACGACCTTTACGCAGACGTCGACGCGACGCACTCCTTCGACTACGTCCTCGGCAGCTCGCGCGGAGGATCGAGCTGCTGACGAGCTTTTTGGGGGCCGGCTCCGGCCGGCCCCTACTACTTCAGCTCGTAGCGAACGGACGGCCCGAGTGACCGTCTGGCCCCGGCTACCCAGCGCGCCATCGCGGCGTTCTTGCGGGCCGACAGGAGCTGGCTCTCTATCGCAGTCTTGACCACCGAGTACGGGGTCGCGCCGTAGATCCTCCTGTGGGCCCGGTAGTAGGCCCGAATCTCGGCTGGGGTGACTTCGATCCCGGCGGTTACCTTCCGAAAGACGGCCTCGGTCACGAGCTGCGTACGGGCGGTCTCCCGTAGGAAGCTCTCCTTGTCGCCCCGCGCCCCGGCCGCCTCGCTTCCCGCCTTCGCCAGCTGCCTCTCGACTTGCTTGTCGCTGACGTGGACGCCGATGCGCGCCGCTGCGACTTCGAGCTCGACCCGGTAAACGAGCAGGCGAACGAGCTGAGCTTGGATGCGACGGAAGGCCGCCGTGTCCCCTTTCGGGAACAACCGCCCCTCGCGGCGCGCCTCTTCACGAAAGTGCTCGACCGTCGTCTGGAGCTGCTTCTGGGTGATCTTCTGGTCACCGACGACGGCCACGGGCTTGTTGGACGATCCGCCGCAACCCGCGAGCCCGAGGGCTACTGCGAACAGGATGACGTGCCGACCTGGGACCATGCAGCAAGCAGAATGGGACCGGAGCTGCGGAGCGTCAAGCTTATGCTGGCGGCTGATGCGCGCGGCGCTGATCGTCAATCCATTCGCCTCCAACGTGACCGAGTCGCGGCTCGAGCGCGTGAAGCGGATCCTCGGCGACGAGGCGGAGGTGCGCGTACTGATGACGGAGGGCCCCGGACACGCGAAGGAGCTTGCCGAGCTCGCGGCTTCCGAGGCGGACGCAGTGTTCGCTTTCGGCGGCGACGGCCTCTTCAACGAAGTCGTGAACGGGGCCGGGAACGCCGTACCATTCGGTTTCGTCCCGGGCGGCGGAAAGAACGTCTTTCCACGCGCGCTCGGCCTGCCGACCGGCCCCGAGGCAGCGACGCGGCGGCTTGTGGAGTCGCTGCGGGCCGGCCGGACACGCCGCATCTCGCTCGGACGCGTAAACGGGCGGCGCTTCACGTTCGCGGCGGGCGTCGGCTTCGACGGCGAGCTCGTTCGGCGCGTCGACACGCTTGGCCGCAGCGCCGACGGACGCCGCCCGGGCGACCTCCGCTTCGTGGCGGAGATGATGCGGATGCTCGCCGACCGGCGCTGGCGCTACGAGCCGGTCGTGGAGATCGCCGGCTTCGGCCGCGCCGCGTTCGCGTTCGTGGCGAACACCTCGCCGTACACGTATGCGGGTGGGGTGCCGATCCGCGTCGCGCCGGAGGCAAGCTTCAACTCGGGGCTCGATCTGGTTGCGCCCGTGCGCGTCCGGCCGCCGGACGTACCGCGGCTGCTCGCGTACGGGTTCCTCGGTCGGCGCGCGTCGCGCGAGGTGCTGTACGGACACGACCTCGACCGGGTAGAAGTCGCATGCGATACCCCGATGCCGCTCCAGGCGGACGGCGAGGACCTCGGCGACGTCGACCGGGCGGTCTTCGAAGCCGAGCGCGACGCCGTCACCGTCCTCGCCTGAGGCGGATAGATTCTCGGCAATGGCCCAAGTGGTCCCTGCCGAACGCGATTTGCGCCGCGTGATCGGCGACGGCGAGGCGGTTCCGGACGGCGAGGTCGAAGGACTTGCCGAGGCGGACCTGCTCGAGCTCTACCGCTGGATGGTGCTGTTGCGCACCTACGACGAGCGCTCGCTCGTCTACCACCGGCAGGGGCGCATCGGCACCTACGCGCTCTTCTGGAACCACGAGGCCATGCAGGCAGGCTCGGTGTACGCGCTCGAACGGGACGACTGGGTCTTCCCGAGCTACCGCGAGTCCGCGATCGGGCTCCTTCGTGGAATGCCACCCCGGATCGCCCTCCAATGGTGGCGCGGACATCCGTCCGGCTGGTGGAACCCGCTCGACTGGAACGTCGCCTCTATCTGCGTCCCGATCGGCACGCACGTCCCGCATGCGGCGGGCTTTGCCTGGGGGAAGAAGCTACGGGGCGAGCAGACGTGCGCGCTCGTCTACTTCGGCGACGGCGCGACTTCCGAGGGGTCGTTCCACGAGGGCACCAACCTCGCCGGGGTCATGCGCGCGCCGCTCGTGCTCTTCTGCAACAACAACCAGTGGGCGATCTCGACGCCCCTCGAGGCGCAGACCGCGGCGGAGACACTCGCCGACAAGGCGGTCGGCTACGGGATCCCCGGAGTCCGCGTCGACGGCACCGACGTGCTGGCCGTCTACGAGGCGACGCGGGAGGCGGTGGACCGGGCTCGCGCCGGCGACGGCCCCACGTTCATCGAGGCGCTCACCTACCGGGCGGCGCCCCACGCCACGGCCGACGATCCGAGCTCCTACATCGACGTCGAGCGGGTAGAGGAAGAGAAGCAGCGGGAATGCGTTGGTCGCTACGAGGCTTACCTGCGCCGCCTCGGAGTCCTTGACGACGCCACGGCGGAGCGAGTCAAGTCCGATGCGACCGAGAAGCTGCGCGTAGGGATCGCTGAGGCCGAGGCCGAGCCGAAGCCCGACCTCGGCCTGCTGTTCGAGCATGCCTACGCCGACCCGCCCCTCTCGTTCGAGGACGACCTGGCCGAGCTGCGGAGGATCCTCGGTGGTTGAGCTCACCCTTGTCGAGGCGATCAACGACAGCTTCCACGTCGAGCTCGAGCGCGACGAGTCCGTGCTCGTGATGGGCGAGGACGTCGGGCGGGCGGGGGGCGTCTTTCGCGCCACAGCCGGGCTGCGTGATCGCTTCGGGCCGGATCGCTGCGTCGACACTCCGCTTGCCGAAGCCGGAATCCTCGGTGCCGCCGTCGGTCTCTGCATGACTGGCTGGCGCCCGGTCTGCGAGATGCAGTACGACGCGTTTTCCTATCCCTGCCTGGACCAGCTGATCACGCACGTCGGGCGCTACCGGTGGCGCACGGGCGGAAAGATGGACTTCCCGCTGGTCGTGCGGATGCCGTACGGCGGTGGTGTCCGCGCGCCCGAGCTGCACGACGACTCACCCGAGGCCTACTACGTGCACACGCCGGGCGTGAAGGTGGCGATCCCCTCGACGCCCGCGGACGCGAAAGGGTTGCTGGCGGCGGCGATCCGCGACCCGGATCCCGTCGTCTTCTTCGAGCCGAAGCGCCACTACCGGACGATGCGCGGCGAGGTTCCGGAGGGGGAGCACGTCGTGCCTCTCGGTGAGGCCCGGGTGGCGCGGGAGGGAGGCGACGTCACGATCGTCGCCTACGGGTCGATGGTGCCGCTTGCGGAACAGACCGCTGACGTCCTGTCGGGCGAGGTTTCCGTCGAGGTGCTGGACGTCCGGACGTTAAAGCCGCTCGACGAGCACGCGCTGCTCGCCTCGGCCGCGAAGACCGGTCGCGTCGTGATCGTGCAGGAGGCGCCGAGGACTGCGGGCTACGGCGCGGAGCTTGCCGCGATCCTGGCGGAGAAGGCGATCCTCGATCTCCGGGCGCCGGTCATCAGGGTTACCGGCTACGACGTCCCGTACCCGTACTGGCAGATCGAGGATGCCTACATGCCGTCGGTCGAGCGGGTTGTGGATGCCGTTCGCAGAACGCTCGCGTTCTGACGGATCGCCTTCGCCTCTGGCTCGAGCGCGGCGACGCGGGCTATCACCTGCGCGATGCTGCAACGGGTGAGCGCGTGCGCTGGGAGGATCCGCGCCTGCGGGTTGTCGCCGTCGCGGGCGTCACCTTCAGGGCCGGTGCCGTCGACGACGCGTCGTTCGACCCGGGTCGCCGGCTCGCCCTTGTCGCCGAGCCCGAGAACGAGTACGACCCGAACGCGGTCGCGATCTGGAACGAGGAGCGGACGCTGCAAGCCGGCTACGTCCCGCGCGATGTGGCCTCCGATTTGGACGGCCGCGAACAGGCCGTGTCGTTGTGGCGCGTCGATGGAGGCCTGCGCGTGCTGATCGTCCCCGCCGATGCCTGGGTTGGAACGCCTCGAATGCCTCGGTAGATTCCGGCCGTGGCTTACGAGTTCAAGCTCCCGGACCTCGGAGAGGGCCTGACCGAAGGCGAGATCGCCCGGTGGCTCGTTCGGGAAGGACAAGAGATCGCCGAGGACGATCCGCTGGTCGAGGTGCAGACGGACAAGACGACTGTCGAGATCCCCTCGCCGGCGGCAGGCAAGATCGCGCGGATTCTCGTTGAGGAAGGCCAGACGGTCCCTGTGGGGACAGTGCTCGTCGTGATCGGCGAGGACGGCGCGGCGCCCGAGGAGCGGCCGGCGACCGACCGCGTCCGGGCGACGCCGCTGGTCCGCAAGGTCGCGCAGGAGCTCGACGTCGACCTCTCCTCGGTGAGGGGCACCGGACCGGGGGGACGGATCACCGAAGAAGACGTTCGCGCCGCAACAGGAGCTCGCGCCGGCGAGGGCAGGCGCGAGCCGCTCCGCGGCGTCCGGCGTCTGATCGCCGAGCACATGGCCCGGGCGCACCGAGAAGTACCCGCGGTGACCTGGGTCGAGGAGTGCGATTTCTCGAACGTCGACCTCGGTCGGCTCGTCCCGCTGACGCTCAAGGCGTGCGCAGTTTCGCTGAAGGAGTTCCCGGAGCTGAACGCGCGGCTGGAGGGACAGGAGATCGTCTACCTGGACCGGTACGACCTCGGCGTCGCCGTCCAGACCGACCACGGGCTTGTCGTCCCGGTCGTGCGGGACTGCGACTCCGCCTCGATAGACGAGCTGGCGGGGGAGGTCGAGCGGCTCGCCGATGCTGCCCGCGCCGGCAATCTCAAGCCCGAGGAGCTTCGCGGCTCGACCTTCACCGTCACGAGTGCGGGCAAGCTCGCCGGGCTCTTCCAGACGCCGATAGTCAACCATCCGGAGGTCGCGATTCTCAGCGTCGGGCGGGTTGGCGAGCGGCCGGTCGTCCGCGACGGAGAGGTGACCGTGCGGCCGGTCGGGCACGTCTCGATCACGTTCGACCACCGGGTGGTCGACGGCGCCAGGGCGGCCGAGTTCGGCCTCTCTGTCATCCGCCGGCTAGAGCACGGCGAATAGCTACGCGGCCACGAGCCGGTCGCTGCGGTGTGCGGCCAGCACCCGTTCGATCCGCGGTGCGCTGGCGCGGCCTTCCAGGCGGGCCGCCACTCGCTTGTCCTCGACGAGGACGAGCGTCGGGACGACCTCGATTCGAAACCGCTCGACGAGCTCCGGATGGGCGTCGACGTCCACGCGCATCACCCGGATCCGGCCGCGCTCCTTGCGCGCGATGTGCGCGAGGACGCTCTCCATCCGGCGTGCCGGGCCCGACCGCTCGGAGCTGAAGAAGACGAGCAACGGAAGCATCGTGTGAACTCTCTCGGCCAAGTTCGAGGGTGAGGTTCGACTAGATTTCCCGCAGGAAGCCCGGCCGAAACCCGCCGAAGCCGCGCGTCTACACTTGCCGAGATGGGCGAGTGGTACGGAATCGGGCTCGCGATCGGGATCGGCGCCGCGATCGGCGTCCTCTTTGCGGGGTTGCTCGCCGCGACGCGCGCCGGAAGCAGCTCTGCGCTAGGACTGGCGGCGGCCCTCGGTGCGGCGGAGGGCGCGCTGATCGAAGGTTGGGGCGGCGCGGTCGGCGCCGGGATCGCCGGCGCTCTCGGGGCGCTCGGCGCGGTGCAGATCGTCCGCGGCGCGCTGAGGCGCGGCGGCACCCGCCTTGGGACCGGCGCCCTGGTCGCGGGCGCGGCGCTGGTCGTCGGCGCCCTCGCGCTCGTCCCGGGAGTGGGCTATCTCGAAGCGCTCGTGGTGCCGGCTCTCGGCGCCCGTCTCCGGCGGCGCGCCGGCGATCGCTACGCCGGCCTGCGGATCCTTGCCCGCGACTAAACCCCTGATCCTCGCCGTCATCGACGGTCTGACGCCCGGCCTGTTCGAGCGCGCCGTCGAGACCGGGCGTGCGCCGACGCTCGCCTTCCTCGCGGAGCACGGCCGCTACGAGCCCGCGGTGTCGACGTTTCCGTCGCTGACCCCGGTTTGTCTCTCTTCGCTGGCCACCGGCGCGCACCCGGACGTTCACCACATCCCGCATCTCGTCTGGTACCACCGGGGCGAGAGCCGGATCGTCGAGTACGGCTCCTCTTTCGGGGCGATCCGAGCGGCGGGGACCCGCAGGTCGATCCTCGACGCGATCTTCGGGATGAACGAGGAGCACCTTGCGCCTGACGCGGTCACTATCTACGAGGCGGTCGAGGACGCAGGGCTCGTCCCCGCCGCTGTCAACTTCACGTGTTACCGCGGCCGGACCCGACACCGCCCGGTGGTGCCCGGGCTCGCGCGTCCCGCATTCGGGCCGAAGCGCTTCTTCTTCTTCAACCTCTACGAGTCGGACCGCACAGGCGCGCCGCTGGCGGTCGGCGGCAGAAGCGCAGGCTCGGTCGACGCGTACGCCGCCGCGGTGGGCCGCTGGCTCGTCACGCGCGACGGGTTCGACCTGCTCGTCTACTACCTGCCCGACTTCGATTTCGCCTCGCACCTCTGGGGTCCCGACGCCGCCGGCGAGGCGCTCGCCCGGAGCGACCGGGCGGTCGCCGCACTCGTCGACGCAGCGGGCGGCCCGGACGAGTTCCTCGAGCGTTATGCCCTCATCCTCTGCTCCGATCACGGCCAGACGCGTGTCGAGCGGGCCGCGAGCCTCGAGGAACGTTTCGGAGGGACCGATGTCGTGATCACCGCCTCGAACCGCGCGGGGATGGTCTACCGGATGCCGCGCTGCCGAGAGGACCCACGCAGGCTGGCCGCCCGGCTCGACGCGGAGCCTGCGGCCGAGGTCGTGCTCTTTCGCGAAGGGCCGGAGGCTGTCGCGCGGCGCGACGGCGAGGAGCTCCGGTTCGCGCCGAGCGCGGCGGGTTGGCGCACGACCGGGGACGTCTCTCTCCTCGAAGGGCCCGACGCGTTCGAGCGCACCTGGGCGGCCCTCGCGAACCCGAACTGCGGGGAGCTCGTCGTCTCGGCCGCCCCGGGGTTCGAGTTCTCCGATCTCGCCGGCCGGAGCCATGTGGGCGGCGGTAGCCACGGCTCGCTGACGGCCGGCGACTCCGAGGTGCCCATGCTGACGATCGGCGTCGAAAGGACGCCTCGCTCGATCGTCGACGTCGCGCCGATCGTCCTGCGCCACTTCGGCATTCGGCCGCCGAGATACGCCAGGCTCGCCGATGCAGCCTGAGGAGCTCTCGGCGGCGCGCCGCGCCATGGTTGCGGAGCAGCTGCGTGCCCGGGATATCGTCGACGAACGCGTTCTCGCCGCTATGGAGCGTGTGCCTCGCGAGGCCTTCGTGCCGGAGGGGGAGCGGGGTCGGGCTTTTGCGGACGCGGCGCTGCCGATCGGGGAAGGGCAGACGATCTCGCAGCCGTACATGGTTGCGCGGATCTGCGAGGCGCTCTCATTGCGCGGAACCGAGCGCGTCCTCGACGTCGGCACAGGTTCGGGCTACCAGGCAGCGGTGCTTGCCGAGTTGGCCGCCGACGTGTTCACGATCGAGCGGGTTCCGGGGCTGGCGGAGCGGGCGCGTGCGGCGCTGGCGGCGGCCGGTTATGAGCGTGTCCACGTTCACGTCGGCGACGGGACGCTCGGATTGCCGGAGTATGCGCCGTTCGACGCGATCGCCGTAGCCGCTGCCGCCCCAGAGTTTCCACAGACGCTCTACGAGCAGCTCCAACCCGGCGGACGACTGGTCGTGCCGGTAGGTGGGCCGCGGGGTCAGCGGCTCCTGATGGGCGTGCGGAGCCCTGAAGGGCCCGCCGTGCTCAGGTCGGTCCCCTGCCGGTTTGTGCCGCTCGTCGGAGAGGAGGGCTTTGCCGGCTGACGGCCGGCCTACACGAGCGCACGTCCGGGCGAAAGGCCGCGTCCAGGGCGTTTTCTTCCGCGCCGAGGCTCGTGATCGAGCTCGTTCCCAGGGCATCCAGGGCTGGATCGCGAACGTGCCCGACGGATCTGTGGAGGCGGTGTTCGAAGGTGAACACGACCTGGTCGAGTCGCTCGTGTCGTGGTGCCGACGTGGACCGGCCGGCGCGCAAGTCGAAGAGCTCGCGGTCGAGTGGGAGGAGCCTCGCGGCGAGTCCGGCTTCTCCGTTCTCTGAGCCGACCGAGGCGTCTGGGAAGGGATGCGCCAACCCCCACCCCTCGGTCCCAGCCTAGTGAGCACTTCCGCGCACGTGTGAAGCGCGTCGTGTCGAAAGCGAGACTTCTGCCCGGGGCTTGCGCCGAACAGGTGGTGCAGCGACCGCTCCGCCGCCGTTGTTAGCCTCCTCCGCTGTGGAGTCGTCCGCCGCCGCTCGAGCGCGAACCCGTGCGGGGCATGCGTTGCGGCGGCCGGCCAACTGGTTCCAGCTGGCGAAGTTCAGCACGGTCGGCGCGAGCGGTTACATCGTCAACCTGGCCGTCTACGCGGCGCTCCTCCGGGGCGCCGGCTTCCACTACATAGCCGCCGCGACATGCTCGTTCCTCGTCGCGGTCACGAACAACTACGCCTGGAACCGGCTCTGGACGTTCCGGGGCCAGCGGGGCCACGTCGGGTGGCAGGGATTTCGATTTCTGGTCGTCGCCTGCGTCGCCTACTCCGCGAACCTCGCGCTACTCGCCGCGCTCGTCGATCTCGGGCACGTCAACAAATTGCTCGCTCAGGCGATCGCGATCATCGTGGTCACGCCCCTGAACTTCGTCGGCAACAAGCTCTGGTCTTTCCGCTAGCTCCTGCTGCCGGCAGCGCCTGCGCCGGGCGGAGCCTGGCTCGCACCGCCAGCGGCGGCCGCAGACGCTAGCGGCGCGTAGCGCTAGGCTCACGGCGATGCGCCGGCTCGCTGTCGCCTGTGGCTGCGCGCTCCTCCTCGCGCCCACCGCCCGGGCGGCGGCGCCCACACGCCCGGTTTACGACGCGAAGGGTCACGTGATCGCGACGCCGTTCGCGCCGTCTCCGGCCACGCCGCACTTGACGAAGCAACGCGCGACGTCGCTCGTCCTCGTCGTACCGAAAGTTCGCCACTGGCTTCGTCACTACCCGCGCCGGACCTGGATCACGGACGCGACGTTCTCGGCGAAGTACGGGAGCTGGACCGTGAAGGTGTGGTCGGGCAAGGCGGGCGAGGTCGCGACCGGCCGGGTGGACGACGCCTCGGACGTCGTGACCGAGGCGTGGACGGGGCCGCAGGTCGCCTGGAAGATGGCACGCGGCTACAAGGGAGCCTTCGGTGGGAGGGAGATCAACAGCGCGCCCGTCTGGCTCGCGCTGTGCGCCGCGTTTCTGCTCGGGCTTGCCGACCTCCGTCGCCCCTTCGGCGTCCGCAACCTTGACCTGCTCGTCCTGCTCTCGTTCACGGCATCGCTCTGGTACTTCAACCGAGGCGACGTCTTCACGAGCGTCCCGCTCGCGTACCCGCCGCTCGCGTATCTGCTCGGAAGGATGCTCTGGACGGCGTGGCGAGGGCGCCCGCCCGCCGTCTCGCGACCCGTCTGGCCGGTCTGGGTGCTCGCCGCGGCGACCGTCTTCCTGCTCGGCTTTCGCGTCGGCCTGAACGTCCAGAACTCGAACGTGATCGACGTCGGCTACTCCGGCGTGGTCGGCGCCGACCGGATCGCCCACGGGCACTCGCCGTACGGCCACTTCCCGGTCGAGGACAAGCTGAAGGCGTGCGGGCCGGCCGACCAGGACGGCGAGATCCGCAACCGGATCCAGACCAACGGCCGCTGCGAGTCGGCCAATCCGCAGGGCGATACCTACGGTCCCGTCGCGTACGAGACCTACCTGCCCGGCTATCTCGCGCTCGGCTGGAGCGGCAAATGGGACAAGCTGCCCGCCGCCCATCTCACTGCGATCCTCTTCGACCTGCTCGCCGTCGCCGGTCTCGCGCTCGTCGGACTTCGCTTCGGCGGCACCCGCCTTGCCATGACACTGGCCTTCGCGTGGGCAGCGTGGCCGTTCACCCAGTACGTCTCGAGCTCGAACACGAACGATGCGATCATGCCCGCTTTCCTGATCTGGGGCTTCTGGCTCGCCACGTCGCCGAGCGCGCGGGGCGGCTTCACTGCCCTCGCCGGTTGGACCAAGTTCGCCGCGCTGCTGCTGGTGCCGCTGTGGGCCTCGTTCCCGGACCGACGTCGCGGGCGGGCGCAGCTGGTCTTCGGCGCGGCGTTTCTCGTTGCCAGTCTCGCCGCTTTCTCCATCCTCCTGCTCGAGCCGAACCCGGTCCATGCCGCCCGCGTCTTCTGGGACCGCACGGTCTCCTGGCAGGTTGGTCGCGACTCGCCGTTCTCGATCTGGGACTGGCGGCAGTACCACGCCGGGCTGCCCGACCTGCACGTCGTTCAGAGGGTGCTCACGGGGTTGCTCGTCGCCGGCGCCTTCGCTTCGTATTTCCTCCCTCGCCGCAAGACGCCGCTTCAACTCGCGGCGCTGACGGCCGCGCTGCTGATCGGCTTCGAGCTCGTGCTGACGCACTGGTTCTACCTCTACCTGCCGTGGTTCTTCCCATTCGTCGCCTTCGCCGTCCTGGTAGCTCGGCCGGCTGAGGTGTCCGCGGAGGTGACGGTCCCTAGTGGTCGCGAGACAAGAGAGCTGGTCGCGGCGGGCTGACCCAGTCGACGTCGCGCTTGCAGGCGCCGTCGCGGTCGTCGTCTTCTTCCTCGCGTGGGGCGTCCTCCACCACGGCTTCTACACGCACCGCCCAATCGTCGACACGCCGTCGTACCGGCACTACGGGGACGCGGTCGTGCGCGGGCAGATGCCTTACCGTGACTTCGCGCTCGAGTACCCCCCTGCGGCGCTGCCGGTATTCGTGCTGCCCGCGCTCGGGCGGCCCGACCAGGCCGCGTACGACCGGCGCTTCCAGATACTGATGGCGCTCTGCGGCGCGGCGATGGTCGCGTTTCTCGCCGTCGCGCTGGGCGCCCTCGGGACTCGCCGGCGACGCGCCGCCGGCGCCCTCCTCTTCGCAGCACTCGCGCCCCTCGCGCTCGGCTCGCTGGTCCTCAGCCGGTTCGACCTCTGGCCGGCAGCGCTCACGATCGGCGCGCTCGCCGCGCTCCTCGCCGGCCGGGAGCGACTCGGCTTCGGGACCCTCGCGCTCGGCGCGGCCGCGAAGCTCTACCCGGCGCTTCTCCTCCCCCCGGCGCTCGTCTACGTCGCTCGGCGTCAGGGCGCGCGCGCCGCGGCCGCCTGCCTCGCCGCCTTCGTAGCGGTCGCGGCGGCGTGCGTCCTACCCTTCGCGGTGCTCGCGCCCGACGGTGTCCTCGACTCGATCACGCGCCAAGCGGGCCGGCCGCTTCAGCTCGAGAGCCTGGGCTCGGCCTTTCTACTCGCGGCGCATCAGCTCGCCGGCCTTCACCTCAAGCTGCAGACGAGCAGCGGCTCGCAGAACCTCGTGGGTCATGCCGCCCATGAGCTCGCGCTCTCGCTCGTCGTCGTCCAGGGGATCGCGGTGGTGGCGATCTGGCTCGCGTTTGCCCTCGGCCCGGCGACGCGTGAGCGATTGGCCGCTGTGTCTGCCGCCTCCGTCGCGGCTTTCGTCGCGTTCGGGAAGGTGCTCTCGCCGCAGTTCCTGATCTGGTTGATCCCGCTCGTCCCGCTCGTCCGGGGCCGCCGCGGCCTCGCCGCAACTACGGTTCTCGGCGTCGCCCTCGTGTTGACGCAGCTCTGGTTCCCCTACCGCTACTGGCAGCTCGCGCTCGGCTTCGAAGCGGTGCCCTCGTGGCTCGTCGTCGCGCGCGACCTGGTGCTCGTCGCGCTAGTCGCTGCGCTGGTGGTCGCGGTCATTCGACGGGGACCCGAACCGCCTCGCAGCTGAGAGCGCGGCCGTCGGCGTCGCACTCGACGAGCGCTCCTTCGATTCGGACGTCGCCGGTCGCGGGATGGAATCGGATCGGGAAACCGGTCCGCATGCGCTCGATCGCGAGCCGGGCCTCGACGCCGATCACCGAGTCGTGCGGCCCCGTCATCCCCGCGTCGGTGATCGCGGCCGTTCCGCCGGGGAGGACGCGCGCGTCGTTCGTCTGGACGTGCGTGTGCGTGCCGATGACGGCGGTGACGCGGCCGTCGAGATAGCGGGCGAGGGCGATCTTCTCGCTCGTCGCCTCCGCATGGAAGTCGACGACGACGACAGGTGTGACCGCCCGCGCCTCCTCGACGACCTCGTCGACGACCTCGAACGGCCCTCTGGCCACGTCGAGGAAGAGCGAGCCGAGCACGTTCACCACCCCGACCGGCGTGCCGTCGCGCGCGGGCGCGACTGCGACGGCGCGACCTGGGGAGCCGAAGGCGACGTTCGCCGGCCTGACAACGCGCTCCGATGTCGCGAGGTACGGCCCGATCTCCGGCCGCCGCCAGACGTGGTTGCCGAGAGTGACAACGTCCGCGCCGGCCGCGAGCAGCCGGTCGGCGAGCTTCGGCGTGAGGCCGGCGCCGTCGGCTGCGTTCTCTCCGTTGACGACGCAGAAGTCGACGCCGAGCTCGTCGCGCAACGACGGCAGGCGCTCCTCGACCGCACGCCTTCCGGGCGTGCCGAAGACGTCGGCGACATGGAGGATCCTCAGCGGCGCTACGGCAGGCTCGCGGCCGCTTCGTGTACTTCGAGCTCGACGTGGTTGCCCGCATCCTGCGTGTAGCGGGCAAGCGCCTGACGCTCGACGCGGGAGAAGTCGACGATCGTCCCTAGCTTCGAGGTGCCGGCCGCAACCGAGGCGCCGACCGTGAGCGCGGGGTCGGGGCGCAGGTGCGTCAGGGCGAGGAGCAGCGAAGGGGACCCGGACGGTTGGATGTCTACCTCCGTGCCGTAGGTGCGCCCGTTGACGACGAGAGGCGCCAGGCCGACGATCGTCCCGTCGACTGGGGCGTACACGTCGGTGCCCGGCGCGGCTCCCACGTCC
Organism: Gaiellaceae bacterium; assembly: GCA_049644345.1. Taxonomy (GTDB): domain Bacteria; phylum Actinomycetota; class Thermoleophilia; order Gaiellales; family Gaiellaceae; genus JBARRS01. The sequence continues at coordinate 34,843 of JBARRS010000048.1, forward strand.
AGGGCGGCCGTCCCCGGGCCTCCGTCTCCGCCGAGCTCGTAGTAGCGGAGCCCGCCGCTGGAGCCGCCGAAGAGCTTCTGCGCGAGCCGCGTGAACGAGCCGGCATTCGCCTGGTGTCCGAGGGGCTCCAGGGCGAGCGCGCCGTCCGCGCTCGCGTGGTAGCCGATCGCCGTCACGCGCGACTGGGCGATTGGAAGCTGGATCCGCAGCGGACCGACGAGCGCGACCACTTGCGGCGACGGCGGGCCTGCAGGCAGCAGGCGCTTTGCGGGAGCCGGTGTCAGCGCTTGCACGCTCTGATGCCCGGAGCCGAACGCGGTCAGGAGCAGCGTGACGAGGGCGATCACTGCGAGAACGACGAGACCTGCGAGCCGTCTCCCGCGCCGTGCCGCAGCCCGCCGCTCGCGCGCGGCGCGACTCTCCCTCGCCCTCGACATCGGGGGCACGCTAACGGAGGCCAGAAGCGGTTGCAAAGTGGCTTCGGAGGCCTCAGCTCGATCGAGGGCGAGCGCACCGTCCACTTCTCGCGTCCAGTCCCAGTCCCAATCTGGCGGGCGGACGCGCCGGCGAAGCTGTACGACCTTGGCGCTACGATGGATGGCATGGCCGCCCCCGGGCGGAAGATGCAGATTCCGCGTTGGATCCAGCTTGTCGGGCTGCCGCTTTTGCTGCTGCTGCTCTGGTCCTTCGCGGCGACGGTCGGCCACGTCGTCTTCCTTTTCCTCGTCGCAGGCCTGATCGCGGTGCTGCTGAATCCGCTTGTGCGCGCCCTGACGAAAGTCCGATTCCCCCGGGGACTCGGGGTTGCAACCGTCTACCTCTGCTTCGCCGCCATCGTCGCCGCGGCGGCAATCGCGCTCGGCGCGGTCGTCGTCCACCAGACGCGCTCGGCCGCTCATCGGGTCGAGAACTACTTTACGGTCGAGCACGGACAGGCCCGCCAGACGCACGCGGCACGCGACGTCGACCGGCTGCAGTTCTGGCTCGACCATCATGGGCTGAAGCGGATCAAGATCCGCAAGCAGGGTCATGACCTCGTCTCGAAGATCAGCGCGAACGACGTCCAGAAGTACTCCTCCAAGGCGATCAACTTCATCGAGGGCGCGGCGATCGGGACGGTAAAGCTGCTCTTCAGCCTCGTCCTCATCCTCGTCGTCTCGGTCTACATGCTGCTCGACATGGAGCGGTTCGCGCGGGCGGTCGACAGGCGGTTCCCGCCGACGCGCGGCTCGCCGTCGTTGATGGTGCAGCTCGAGCGGTCGCTCGCGGGCTATGTCAAAGGCCAGGTCCTCCTCTCGCTGATCATCGGGACGAGCGCGGGCCTCGGCCTCTGGGCGATGGGCCGGGTCGGGATCGCCCCGGGAGCCGACCGTTACGCCGTGCTCTTCGGCTCGTTCGTCGCAGTGACCGAGCTGATCCCCTACCTCGGCCCCTGGCTGGGCGCGTTGCCGCCGTTCTTCTACGAGCTCATCGTTCACCCGATCTCGGCGATCTGGGTCGCGGTGCTCTTCCTCGGCGTCCACCAGCTCGAGGGGCACGTCGTCGCTCCGAACGTCATGGGCAAGGCGCTGCGCCTCCACCCGCTGCTGGTCATCTTCGGGCTGCTCGCGGGCGCCGAGGTCTACGGTCTGCCCGGAGTTCTCGTCGCCCTGCCGCTGCTCGCGGCCGGTCGCGCGACCTGGGAGTTCTTCTCCGATCGAGTCGAGCTGGAGCCCTGGCGAGACGGGACTACGGTGCCGGTCGAGGTCGAGCTCGAGCGGCCGGATGCCCCGGTCGCTTCGGTGCCGCCGGCCGCCCGATGAGCAGCGCCCCGCTGCTGGCGGCGCGCGGCGTCGCACGGCGCTTCGGCTCGGCCGTCGCGCTTCAGCCGACCGACCTCGAGGTCTGGGAGGGAGAAGCGATCGCCCTCGTCGGCCCGAACGGGGCCGGCAAGTCGACGCTGCTCTCGTTGCTCGCGGGCGCCCTGCCGGCGTCGGCCGGACGGATCGAGCGCCGCCTCGGCACTCGAGTCGGCTGGGCGCCGCAGCGCCCTGCGCAGTACGGGCGGCTCTCGGCACGCGAGAACCTCGAGCTCTTCGCCCGGCTCGAGGGCGACGCGGAGCCGGAGGCGGTCGCCCGCCGGCTGCTCGTCGACTTCGGACTTCCCGCAGAGCCGCCGAGCGCGGACCTCTCGGTCGGCAACCGCCAGCGGCTGAATCTTGCGATTGCGCTCCTCGGCGCGCCGCAGGTGCTCTTGCTCGACGAGCCGACCGCCGCCCTCGATCCGGAGCAGCGCCGCCGACTATGGGGCCTGGCCGACGAGCTGCGGGAGCGCGGCGGCGCCGTCGTCTTTGCGACGCAGAACCTCGACGAGGCGGGGCACGCCGACCGCGCGCTCGCCCTTCGGGACGGTGTTCCGCTGTACGAGCGGGACGAGCTGGACGCGCTCTTCGCGTGACGCGTGTTCTGCTGCTCTTTCGCAAGGACGCGGTTGTCCTGCGGCGCTCCCCGCTGCTGCTCGGTCTGCTGATCGCCTACCCGCTCGTGATCGCGCTCCTCGTCGGTCTCGTTGCCGGCTACGCGAACGCGAGGCCGCGCGTGGCGTTCGTCGACGAGGACAACCTGCCGCACGAGATCGTCCTCGGAGGGCATCGCTTCAACGTCGACCGCACGATCAACGAAGTCGGCAAGGAGGTCCGGCTCGTCCGGCTCGACCGGCGCGAGGCCCAGCGGGAGCTCGGTAACGGCAAGGTCGTCGCCGTCCTGACAGTCCCTCCCGGGTTCGTCTCGACGCTGCAAGGGTTGGTGCAAAGCCCGCGGCTCGAGGTGCAGATCGCGCGCGGGATCCTGGCGTCGCGGGTCGAGCAGCAGATGCAGGCGCTCGTCTACCGGCTCAACCGGCAGCTTCAACGGGCCTACATCGGCACCAACCTCGGCTACGTGCGACTGATCCTCAACGGCGGCCACGGCACCATCCTCGGCCGCCGGTTCGACGTGCTGGGGCTCGCCGGCGCCCAGCGCCTCCTTCACCGGCTGCCGCCGAGCCCGCAGGCGCGACAGGTCGAGGACTTCATCCACGACGCACGGATCGGGCTCGCGAGGACGGGCGGCGCGCTCGCAGCGACGGCGCATCCGATCGTCCCGGCTGAGGTCCACGGTGGCCGCACCTGGGCCCTCTCTGCCGATGTGCAGTCGTACGCGATCGCGCTCACGATCAGTTTCCTTGCGCTCGTGCTGGCAGCCGGCTCGCTCGCGGCCGAGCGGGACGAGAACGTGATCGCCCGGCTCGCTCGTGGCCTCTTGACGTTCGGGCAGCTCGTCTGGTCGAAGGTGGCGCTGGCGGCGGCCCTCGCGCTCGGCCTGGGGATTGCCGTCGCGGTGGTGTTCGGGATCGTGATCGACGTGGGCGACGTCAGCGGGGGAGAGCCGTGGCAGCGGTTGCCGCTGCTCGCACTTGGACTGCTGCTCGCCGGCGGCGCTCTGGGTGCGCTCGGGGCGTTGCTCGGTGCGCTCGCGCGCGAGGCGCGGACGGCGTCACTCGTCGCGCTTCTCGTCGTGCTCCCGGTCGTCTTCCTGGGACTAGTGCCCCGTTCCGTCGCGCCCCCGGCGGCGTGGCTCTCGGACGCGCTCCCGTTCGTGCATGCGGTGCGCTACATCGGTGCTGCGCTCTACGACACCAGTCCCTGGGGGGCGCTGGGTCGCGAAGCGGCGTGGCTGGTCGGCCTCGGCGGCGTCTTCGGCGTCTGCGCGCGTTTCGGGATGCGTAGGCTTTTGGCGTGACTACGTTTCCGGTCACCCGCCTCCGCCGCTTCCGGCGCGCCGCCAGGCTGCGCGGGCTCGTCCGCGAGACGCGGCTCGACCTCGCGGACTTCGTCCAGCCGCTGTTCGTCTGCCCGGGCGACGACGTCTGTCGGCCGCTGGAGGGGCTGCCTGGAATCGCACAGCTCTCCGTCGACCGTATCGTGGCCGAGGTCGAGGAGCTCGCCCGCCTCGGAGTCTCCGCGGTGATCCTGTTCGGGATCCCGGAGGAGAAGGACGAGCAGGCCTCCGGAGCCTACGACGAGGACGGGATCGTGCAGCGCGCCCTGCGCGAGCTGCGGCCGCGCTTCCCGGACTTCGTTCTGGCCACGGACGTCTGCCTCTGCGAGTACACGTCGCACGGTCACTGCGGGATCGTCGAGAACGGCGAGGTGGACAACGACCTCTCGCTCGAGCTGCTCGCCCGGACCGCGGTCAGCCATGCGGAGGCCGGCGCCGACGCCGTCTGCCCGAGCGACATGATGGACGGACGAGTCGGCGCGGTCCGCTCGGCGCTGGACGACGCCGGGCTCGAGCTGACGCCGATCGTCTCTTACGCCGCCAAATACGCCTCCGCGTTCTACGGGCCGTTCCGCGAGGCGGCCGAGTCGACGCCGGCCTTCGGCGACCGGCGCGGCTACCAGCTCGACCCGCCGAACGTTCGCGAGGCGCTTCGCGAGTGCGAGCTCGACGTCGAGGAGGGCGCCGACGCGCTGATCGTCAAGCCGGCGCTGCCGTACCTCGACGTCCTGCGAGCAATACGCGACCGCTTCGACCTACCGGTCGGCGCCTACAACGTCTCCGGCGAGTACGCGATGCTGAAGGCCGCCGCCGCCTCGGGCTGGCTCGACGAGCGTCAGGCGGCGCTCGAGTCGCTGGTCGCGATCAAGCGCGCGGGCGCCGACTTCGTCGTCTCCTACTGGACGAAAGAGCTGGCGCAGTGGCTGTGAGCGCCTCCGGTTTCCTGGGACGGCGCTGGCAAGGGAGGCAAGCCCGCGGCGCGCAGGACAGTGCCTAGAAGCACGGACAAGCGTCGCGGGCGCAGCGTCCCGCCGCGAGCGCCGTCAGGCGGCGGAGCCGGGCTTCGCCCGGCGGGAGCCGGCGCCGGCCAGGGAAGCGGGGAGCTGTATCGCCGGGCGCTCAGAGTGATTCCAGGCGGCGTCAACTCACCCGTCCGCGCGATGAAGGCGGTCGGGCTCGAGGAGCCGCTGTTTGTCCGTCGCGCCGACGGCGCGGAGATCGAGGACGAGCAAGGGCGGCGCTACGTCGACTGGGTGCAGTCGTGGGGGCCGCTCCTCTTCGGACACGCCGACCCCGAGACCGTCGAGGCGGTCTCCGAAGCGGCGAAGGACGGGACGAGTTTCGGCGCGCCGACCGAGCGCGAGGTCGAGCTCGCGGCCGAGATCGTCGACGCCGTCCCCTCCGTCGAGCAGGTGCGACTCGTCTCCTCCGGCACCGAGGCGGCGATGAGTGCCATCCGGCTCGCCCGCGGCTTCACCCGGCGCGACCGGGTGCTCAAGTTCGCCGGCTGCTATCACGGCCACGTCGACTCGCTGCTCGTCTCGTCCGGCTCGGGTCTTGCGACGTTTGGCATTCCCTCGACGCCGGGCGTGACCACCGGGGCGGCCGCCGACACCGTGGTCTGCCCGTACAACGACGTCGAGGCCGCGGCTCTGGCCGTCGAGCGCTACGGCGAAGGCCTCGCCTGCGTGATCGTCGAGCCGGTCGCCGGGAACATGGGCGTAGTCCCGCCCGAACCGGGCTTCCTCGAGGCGCTGCGCGCTCTCTGCGACGCATCGGGGGCGCTGCTCGTCTTCGACGAGGTAATCACGGGCTTTCGGGTTGCCCGGGGTGGCGCGCAGGAGCGGTTCGGCGTCATCCCCGACGTCACGATCCTCGGCAAGGTTCTCGGCGGCGGCCTGCCGCTCGCGGCATTCGGCGCCCGGGAGGAGATCATGGAGCGGCTGGCGCCGACGGGCGACGTCTACCAGGCCGGGACGCTCGCGGGAAATCCCATTGCGACCGCGGCCGGCCTCGCGGTGCTCCCGCGCTTGCGGGACCTTGCGGTTTACGAGGAGCTCGAGCGGCTGGGCGCGAGGCTCGAGGAGGGTCTGGCGCCGTTCGGGAGGGTGCAGCGTGTCGGCGCGATGCTGACACTGTTCATGCGCGACGAGCCTGTGCGCGATTTCGCCGACGCCGTCGCGTGCGACACCGATCGCTACGGAGCCCTCTTCCGATCGCTGCTCGAGCGAGGGATCTACGTCGCGCCGTCCCAGTTCGAGGCCCTCTTCGTCTCGCTTGCGCACGGCGACGAGGAGATCGACCGGACGGTGGAGTCCGTTGCCGACTTCTTCGCCTCCTAGCGTCTGGACGACGATCGTCGAGGAGGCGGCGCGCGAGAGCCGCCTTTGGGGCGACGCGCTGCGTGTGCCCGCCGAGCGTGAGCAGGAGCCTGTGTTCTCACCACTCGGCGAGGAGCGCTACGCGCTCGGGCTCGAGACGATCTACGAGGGCTACCTGTTGCACTACGGCCGCCCGCGCCTGTTCGCGCCCGCCGACGGCGACACCGCGCTCTTGCTCGGCGACTACCTGTACGCGCACGGCCTCGTGCGAATCGCCGAGGTTGGCACCGTCGAGGCGGTGGCCGACCTCGCCGCCCTGATCTCGCTCTGCGCCCAACTGCGCGCCGAGGAGACCGACGGCGACGGCGCCGCGTGGGCGGCGACGTCAGCGGTGCTGGGCGAGAGTGAGCTCGAGCACGCGCGGGCGGCGCTTCGCAACGGCGGTGATCCGTCGGAGCTCTCCGAGCTCGCGCGGTCAGCGGCGGGCGCCGAGCCCGTCGAGCGGGCGCTGGCTGCGCACGCCCGGCGCGTCCGCTAGATTCGCGCCCGCATGCCGCGGCTTCCGCCGATCGCTGCCGAGACCGCCGCCCAGGAGGGCAAGAAGGTGATCCTGGCGATGCTGATCGTCGGCCTGATCTTCATCGGCGTGATTGCGCTCGGCCAGACGAGCAGGTGGCTCGAGCACCGGCGCCGCGCGAAGCGGCGCGCCGCACAGCGCTACTAAAGAAACCGACCGATTACGCACTGCGAACCTTAAACTGACCGGCGATGGCGCCTCCCGCCGATTTGCGCGCCTGGATTGCGCTGCTCGAGCGTGAGGGGGAGCTCGCCCGCGTCTCCGCCGAGGTCGATCCGCACCTCGAGGTGACCGAGATCGTCGACCGCACCGTCAAGTCCGGCGGGCCGGCGCTGCTGTTCGAGAACCCAAAAGGGGCCGAGCATCCTCTGCTGATCAACCAGTTCGGCACCGAGCGCCGCATGTGCCTCGCATTCGGGGTCGAGACCCTCGACGACGTAGGCCGACGTGTCGAGGACGTGCTCGAGATGCAGCCGCCGCAGGGGCTCGTCGAGAAGGTTCGCGGCCTGAAGAAGTTGAAGTCGATCGCGGACTCGCAGCCGAAGAGCGTTCGCGGCGGCGCATCCCAGGAGGTCGTGCTGACCGGGGACGATGTCGACCTCGGCGCGCTCCCGATCCAGACCTGCTGGCCCGGGGACGCCGGTCCGTTCATCACGCTCCCCGCCGTGATCACTCTGAGTCCGCGCGGCACGCGCAACGTCGGCATGTACCGGCTGCAGGTCCTCGACGAGCGCACCACGGCGATGCACTGGCAGATCCACAAGGACGGCCGCATGGACTATCTCGCGACCGACGGGCGCCTCGAGGTCGCCGTTGCGCTCGGGCTCGATCCTGTCACGACCTACGTCGCAAGCGCGCCGCTGCCGAAGCACGTCGACGAGCTGATGCTCGCGGGCTTCCTGCGCGGCGAGCCGGTCGAGCTCGTCCGCGCGAAGACAGTCGCCCTCGACGTGCCGGCGAACGCCGAGATCGTGCTCGAGGGCTACATCGAGCGGGGCGAGCTGACCCAGGAAGGGCCCTTCGGCGACCACACCGGCTACTACACGCCCGCCGAACCGTTCCCGGTCTTCCACGTGACCGCGATGACGATGCGCGCGAACGCGATCTATCCATCGATCGTCGTAGGCAAGCCGCCGCAGGAGGACGCCTGGCTCGGCAAGGCGACGGAGCGGATCTTCCTGCCGGCGATCCGGATGACCGTGCCGGAGATCGTCGACCTCGACCTTCCCGTGGCCGGTGCGTTCCACAACTGCGCGCTGGTCTCGATCCGCAAACGCTTCCCAGGCCACGCCCACAAGGTGATGCACGCGATCTGGGGCCTGGGAATGCTGAGCCTGACGAAGGCGGTGGTCGTCGTCGACGAGCACGTCGACGTTCACGACTACGAGCAGGTCTTCTTTTACGTTTGCGCCAATGTGGACCCGTCCAGGGACCTGGTCCCGAGCCAGGGCCCGCTCGACCACCTCGACCACGCTCCGACGCACCAGTTCTTCGGCGGCAAGGTTGGTATTGATGCGACCGCCAAGGGCCCGCTCGAGGGGACGCGGGAGTGGCCGCCCGAGATCGAGATGGACGAGGAGATCAAGCGTCGCGTCGACGAGCGCTGGGCCGAGTACGGCCTCGGCGTCGAGGCGACCGAGGGCGACGGAGCCCGCCGATCGTTGCGGCAGTTGTTACGTCGTTGACGAAGGCGGCGGCGACCCGATTGAATCCACTCCGCTAGCGAAGGGGAGGCCGCCCAGGTGGAACCCGCCCGCGGGGACGAACACCCTCAGCCGCCGCCGAGCCTCTGGCCCGTGGGTTTTGCGGTCGGAATCGTCTGCCTTCTCGTGGGCCTCGTCGTCAGCTGGGCCGCCGCCGTCGTCGGCGGGGTGATCGCGATCATCTTCGGCTTCCTGTGGGCGCGCGACGTCGTGCGCAGCCGCGCCGGGCCGGTCGACGCCATGCCCCCGGAGGCCGCGGCGGTAGCGGCCGGCGAGGGGGCCGTGCCCGAGCCGGAGCCACACGAGGCGTTCCCGCGCAGCGTCTTTCTCGAGAACGCGACGCTCGGCCTCGGCGCGGTGATCGGCGGGATCGTGACCGTGCCGGCGGTCGGCTTCGCCGTGCTGCCCGCGTTCTTGAAGCAGCATTCGCACGACGTCGACCTCGGGCCGATCACCGACTTCCCGCAAGGCCAGTACGTCGTCGCGACGTTCATCCAGAATCCGTCGCAGGGAGAGGTCTCGCGGCGCACGGCGTACGTGCGGAACAACGGGCTCGTCCAGGGAAAGCCGAGCTTCACCATCCTCTCCAACCGCTGCGCGCACCTCGGCTGCCCCGTGCAGCCGAACGGGCCGATCTTCACCAACAAGGAGAAGAAGGAGAAGACGGCCAACGGCGAGCTGACCCTGATTCCGACGCTGCCGGCCGGCGGCTTCGGCTGCCCGTGCCACGGCGGTCAGTACGACCAGGAGGGCAACCGCACCGCCGGCCCCCCGGTCCGCGGCCTCGACCGCTACGAGTTCTCGATCCGCAACGGCCGCGTGATCCTCGGCCGCACGTACAGCGTCGACCACGTGAAAGGCGCGGGCGCGAACGCGAAGATCTACCGCTACCCGCTGACGAACCCCGGCGACCACGTCGCCGGGCCCGAGGCGTGGCTCTACCCCTGGCAGCCCCCCCACTGATGCCTCGCAACCGTCGCCGCCCGACCCCGAAGCAGCGCCTGATCCAGGCGATGATGTACCCGCTGGACTGGCTCGAGGAGCGCTCGGGCCTCGTCGGCGGCGTCCGCTACTTCCTCTTCCGCAAGGTCCCCGGCGACACGAACTGGTTCCACACGCTCGGGTCGGCGACGCTGACCGCGTTTCTCGTCCAGGTGGTGACGGGCGTGATCCTGGCGATGTACTACAAGCCGGACCCGAACTCGGCGTACGAGTCGATCCAGCACATCACGCACGACGTCACGCTCGGGTGGCTCGTGCGCGGGATGCACCGCTGGGGCGCGAGCGTCTTCATCATCCTGATGTTCTTCCACATGGCGCGGGTGTTCCTGTTCGGCGCCTACAAGTACCCGCGCGAGCTGAACTGGATCGTCGGCGTGCTGCTGCTGGCCCTCGGCATGTTCGAGGGGTTCACGGGCTACCTGCTGCCGTGGGACCAGACCGCGTACTGGGCGACCGTCGTCGGGATCAACATCAACGGGACGGTGCCGTTCCTCGGGCCGGCGATCGCCCAGATCCTCCGCGGCGGCGCCGAGATCGGCCAGAACACCCTGAGCATCTTCTACTCGATCCACATGCTGCTGATCCCGGGCGCCCTGTTCGCCCTGATCGGGCTCCACCTCTACCTCGTCGTCCGCCTCGGCGTCAGCTCGCCGCCCTGGTCGAAGGACGCTGCCGGCCGGGAGCCCGGGCCTTACGAGGAGGAACCCCCGGCGCGCGCAGGGCTCGTCCAGCCGCGGCCGCGGATCGGCAGGCCGACGGAATGAGCAGCCTCGACGAGCGGCACGCGAGCTACCAGCGCTACAAGCACGACGTCAAGCAGCGCGGGAAGCCCTTCTACCCGTACGCGATGTTCCACGACACGGTGATGAGCCTGGTCGTGGTCTCCGTGATCTTCGGCCTCGCGGTCCTCTGGCACTACACCTCGCTCCTCGGCCCCGAGTACAAGGCGAAGGCCGACCCGGGGACGACGAGCTTCGTGCCGCGGCCCGACTGGTACTTCTACTTCCTCTTCTACCTGCTCAGGATCTTCAAGTGGCCGGAGTCGGTGATTCTCGGCACGGTCGGGATCCCGACGATCGCCCTGGTCCTGCTGCTCATGCTGCCCTTCCTAGACCTGCGACTCGAGCGGCGGCTCGTCCGTCGCCCGGTCGCGATCGTCGCCGCGGCGCTCGTCGTCGCGTCGATGGGCGTCCTCACCTACAAGGGCGCGACGGCGAAAGAGGCGCTCGGCAGTGAGCTGCTGGGCGCGGTGCCGAGCTGGCAGAAGAAGGAGAAGCTGCCGGCGGCCGCGGTCCCTGGAGCGAAGCTGTTCGCCTCGTCCGGCTGCCTCAACTGCCACACGTATCTGGGAGCCGGCTCGTCGAACCTCGGCGCCCCCGAACTGAGCGCCGAGGGCTCCAAGCACAAGGGAATTGCGTTCCAGATCGCCCACCTGAGATGCCCCAGCTGCGTGAACCCGGGCTCGCCGATGCCGTCGTTCGCCTCCTTCAGTGCCGCGGACCTCCGCAGTCTCGCGACCTTCCTCGAGGCCTCCAAGGGCCCGAAGTAAGTGGCTCGCGCGGCCCCATCCTCCAGGCCCGTCGCGCGCAATAACGCTTCGCGTGGCGTCGTCCTCAGTCGCCTGCGTGCCACGAGCACGCAGGCTCCCTCTGTCCTAGCCACGCTTGGTTCTTGCGCGCGACAAGCGTGGCAATGGGACAGCGCGAGCCACTGATGCAGGTCTTCCTGGGGATCACGGGCGCGTCCGGAGCGCCGTACGCGGCGCGTCTGCTCGAGGCTCTCGCCGGAGCGGGCTGCGAGGTCGGTGTCTGCGCGTCGAGCGCAGGGCTCGAGGTCGTGGCGACGGAGCTCTACGGCGACGCGCGGCTGTCGCGCGACGAGACGCTGGCCCGGCTGACCGAACCGGCGCGCCAATCGGTCACGATCTACGACCCGAACGACTGGCACGCGCCGTACGCGAGCGGCTCGGCGAAGGTGGACGCGTACGTGATCTGCCCGTGTTCGATGGGCACGCTCGGGACGATCGCGTCAGGAGCGATGTCGAACCTCATCCACCGCGCCGCGAGCGTTGCGCTGAAGGAAGGGCGCAGGCTGGTGCTCTGCCCGCGCGAGACGCCGCTCTCGGCGATCCACCTCCGCAACATGCTCGACCTGCGCCAGGCCGGCGCGACGATCCTCTTCCTCGCGCCGGGCTTCTACCACGGCGCTGAGACGATCGGCGACCTCGTCGACTTCGTCGTCGCGCGCTGCCTCGACCAGCTCGGGCTCGAGCATGAGCTGTCGCGCCGCTGGGGTGACGGGTGAGCGTCGAGACCGGCAGGCTCCCGGCGGCCGGCGTCCGGGAGATGTTCGACCGCATCGCGCCCGTCTACGACCTGATGAACCGCGCGATGACGGCCGGGCTGGACCGGCGCTGGCGCCGGGAGACCGCGCGCGCGGTGGTCCGGCCGGGCGACCGGGTTCTCGATGCCTGTTGCGGAACGGGCGATCTCGCGCTTGCCTGCCGCGACTCGGGCGGGCGCGTCACGGGTCTCGACTTCTCGGACAGGATGCTCGAGCAGGCGCGCCGGAAGGCGCCTGAGCTCGAGTGGATTCGCGGGGACGCGCTCGAGCTCCCGTTCGCAGACGGCTCCTTCGACGCCGCGACCGTGGGATTCGGGGTCCGGAATCTCGACGACCTCGACCGAGGGCTGCGCGAGCTGCGGCGTGTCCTGCGACCCGGCGGTCGGCTCGCCGTGCTCGAGATCACTCGGCCGAAGGGCCCGCTCGCGCCCTTCTACCGCGTCTGGTTCGATGCGATCGTCCCACTCGCCGGGAAATTGCTGCCGGGCGGCTCCGCGTACACGTACCTGCCCGCGAGCGTGCGGCGGTTCCCGGGGCCGGAGAGCCTCTCGCGGCTTCTCGGCGACGCCGGCTTTGGCCCGGTACGGTTCCGCCTCTTCGCAGGCGGAATCGTGGCGTTGCACGTGGCGGAGGTGCCGAGCTGAGCACGCTGACGACGATCAGGGAGAGCCCCGGGCTCGACGCGTACCTCGGCGCGCTCGAGGAGCGGCTTACGGGTGCGGTCTCCGCGCACCCGGGGCTCGTCGCCACGGTCGGCGCCGAGGCGCTCACCGCCGGAGGCAAGCGCCTGCGGCCGTTGCTCGTCTTCCTCTGTGCGCCGCCGGACGGCGAGCAGCCCGTCGCCGCCGGGGCCGCGGTCGAGCTCGTCCACATGGCGACGCTCGTGCACGACGACCTGATCGACCGCGCCGCCTACCGGCGCGGGCGGGCGGCCGCTTGGGCGCTGTACGGCCACGGTGCCGCGCGGGCCGCCGGCGACTACCTCTTCGCCCGCGCATTCGCCGAGCTCGCAGGCACCGGAGACGCCGCGGCCGTGCGTCTGCTCGCGCGCGCCTGCCTTTCTCTCGCCCGCGGCGAGGCGATGCAACGTGCCCAGACACACGATCCCGAGACGACTGTCGACGCATACCTCGAGCGCTGCGCGCTGAAGACCGGAAAGCTGTTCGAGGCAGCCTGCCTGCTCGGTGCGGGGGGCGACTCCGGCGCGGAGGCGATCGGCGAGTTCGGCCTCGCGCTCGGCGTCGCCTTCCAGATCACCGACGACATCCTCGACTGCACCGGCGAGCAGGTGGAGACCGGCAAGATCGCGGGAACGGACCTGCGGGAGGGCACGCCGACGCTCCCCCTGCTGCTGGCCGCCCGCGAGGACGAGCACGTGC
>JBARRS010000049.1:0-18170 GCA_049644345.1 Gaiellaceae bacterium
ACCTCCGCATTCGCAAGCCGCCGTACGACGAGGCCGCGCTCCAGGTTTGGGCCGAGCGGTTACGGCCCCTGCTCGCCGACGGCATCGCCGTCTACGTCTATTTCAAGCACGAGGATGCGCCTTCGGCGCCGGCCTACGCAGAGCGGTTGTTGGAGCTGCTCGCAGGGCAAGCTCAGTGATCTGCTCGACCGCGGAGCGGAGCTCGTCGTTCGTGTTGAAGAAGTGCGGCCCGATGCGGATGCCGGCTTCTGGGCGGAAGTCGCAGAGGATGTCCCGAGCCTCTAGCTCTCGGTGCACCGCCTCGGGGGCCCGGACGATGACGGTGCCGCCGCGCCGCTCCGGGTCGTGCGGGCTGCCGAGCTCGAAGCCCGCCTCGTCCAGCAGCTCCACTAGAAGGCCGGTCTGCTCGAGCGAGCGCGCGCGGATGCGTTCGACGCCGACCTGCTCGACGACGTCGTAGCCGGCGGTCGCCGCATACAGCGCCGGGACGTTGGGCGTGCCGGTCAGGAACCGCTTCGCGCCGGCGGCGTACTCGAGCTCGGGCTCGAACGCAAACGGGCGGGCGTGCGCCTGCCAGCCGATCAGCGTCGGCTCGAGCCGCTGGGCCAGGTCGGGCCGGACATAGAGCCAGCCGGCGCCGGGGCCGCCGCAGAGCCACTTGACGCTGCCGCCGACCGCGAAATCGACGCCGAGCGCGGTCACGTCCAGCGGCACGGTCCCGACCGACTGATACGCGTCGAGGAGCACGTGCGCGCCGGCCCGATGCGCCCGCTCGACGATCGCTGCGACGTCCTGGATCTCTCCCGTCCTGAAGAGAACGTGGCTGACCGGCACGAGCAGCGTCCGCTCGTCCATCGCCTCGAGCAGCGCATCGCCGTCGGGGACAGCGAGGAGCTCCGCGCCGCGGGCCGCCTGCGCCTGGAGCAGGTAGCGGACGGACGGGAACTCGGGCTCGAGGTAGACGATTCGCCGCCGCTCGCCTTCGAACCGGAAGCACGAGAGGACGACGGCGGCCGCGACGGCAACATTCTGGTGCATCACGGTCGAGCCGCCCGGGGCGCCGACGATCCGCCCGAGCTGGTCGCCGACCGTCCACGGCAGCTCCCACCACCCCTCTTCCCAGGCGCGAACGCCGCGCGTCTTCCAGGCTCGGGCGTAGTCGAGCAGCCTGTCCTCGGCGGCCGCAGGCATCGCGCCGAGCGAGTGGTTGATCAGATAGGTCGTCTCAGCGAGGATCGGGAACTGCTCGCGGTACTCGCTCAGCTCGGCCATGCGCGCGAGTCTAAGCAGGCGTGCGCGCGACCGCGACCAGTCGCCGTTCGTGTGAGAGCGGCTCCCGCTCGAGCAGGCCGCCGAGGAACTCGACGGCGGCAAAGCCCGCCTCCTCGAGCATCGCTCCGAGCTCGGTCGCGGTGTACACCCGAATCCGGTAGTGGAACGAGAGCCGCTCGCCGTCCGGCCGGATCAACGTATGCGTCGTTGCCGACTCGCCCCGAACGGGGTCGAAGCTGCGCCGCTCGAACACGATCCCGCCCTCGGGCAGCTCCTCCCAATCGTGCCCGCGAAAGACGCTCATCAGCCGATCTCGGTGCATCGACTCGAGGACGAGCGCGCCGCCTGGCCGGAGCACACGCCGGAACTCGCCGAGGGCGGCGCTGTCCCCGTCCTCGCCGTGGTACCCGATCGAGCTGAAGAGATTGAGGACGGCGTCGAAGCTCGCCGGCTCGAACGGGAGCTCTCGATAGTCCGCCTCCACGAACCTTGGCCATTCGCGGTCTCCCGCCTGGCGCCGCGCCTCGGCGAGCATCGTCGGAGAGCGCTCGGCGCCGACGACGCGGTAGCCCGCTTGCCCGAGCGGGATCGAGTGACGCCCGTAGCCGCAAGGGCAGTCGAGGACGTCCGCCCCGGGCCGGCAGCCCGCCAGCTCGATCGCCGCCTGCGCCTCGGCCTCGGAGTCGAAGGCCTGGAGCCGCGAGACGTACGTCTCGAGGTAGAGCTCGTCGAAGAACCAGTCCCAGTCCTGCTCCCGGCCCACAACCGGGCGAGTATGCACCGTCTTCATCCCTCGATTGGGTGAAGTTGGCCCCGTCTCCCCCATCGGGGGGATGAGCCGCCTACCCGAACGGCCTACGTTGCGGCGCGTAAGGCATTCCTGCGGCCCGCGCTGAGGCGCGGAAAAGGGAGAGTGGAGATGCAAAGGATCGAGGGTACGAAGGGAGGCAAGCGGACGAGCGCGACGTGGGGCTCGAAGAAGGTCGGCCTCATCGTCGCGGCCGTGGCTGCGATTTCGCTCGCAGCTCCGGGGGTCGCCTCGGCGACCACGTACAGCAGGTCGTACTCGTCGCTGCTGCCCCCGCCGATCGCTCCGGTGCTCGCCCCCACGGTTGATCCGGCTCTGGTTATCGGCGCCGTCTCGTGGAGCGATGTCTCCTGGAGCGACTCCGTCTTCTAAGCGCGCGAGCGCATCGTCCAGAATCTGCGGCACCGCGCTTCGGCGCGGAAGGGGAGGTTCATGTCAATCGCCTTCGGGACAGGCGTGCGCGCGAGCGCGCTCTGGGGAACCGGCAGCGGCGACGGCCGGGAGGCGGCCTAACTGCTTGACTAACGGCGGTGAACGCTGGTCGCCTCCGGCGGCGTAGCCGCAGGACGTGGAGGCGGCTTCGAGTCCACGAGCACGGCGGCGACGAGCAGAATCGTGATCGCGACCGCGCTCTCGCCGGCGAGGCTGCGCCGCAGCGGCACAGCTCCCCCGCGCTCGATTGCGGGGCGCGCGACGAAGTGGTGAAACGCGCCCCAGGCGAGTGCGAGCGAGACGAGCGCGAGCTTCACGAGCAGGACGCGGCCGTACCCGGCCGTCCAGAGGTCGCTCAGCTGTGGAAGCCGGACGATGCTCAGGTAGACGCCGGCGGTGACGACGAGCCCGACGAGCACGCCCGCGAGCCGCGAGAACCTGACGAAGATCGTGCGCCGCAGGTCGGGAGCGAGCGGCCAGATGACGAACGCGAGCTGCACGAGCCCGCCGATCCAGAGCGACGCTGCGCAGAGGTGGGTCCAGTCAGCCAGCTCCGTGCGCCACGACGAGCCCGGGTCGACTGCGTCGTGGCCGGAGAGCGAAAGTCCGGAGGCGAACCCGAGCGCCAGTAGGAACGCCGGCCAGAGGAGCGCGATGCGGTCGGTCAGCCACGCGAGATAGAGGAAGGCCGCGACCCACGCGTAGCCGAGCGTCATCGCGATGAACGCCGTCCCGAAGCGCGTCCCGTTCGCGATCGGCGACAGGTCGCCGTAGAGCATGCGGCCGAACGGGAGCTGGAGCGCGTCCTCCGCCCGGAGGAGGAAGGCGACGATGCCGAGCTCGAGCACGGCGACGACGCCGATCCCGGTCAGCAGGAAGAAACGACGCTCGGCCGGGCGCGGCAGCGGCCCGCGGGCCACCAGCAGGCGGAAGCCGAGGCCGCCCGCGAGCAGCGCGAGCGCGAGAAAGTACGCCCAGCGGACGACGTGCTCCGTCCTCGTGGGCCCGGAGGCGCCGTACGCCTGCGTCGGCGGCGGCGCCTGCACGCGGACCCCGAACGTGAACACACCGGAGACCACGTGCCCGTCGCCGGAGACGACGTGCCAGCGCACTGTGTACGCGCCCTTCGGCAGCCGCTGTACCGGCACGACCACGATCGACTTCCTCTCGCCGGAGCGTGAGGTGCCCGAGACGAGCCTGCCGAACGCGCTGCGGACCTCGATCGAGTTCGTGAGCGGCTTGACCGTCTGGTCGAACTCGAGCCGAACCGAGCGGGGCGGCGTTTGAACCCGTTGCCGGAAGCTCGGAGACTCGTGCTGAAGGCTCGCATGCGCGAACGCCGCCGACGGAAGGGCGAGCGCGACGACCGCGGTGAGCGCTAGCCGCTTCATCTGTGCTGAGCCCCGGCGAGCGGCGAGAGGTGGCCGAAGATCGGCGCCACGTCGCGATCGCAGTAGAGGAAGACCGCGAGAACGACGAACGTGAGCGCGAAGCCCGTGGCAAACGTTGTCGAGCGAGGCCGGAAGACGCGGCCGAGCGCGACGATCGCGGCCCCGACGAGCGTCCAGCCCATGATGTGATGGAGGAAGGCCGAGCGGGCGAAGAACCAGCCGTTTTGCTCGTGGACCAGGAACGCCTCACCGGAGACGAAGAGGGCGAATACCGTCGCGATCTTCCAGTAGGGGCTGCGCAGCTTGCCTCGGACGAGGCCGAGCTCCGCTGCGCCCGCCGCCATCAGCCCCTGCGCCCAGGAGCCGTGGGCGACCATGTGGATCGCCGAGTTCGTGTAGAAGACCATCACCGGCCACATGAGCACTCCCATGAGGAAGGCGAACGACGGCCAGAGGTACGCGCGCCAGGGGCGCCTTCGCCAGACCTCCTCCCCGACGACCGCCTCGGCGAGCAGGCAGAGCCCGATGATCAGGAAGCCGGTCGCGAACAGCCAGTGGACTTGCTCGGCATGCGGTTTCATTCGCGCTCGGCCTCCTCGAGGTCCGCGAGCAGCCCAGGCGCGACCACGAGCGCGAAGAGCAGGCCGGCCAGGACGACGAGCAGCGGCGGCTCGGCGAACAGCCACCAGAACCCCTGGTCGTGCGGGTGCAGCAGCGTGATGCGATAAGGCTGGAGCAGCGCCCAAATGACGCCCGCCGCGATCGTCACCGGACCAAGCGCGCCGACGGCCCCACTGCGTCCGCGGGCGCGGCGCCGTGGGATCGCTCGTGATGCAAGGTGTGTCTCCATTCCTCCTCCCCGGTCGGGCTCGAGCCAAGAGCCCGCGGTCAGGCGTGCCGCGGGCTAGGCCGGTAGCGGAGGAGGCCGGCTCTCGAACGCAAGACCGAAGAGGTGGCGCGGAGCGACCAGCACATCGCGGTGGCTGCGGGACGGCCGGCACGGGGAGTCAGCCGTGATCCGGCGAGCGTGGGCGCAGGTCGCCTCTGCGTAGCTCTCGTAGTCGGCGAGCCAGCGGGCGACGACGCCCCAGACGAACGCCATGAGGACGGCCAGCACCGCGAAGACGGGCAGCGCAGACGTGTGCAGCCAGGGCGTGAGCAGGGGCCAACGTACACCCGCCGAGAGGCCCTCGGCGTCCGTCTGAAGGAGGTAGAAGAGCGACGTGACGGCGAACGACATGAACCAAAGCCGCGGCGAGAGCGACAGGCGGACGCGCGGAACCTCCCGGGAAGGGCGAGCGCCGACCGCGGCAAGCAGTCGGCGACCTGCGCGCGCCGCAGACCGGGCCTTCACGAAGCGCCAGGCCAGCCGCGCGAGCAAGAGCGCGATCCCGATCTTGACCGCGGCGAGCATGAAGGGGTAGTAGCTCTCGCTCGAGTAGCTCGGGGACGCGATGTTGCGCCCGAAGAAGTTCAGGCGCTGCGACAGGCTTTGCCCGGCAAGCTCGCCAACGAGCGCCAGCAGTCCGAAAGCGAGGACCGCCAGGAGGCGCTGATGCCGCCGCGCCCTCTTCATGCGCAGAGAGTAACTCAGCCGATGATGGTGAGGTTCCACCCGGAGCTCCGGGCGCCGTTCAGGCCGTAGAGCAGCACGCGTTGCCAGCGCCCGAGGCAGAGCTTGCCGTCTGAGAACGGGATCTGCTCCGTGCGCGGGCCGAGCACTGCCGCGAGCAACCGCTCGCGATCCGGCGTCTCCAGTGGGACGATCCGCGTCAGCAGCTCCTCGAGGTCCTCGAACAGACCGGTCTCGCGTTCGCTGACCCGGACGAGGTAGTGCTCCTCAGAGGGTGAGACGTAGGCGATCCCGTCGGAGTGGCCGGCGCGCGCGAGCTCGTGCGAGACGTCGTTCGTGATGTCGAGCACCGTCAAGGACGGAAGGGCACAGGCGATCGAGTATGGGATCTCCACACTGGTCACGGCATCACGCGGTGACCTCTCGCGGCAGCCGGAAGTGGACGTCCTCGCGCGCGACCTCGACCTCGGCGAGCTCTCCGTAGCCCAGCTCGGCGAGCCGACGGACGACGAGCTGCACGAGCTCCTCGGGCGTCGACGCACCGGCGGTCAGGCCGACGGTCTCGTGCCCCTCGAGGAGCTCTGGATCGAGCTCGTCATCGCCGTTGATCAGCGCCGCCTCTGCACCCGCCCGCTCGGCGACCTCGACAAGCCGGCGGGCGTTCGAGCTCGTCCCCGAGCCGATCACGAGCACGAGGGTCGCGCCCTGGGCCGCCATCTCCTTCACAGCGTCCTGCCGGTTCTGGGTCGCGTAGCAGATGTCGTCCGCCGAGGGACGCCTGAGGCCGCCGAACCGTCGCTCCAAGGCCTCGACGGTGTCGGCGACGTCGTCGAGAGAGAGCGTCGTCTGCGTGATCACGGCGACCGGCCTGCCCGCGGTATCGAGGCGCTCGGCGTCGGCGGGCGACTCGATCACGACCGTGGACTCCGGCCGCTCTCCGCGCGTCCCGATCACCTCGACGTGGTCGGCGTGACCGACGAGCGCGACGAGGTGGCCGCCGTCCGCGTAGCGCCGGGCCTCGGCGTGAACCTTCGAGACGAGCGGGCAGACGGCGTCGACGACCTGGAGACCGCGCTGCTCGCAGTTCTCGCGGACCGCCGGCGCGACACCGTGCGCCGAGAGCACGCAGATCTCGCCGGCCGGCACTTCGTCCTCCGACTCGACGAAGACGGCTCCGAGCCCTTCGAGGCGACGGACGACGTGGTCGTTGTGCACGATGTGGTGGCGGACGTAAACCGGCGGTCCGTGCTGCTCGAGCAGGCGCTCGACGATCTCGATCGCGCGGTCGACGCCGGCGCAGAACGACCGCGGCGCGGCGAGCAGGACGCGTCCGCTCACCGGAGCGCTTCCTCGAGCCGAGCGAGCGCGCGCTTTGCGTCCGCTGCGGCCTGCGTGAATCCTCTCGGCTCTCGTGCGAACGCCCTGACGAGGCCGGGCCAGTGGTAGCGCCCTTGCGGCGTGACCGCCGCGCAAATTCCGTGCAGCGTGCGCTCAGGTGTGTCGCTCACTGCACGGAGCACACCGCGAAGCCGACCGGTGCGAGCCAGTGGGCCGGACTCGAGATCGGCTGCGTCCGCCCCTGTCGCCTCGTAGAGCCGCCGCCGCTCGTCCGGATCGTCGATCACGCGCTCTGCGGCGAGGATCGTGCCGCGGACGGCGCCGGGTACGCCGAGCGGCTCGCCCTCCCAGAGCACCTCGCCTCGTTCGTCGACGATTCGGGCCGCGTCGATGACGGTGCCTGTGCGCAAGCCGTCCAGCGCGCCGGCAAGGCCGAAAGACACGAGCTCTCCCCCGGGAAAGCCGTTGGCGCAGGCGAGGCCGACGAGGGCCGCCCGCGCACCCGCGCGACGGGCCGCGCGCGCCTCTGCCGTGGTGGCACAGGCGAAGGTCACCCTTAGCCCGTGAGCGTCCATGCCGCGCTTCGGATGCTCTCCTTGACGCTCGAGGTCGCCGCGAGGGTCGCCGACGGCTCGAAACCGGAGTGGATGCCGCAATGCTCGCACCGGGGATCGTTGCCGGGGCCGTAGTTCTCCCACTCGATCCCGTCGAGCAACGCATCGTAGGTCGGGAAGATCCCGTCCGTGAGCAGGTAGCACGGGCCCTTCCAGCCGTAGGGGTTCCGGGTCACCGACCCCCAGGGCGCGCACGGCAGCTTGCGCTCGCCCGTGAGGAACTCCTGGTAGATCGGGCTCGCGAGCCAGCGGTAGCCGTTCTTGCGGACCGCTGCGCGGATGACGCGGAACTTCTCCTCGTGCTCCGCGCGCGTCATCGTCAGGTTCGGGTCGATCTGCGAGTACTGGTAGCCCGGCGCCACGAGCATCCCGTCGATTCCGACCTCGTTGGTGAGGAAGTCCATCATCTGGACCACGTCCTCGACGGCGGTCTCCTTGAAGATCGTCGTGTTCGTGGTCACGCGGAAGCCGCGGTCCCGAGCCGACTTGATCGCGTCGACCGCCGTGTCCCAGAGCCCCGGGTAGTCGCAGATGTAGTCGTGGATCTCACGCATGCCGTCGAGGTGTACGACGAACGTGAGCCGAACGTTCGGCTCGAAGGTGTCGAGGAACTCCTCGAGCCGGAGGGCGTTCGTGCAGAGCTCGATGTTCTTCTCCTGCTCGAGCATCCCGGCGACGACGTCCTCGATCCCCTTGAAGACGAGAGGCTCGCCGCCGCAGATCGAGACGACCGGCGCGGGGCACTGGACGGCTGCGTCGAGGCACTCGTCCACGGTGAGCCGCGCCTTGTTCGACTCGTACTCCCGAATCTTCCCGCAGCCGATGCAGGCGATGTTGCACGCGAGGGTCGGCTCCAGCATCAACACCAGCGGGTAGCGCTTGCCCTTGGGCTGATCCATCACGTACCGGGCGATCTGAACTGTCGATCGAAGCGGAAATTTCATTCAGCGAGCCTTTCTCGTAGGCGTCCAAGGGCCATGAGCGGAAAGTGCAGCCGATAGAGGTGATAGCGGATCATGAAGTCGAGCGGGAAACCTGTACCGGTGTAGTGCACCTCGTCCCAATCCCCGTCTGGTCGTTGTGCGAGACATAGCCAATTTGCAGCGGCGCCAGGGGCGGCAGAGCCCGCCTCCCCCGCAGCGGCGTAGGCTACTAGCGCCCAGGCGGTCTGGCTAGGCGTCGAGGGGCCGCGACCGCGGAAACGTGAGTCCTCGTAGGAGCGGATGTCCTCGCCGAAGCTGCCGTCGTCCTGCTGGACCGAGTCCAGCCATGCGACTGCGCGTCGCATCGCCGGATGGTCGGTGGGCAGGCCGCAAGCCTCGAGTGCAGGGAGGGCTGCGGCCGTTCCGTAGATGTGGTTGACGCCCCAGCGGCCGAACCAGGAGCCGTCCGGCTCCTGCTCGGCGAGCAGCCAGTCCAACCCACGGCCGACCTCGGCGTCGTGACCTCGTTCCGGCGCGAGCACCTCGAGGGCGTGCGCGGTCACGTCGGAGCTGGGCTCGTCCGTGACCTCGCCGAAGTCGCAGAACGGCAGCTTGTAGAGCCAGAAGGCGTCGTTGTCCGCGTCGAACGCGCCCCAGCCGCCTCCCCGCGACTGCATGCCCACGATCCAGTCGAGCCCGCGCTGAACGGCCTCCCCGCCGCGGTGCAGCCGCCGGAGGGCGAGCGCGACGACGGCCGCGTCGTCGACGTCCGGATAGAGGTCGTTCTCGAACTCGAACGCCCAACCCCCCGGAGCGAGGTCGGGGCGCCGGACGGCCCAGTCGCCTTTCGCGGTCACCTCCTCGGCGAGCAGCCAGTCCGCCGCGCGGACGAGCGCTGGATGCTCGGGCCCGAGACCGGCATCGCGAAGCGCGAGCACCGCCAGGGCCGTGTCCCAGACGGGCGACTGGCACGCCTCCGGCCGGAGGCGATCGCCCTCGTCGATCGTGAACCCCTCCCAGCCCTCGATCGCCCGCCGCAGGGTTTCGTCCTCGAAACCGTGCCCGAGCGAGGCGAGCATGATGATCGACCAGACCCACGGCGGCTGGATCCCGCCCCAGGAGCCGTCCGCCTCCTGGCGTTCCCGTACCCAGCGCTCGGCCTGGGCGATCGCCCGCAGGCGGAGGCCCGACGGCCGGTGCGCCGGCCTCGAGCCCCCAGGGCGCCCACCGATCTCGCGCAGGTCGAGGTCTGCGCGGCGCACCGGCCGCAGCGCGCGGACGACGGAGAGCGCGACCACCGTCTGCCGTGCCCAGCAGGAGAAGTTGTAGATCGAGAAGGGTGAGCTCGGCGGGAGGAGCACCATCTCGACGGGGATGGGGACGACGCGCTGCCACGGCCACTGCCCGAGTAGGGCGAGGAAGCATTTCGTGAACACGCGGCTGCGCGGGATACCCCCCTCGCTCTGGATGAAACGGCGGGCCTGCTCGCCTGGATCGACGCCCGCGAGCCTCAGGGCCGCGTACGCCTCGATCGAGGTGGAGAGGTCGGGCGGCCCCTCGAACCAGATCGCCCACGTGCCGTCGTCGCGCTGGCGGGCGAGCAGCTCGTTCGCGATCTTTCGGTCGAGCTCCGGGGTGCGGAGGCCGAGGAAGTGGTGCCAGAAGAGGTGTTGCGCGATCATCGTCGCGTTCGACTCGAGCTCGCCCACCCAGTAGCCGTCCGGGTGCTGGAGCTCGAGCAGGCGGTTGGTCGCGCGGTCGACCGCGGTGTCGAGGTCGACCTTCGCACGCTCGGGTGCGATCGTCACACAGCCACCTTATTACTTGCGCGCGCAAGGAGCGACCCGGCGGCGCCACGGCCGCTCGCGACGGCGTGCTCCATCGTCGGAGGCCAGCCGTCGGTCCATGCGCCGGCGCGCGCGACTCCGGGGCGCACCTCGCCCCAGGCGGGGCGGCGGATGCCCGGCCGCAGCGCGATCGTTGCCTCTGGCTCGCGGCTGACACGCGACCAGAGAAGCTCCGCCGGGCCAAACCGCTCCGTCAGCTCGCGCGCGATGCGGTCGACGAGCTCGCGGCCGCGCAGCTCGAGCAGCTCGGGCGCGCCGCTCGAGACGACGGTCAGGTACTGGCCCCGCTCCGGTTCCTTCCCGGTCAGCCGCCCTCTGTCGAAGACCCAGTGGGCCGCACTGCCGAGCAGCGCCGCAAGCTCGTGCTCGAGCAACCGCCGGTCGAACAGCAGGTGGACGCTGACGATCGGCGAGCCATCGAGCTCCGGATCCGGCTCCCCGAGGAGACGCGCGCTCTCCTCGGCCGGCACAGCGACGACGACCAGGTCGGCATCGAGCTCGCCGAGTTCGTCGACGCGAACTCCGGTCTGCACTGCCGCACCCGCCTCCTCGAGCGCTTGCCGAGCCGCCTCCGCGTGCATCTCGCCGAGCGGCGCAACCGGCAGCACGAGATCGCTTGCCTCGCGCCCCGAACGCAGCGCAGTGAGCACCGTGAAGACGGCGGCGCCCGCGTCGACATCGTCCGCCCGGAGGTTGAGCGCCGGCCGGACGAAGACGTCCCAGAAGCGGTCGATCGCCCGCTGCGACTGGCCTTGCGAGCGCAGGAGCTCGCCGAAGGTCCGCGTCCCCGGGTCGAGGCGATGCATCCGCGCGAGCAGAAGCGCGATCCGGATGCGGTCGAGAAACGGCACGTGTCGGTAGCGGAGGAGTGGACCGAGCCCGTAGCCGATCCTGGCCACCCGGCCGCGCTCGTCGATCACGGGCAGGTCGAGCCGCCTGCGCTCGACCGCGCCGAGGCTGCCGATCCGTTCGAGGAAGCCGAGGTAGGCGCCGAAGCACCCGAGCGCGATGTGCTGGCCGTTGTCTGGCGGCGGGCTTGGGTCGCCCTCCCGCTCGGGCAGCGTCTGCACCTTCCCGCCGAGCGTCGGCCGCGCCTCGAGCAGGGTCACCTCGTGTCCGGCGTCGGCGAGCTCGAGCGCGGCGGCCAGTCCTGCGAGACCGCCGCCGACGACCACCGCCTTCACCGCAAGAACCCCTCGCCGACGATTCGTAGCTTCGTCAGCCGCGAGAGCTGCGGCGGTCCCCCGAAGACGTCGAACCCGCCCTCCTCGATCCGGTCGAGCGTGGCGCGGTACAGACCGGCGAATGTCGCCACGCAGGCGGCGCTGCGCGAGTCGAGGAAGTCGAGCAGCTCGAGCCCGTCGCTCAGGTACACGCGCGCGCGAGCAGCCTGAAACGCCATCAGCGCCTGCCACGCCGACGAGCAGCGGCCCTCGGCGATGTCGTCCTCCGAGACGCCGAATGACGACAACTCGTCTTGCGGCAGGTACACGCGGCCGAGCTGCCAGTCCTCGGGCACGTCACGGACGATGTTGATCAGCTGGAGCGCGATCCCGAGCGTCTCGGCGTGCCCGAACTCGTCGGAGCCGTAGACCGGGACACAGGCGCGCCCGACCGCGCCGGCGACCCGCTTGCAGTAGCCGATGAGCTCGTCGAAGGTTGCGTAGCGGCGTTGCTCGGTGTCCTGGATGCCCCCGTCGACGAGCGCGTGCAGCGCTTCTTCCGGGATCGGATACCGGCGGCGAGCATCCTGGAGCGCGACGAACGTGGCGTCGCCTGCGGGATCGCCGTCGAGCCGCGCGCGCAGTGCCTCGAGCCTCTTTCGTTTCTCGTCGTCCGGAAGCGCTCCATCGGCGACGTCGTCCAGCTCGCGGGCGAACGCGTAGATGGCCGCGATCGCCCGCCGCTTCGGCTTCGGCAGCACCATGATCCCGTAGGCGAAGTTCCGGGCACGGTTGCGTGTGATCCGCTCGACCTCCGTATACGCCTGCTCGACGGTCATCGCACGAGCACCGCCACGGCGGCGCGCGCAAGTCGCGCCCGCGACGGCGCCGGGCGCGAGGTGAAGACGTCGTAGTCGGCCCGCTCCAGCGCCTCAAGCGCCGCCATGCCGCCGAGCGCGAACAGCGCCACGGCGCGGCCCATCCTGCCACCGAGCCGAAGCTCCAGCGTCTTGCCGGCGGAAAGCAGCCCCTGTGCGCGCTCGGACTCGAATCGGAGCAGCTCTCGCAGCGGCTCGTTTGGCCGGTTTAGCGCTGTGACGCCGTAACGCCGGCGGTCCTCGGCCGGAAGATAGATCCGCCCCAGCGCCAGGTCGCGCGGCACGTCCTGGAGGAAGTTGACGAGCTGGAGGCCCGTGCACACGTCGTCGCTCGCGCGGACGAGCTCATCGTCGTCGGCGCGGCGCAGGACACCGAGGACGAGCCGGCCGCAGGGGTCGGCCGAATGGGTGCAGTACCACTTGACGTCGTCCCAAGCCTCGTACTCGGAGACCCGCTGGTCGATTCGGTTCGCCTCGATCAGCCGCAGGAACGGCTCGCGCGGGAGCTTGAACTCATGGATCGTCCGCTTGAGCCGCCTCATCGGCCCCCAGGTCGGCTCTCCCGTGTAGCAGGCCTCCAGCTCGCGCTCGAGCTCGTCGAGTGCCTCGGGCCGCCCGTCCCCGAGCTCGTCGCCGAGGTTGTCGACAAGGCGCGCGTAGCCGTAGAGCGCGCGCAGGTGCGGCCGCAGCCCGCGCGGAAACAGAAGCGAAGCTACGGGGAAGTTCTCGCGGCGAAGCGGTTTTGCAACGGAGTCGACGTCCATGCGGGCATAACGATAGGCCTCCGCCCGCCCGGGTGCCGTCAACCCAGATCGGCTACGCGAGCAGCGGCAGCAACCGCTCGCCGGCCGAGAGCCGGCGTCTTTCGGCCTCGCCCGCGGGGAGCTCCAGCACTGCACGCGCGCCCCTGCAGCGCGCGGTGCGCCAAGGCGCGAGCCCCGCGGCCACCTTCAGCACCCGCCCCCCTCGGTCGAGGAAGACCGCGTCGATCGGGAAGCGCATGAAAGCGGTGTGGATCGAGTTCGCGGGCCGGAGCAGGATTCCCTCACCCGCCGGCAGTGAATCGCGCCCGAGCAAGCCCCGCACGCGCGCGAACGGCGTCTCCGCTAGGAGACACCGTTCGCACACGATTCGTCCGTCTTCAGCCGCCAGGCGCGCTTCGGGCACTAGTAACCAACGTGGATGTGGTTGTAGTGGTCGGCGAGCGCGAACGAGGCGCCGCCCAACCCGAGCAGGGAGATCACCTGCCGCGGGAGCATCCCCGAAGGGAGGAGCAGGAGCGCACGCACCGCGTCCTGGGTGACGCTTCCCGGCTGCTGGTGGCCGAGAACCGGCGTGTTGCCCACCTCGCTGATGTCCGCCGCGAGGCCGTAGATGTGCGCCGAGATCACGCCCGGCCGCGCGTACAGCCCGTGGCCGGTGATCAGGCACGAGACCGTCACCTGGCCGAACGTGTCGGCGAGATACTCGATCATCGCCACGACGCGGACGTTGACGCGCCCAGAAGCGATGTCGCCGACGCCGCCCGGGTAGATCGAGACGCGCTTGTCGTTCAGGACTCGCCTCGCGAGCGCGTAGCGCTCCGCGTCAAGGCCCTGCACGACGCCGTCCATTCCGATCGCGCGGTAGAGATGCCCGAGGGCGACCGCCCTGTCGGCCAGCGACGTCTGGCCGAAGTAGGAGAGCGCGGCGCCCCACGGGTTCACGTGCGCGCCGAGCCCTGCGAGGCGGGACTCGAGCTTCGCCAGCGAGCCCAGGCTCGCCGGCCTGGCGCCCAGCCCACCGCGTGCCCGCAGGACACCCAGGACGAACGCCCAATCGAGGTGCGCGCTCTGAGCGCTGGGGACGAGGTGGTCGGCGAAGTACGCCGAGAGTCGTGACGCCGGAGGCGTCGGATCGGGCATCGCCCGGTTCAGCCAGACCGTCGCTCCGCCGACGGGGCCCTCGATCTCGGGCGCCTGTGGGCGGAGAGGACGGGCGACGTGCTTGCGGACGACGTGCCGCTTCCGCGACGAGACCTTTGCCTTCGCCGCCGCGGCGACCGGCGCTTGCGCGCCAGAGCCCGCGGTGGGAGCGGAGGGGGTGACCGACGGCCCGGGCGCCACCGTGCCGGAGCCGGACTGACTCGCCGGGTCGGCGCTCGGCGCGCTCGCGTCCGGTGCAGAAGAGGCGCTGGAGCCGGCCGGATCGCTTGGCGCGGGCGCGGGTGCAGGGACAGGTGCGGGGGCCGGCGTCGTGTCGGTCGGGGCCGGCGCGGAAGCCGGATCCGAGGCGGGAGCAGTGGTGGTCGTCTGGTCAGTCGTCGTCGAGGCGTCCGAAGACGGCGACGGCTGGACGGCGGCAGGGTTCGAGCCCCCGTCGTTGCCGAGCAGACCGCTCATCTGGTCGCCCGCTCCGGCGGAGAGGGCAGCGCCCGCGAAGAACAGGGCTGCGAACACGAGCGTTCCGGCCAACCGCCGCGGCCGCGTGGCCGACGACGTCAGGTGCTGAACGTCTTCGAACTGCTTCTCGTCCCACTCGTCCCATGCCCGGCGGCCGAGGAGTCGCTTGAGGGAGTTCCGTTGTGGCATCGCCTTGCTCTCCGTTCTTCGGGCGCCGAGGCCGCCACTTCGGCGCGGATCTCCACGTTCACATCCGCGGCCGCAATCGGACTCACAGCACTATCGAGAGCAGACCGGTAATCGCCCTCCCCCTAAGGGGTGAAGTGTCGGGCCGAGCACCCCTTCGGGGGATACGCGGAGCCCCGGATCGAAACGATGATCCGGCGCGTACGAGCCCATCGGCGGCGCGGCCACGCCAACGAATCTCGGAGGTATTCCGGGCGTGACCGCAGGAATCGCCAGTAGCACCAGGCTCAACTCGAACAGGCCATTTCCCCATCTAGGGAGTGCCGCGCACCTGACGTGCGCTCGAGACGAAAGAAGGGAGGTGAACTGAATGCTGAAGTTCTTCGCCTTCGCGCACGTGTGGGCGACTGAGGCCGCTGACACGGTCGTCGCTCTGAGGAAGCGCGAGGAGGGGCAGACGATGGCCGAGTACGGCGTCGTGCTCGCAGTGATCACCCTCGCGGTGATCGGCGCGATCACGCTGTTGTCCGACCGCGTCCGCACAGCGATCACCAACGTCGCGAGCATCCTCCCCGGCTAAAAGCAGCAAAGCAGTTTCTCCGGCAAGAGCGGGTCCCTTCCGCCGCCCGGAAGGGACCCGCACCAAACAAACAAGACCAGAATTCAAGAGAGAAAGAAGACCCAAATCCCGATGAGAGCAAGATTTCGAATCAAGAACGAGCAGGGCCAGACCGCAACCGAGTTCGCGCTCGTGTTGCCGGTGCTCGCCGTGCTCCTGTTCGGGGTCATCCAGTTCGGGATCACCTTCAACAATTTCGAGACGCTGACGGACTCCACGCGCGCAGGCGCGCGCAAGGCAGCGGTCAGCCGCCAGGCGAGCGATCCGGTCGGCGCGTGCGTCCAGGCAGTCCGGACGAGCGCCACCGACCTGAAGCAGAGCGACCTGGACGTCACGTGCAGCTCGACCTGGCAGCCGACCGCCGACGTCAGCGTCACGGCGACCTATCCGTACTCGATCAGCCTGCTCGGCCTGGTGGTCAAGTCGGGGCGCCTCACCAGTACGACCACGGAGCGAGTCGAATGAGAAACCGGAATCGACAAAGCGGGCAGGCCACCGTGCTGACCGTCGTCTTCATGACGGTGCTGCTCGCCATGGCCGCATTCGTCCTCGACGTCGGCGCGTGGTACCGCGCCGACCGCGCGGCGCAGTCGGAGGCCGATGCCTCCGCACTCGCCGGCGCGCAGGCCCTCCCCACCGACACGGGCCAGGCGACGAGCCTTGCGCTGGAGTACGCCGACAAGAACGGGAGCGGCGTCTCGAGCGGAGACATCAGCTTCTCGAACTCCATGGGGCCGAACGACTCGATCACGGTCCACGTCCACAAGCCCGCGAGCGGCGTCTTCACGCGCATCTTCGGCATGGCCGGCGTCACCGTCGGCGCGCACGCGACGGCGCGGACCCAGTTGATGGGCCAGGCGCGCTACGTGGCCCCGATCACGGTCAAGAACACCCACCCGATGCTGGCCGGCACCACCTGTCCCTGCTTTGGCCCCAACGCCCAGACGACGCTAACTCTCGGAAAGACGGGTGCACCCGGCGCCTTTGGGCTGATCAACCTCGACCAGAGCCACGGCGGGACCGGCCCGCCGATCCTCGCCGACTGGATCCTGCACGGGTACGACCAGTACCTACCGCTGGGCGGCTACTACAGCGATCCAGGCGCGAAGTTCAACTCGTCCCAGGTCCAGAGCGCACTCCAGCAGCGGATCGGGTCGGTCCTCCTCTTTCCGGTCTACGACACGCTGACGGGGAACGGGGCAAACGCGAGCTACCACATCATCGGCTGGGTCGGGTTCCACCTCCTTTCATTCAACGCGCGTGGCAACAGCGGCACGCTCACCGGCTACTTCACCGAAGTGATCTGGGCCGGGCTCCAGGCCGTTTCCGGCGGTCCGCAACCTCCCAACTACGGCGCACGATCCGTGCAGCTGATCGACTAGTCCTCGAGACGAGAAAGACGGTGACATGACGTACAGAGTCCGAAACATCGTGATCGCGCTCGCGCTCGCCGTCCTGGCGGCGTTGCTGACGAGCTTCTACGTGACGAACTACAAGCGCCACGTGCAGCACGGCCAAGACCAGGTCGCGGTGCTCGTGGCGAAGCACGACATCCCGTCGGGCACGACGGGCTCCGATGCCGCGTCGATGCTGACGTCGGTACAGGTCTCGCGCCGAAGCGTCGTCCCCGGGGCGATCTCGAGCAAGGACCAGATCGACAAGCTCGTCGCCTCGCAGACGACGTACGCGGGCGAGCAGATCTCGACGCGCCGCTTCTCGTCTGTCTCGCAGACGGGGATCGTCGGGCAGCTGAGCGGGACGATGCGCGCCTTCCAGGTCGCCGGCGACCAGAACCAGCTTCTCGCCGGGACCCTCAAGGACGGCGATCACGTCGACATCGTCGCCGCGCTCAAGGTCAACAACGGTGAGCTCAGCCGCGTAGTGATTCGGGATCTCAAGGTCCTGAAGGCGCCGTCTGGGCCCGCCACCGGCAGCAAGCTGACCGGGAGTGCCGACCAGAGCCTGTTCGTCATGCTCGCGATGACCGACAACCAGGCCCAGAAGTTCCAGTTGGTCCTGTCCAACCGGGAAGGGACCCAGAGCGGCGCCGGCTGGCACCTCGAGCTGAGGCCGATCGTGCACGACGCCGACAGCCCAGACCACATCGACAGCGTTCGGACCGTGCTTACGGACGGCCTCAACGCATACCAGCGCCGAGCGTTCGGAAGGTAGGAGGACGTTGATGAATACCCACGAAAACGATCTTTCGACCAGGGATCGCGTCCGCGTCTTCGTCACCGGCTCGTGTGACGGGCTGGAGGACCTGCGCGAGGCCCTGTCCAAGCACGGCGAGGTCGAGCTCGTCGGCTGGAGCAACACGGTCATGGAGGCCGCCTCGACCCTGACGGGCGGGCACCTCCAGGTCGTCCTGCACGCAACCAGGAGCTCGAGTCTGCCGGCGGACGAGCTCGCCTCGATCCGCGAGCACACGCGGGCACCCGTGATCGTGCTCACCTCCGGCGGCGCCCCGGCGCTGCTCGAGGAGGCGCTCGAGGCGGACATCGCCGACGTCCTCCTGCTGCCGCAGCTGACCGAGAACGTCGTCTTCGCCGTCAGGAAGGCGAGCCACGCCGGCCGCCGCTCGCTGAACGGCGGGAGCGGGCAGGGCCGTCACGGCCGCATCGTCACCGTCTTCTCGCCCAAGGGCGGGACAGGCAAGACGGTGCTGTCGACCAACATGGCCTGCTCGCTCGCCAAGCACTGGGGCAAGCGGGCGCTGCTGCTCGACCTCGACCTCCAGTTCGG
>JBARRS010000050.1:0-12091 GCA_049644345.1 Gaiellaceae bacterium
GAAAATGCTCAGGCATTTTCGGCGGCTTTGGTTTGTCGCTTCGCGAAAGGAGATGCCCCACCCGGTCGAACAGAGACCGGCGCCAGAAAACCCGAAACTGAAAATGCAAGCGTTTTCACTCGACGAGGTCGAGTCGCTCGTTGGGCCGGAAGCGCCGCCCGACCTTCGCCGACGGTCTTCCGTCCGTGAGGACGATGTCCGCCGTGAAGTCGTTCGAGCCGCGGATCAGCGAGGAGCCGACGCCGTAGGAGTCGACCGGGACGCCGCGCTCCTCGAACTGACGGATCTTCTCGGCGGTGAAGCCACCCGAGACGACGATCTTCACGCGCTCGAACCCGTCGTGGTCGAGCGCCTCGCGTACCCGCAGGACGAGGCGTTCGTTGACACCCGTCGGCTGAAAATCGCCCAGCTCGTCCCAGAGCGACCGGTCGACGAGCGACTCGGAGGTGTCGAGCCGCACGCCCCATAGCCGCGGTCCGAGAGCGCGCGCGACCTCGAGCGACGTCCGCGCCGAGTCGTTCTCGAAATCGACGAGGACGACGACGTTCAGGTCCTCCGGCGCCCACTCGGCGAATTTCGTCGCCGCGAGCACCGTGTTGCCGCCGTAGGAAGAGATCAACGAGTGGGGCACGGTGCCGACACCCTTGCCGCCCCACCACGAGGCCTGCTCGTCCGTGGTGACCCCGATCGGGGCGCCGACGACCTGGCCCGCAACGTACGCCGCGTACCCGTCTCCCGTCTGCACGCGGTGGTGGTCGTGCCGGGCGGGCATGAAGATGATCGGCTTGCCGCCCGCCGCCTCGAGCACGCGCACGACGTTCGTCGTGATCAACGTTCTCCGGGCGAGCACACCCAAGTACAGCGTCTCGAGGTGAGCGAACGACGTGTAGTCGCCCTCGACCGTCATCACCGTCTCCCAGGGCTCGATCCTGTCACCGTCGTAGAGCGCGTGGACGGTCAGCCCCTCCCATTCGTCCGAGCACAGCTTGAGGATCGCGATCGCCTCGTCCATGCCGCCGAGGTAGGAGCTCTTCTTCTGGAAGACCTGCATCACGACGCGTGGATGCCGGGCGTCCTCGAGCAGCGTGTCCCGCGCGTGGTTGAAGTAGGCGTCGGTGTAGTAGCCCTCCCGCATCTTCTCGACGGGGAGATCGAAGATCTCGGGCGGGAGCCGCTTGGCGCGAACGCGCTGCTGCTGCACGCTACGCGTCCAGTTTCGCCTCTTCCAGCTCCAGGCACGCGGCGAGCGCGGCTTTCGCAACCTCCAGCTGCTCAGGCGTCGGCTCGGCTGTCGCAAGCCGGTGCTGGAGCTCGTGGCCGGGCCGCGCGAGCGCCCGAGCAACCCGATTCTCGGGATGCCGCACCATCCACGCGAAGATCTCCGTCGACGCAGCGAGCGCGCCAAGCTGCGCTCCGGCCCTTGCAGGCCCGCGTAGGTGCTCCGGAGCCCGGCCGGCAAGCGCGCCGCCGACCGCCGAGCTGGCGAGCAGTGGCCCGATCATGTGCGAGCCGCACCGCTCGTGCTCCTTCGCGCGCGGCTCGCCGTGCTCGTAGCTGCCGATCGAGATGTGCTCGGCGCCGTGATAGCCGGCCACGTCCGAGCTCCGCACGGCCAGCACAGCGGGCGCGAGGGACAACGCTCCCGCCAGCAGCTCTCGCGCCATCGGGCCGATCTGGCGTGACTCCTTCACGAGCCGGACACCGATCGCCGTGCCGGCCATCGAGGCGATCACGGCAGGGCGCTCGAACGGGAGGCGCGCCTCCGGCAGCTTTCGCCGCACAGCCGGAAGCAGCGCGAGGACCTCGCCGAGGCGCGCCGGTCCCCGCAGCAGACGACTGTTGACCGCCGCCGCGCGGAAGCTCTTGCGGGCCGAGGCGACCTTGACCGAGCCGTCACGGAGCCGGACGGCGCACGCCCAGGAAGTGGGCCCGTGCACGAGCACGCCGTTCGCAAGCGCCATCCCGCCGAGTCTGATCTTCTCCTTGGCCATGGCCAGAGCGTAGCTAGGCGCCGACGGACTGCGCCGCGTGGCGGAGGAAGCGGACGCCGAGCTCGAGATCGTCGACCGCGATCCGCTCGTCCGCGGAGTGGATCAAGCGCGACGCGAGCTCCGGGTTCATCGTCCGCATCGGAAAGAAGCCGTAGGCAACCGTGCCGAACGCCTGCCGGACCCAGTGGCTGTCGGTGAAGCCGGCGAGACAGGTCGGCACCGCCCGCGCTCCCGGCTCGACCTCCTCGACGAATGCCGTGATCGCGTCCCAGAGCGGCGTCTCGACCGGCGAGCGGGTGCCGCCGTAGGCCCCTTCCCACTCAAGCTCGTAGTCCCCCTCGCCGAGCACTTCGCGGAGCACATGCTCGGCGCCGGCGGTCGACTGCTCGGGCAGCAGGCGGCAGTCGACGACGACCTCGCTCAGCGCCGGTATCACGTTCCGCTTCTTCGAGGCCGAGATCATCGTCGGCGAGAGCGTCAGCGCCAGCAGCGGCTCGACGAGGTCGCCGGCGAGCGGGTCGACTGCGGCCGCCCGCTCGACCGCCTCCTCCGCCGAGACGGGCTCGCCGACGATCGCCTCGAGGAGCGCCGCGGCCTCGGGCCCGAGACGGGGCTCCGGCCGGTACTCCACAAGCCGCTCGATCAGGCGCGCGGCCTTGACGAGCGCGTTGTCGGCGATTCCCGGCATCGAGGCGTGCCCGCTGCGCCCGTGGACGAGCAGCCGAAAGGGCGCACTCATCTTCTCCGCTGTCGAGCAGACGTAGAGGACGCGGTCGCCGAACTGGAGCCGGTCGCCGGCGCCCTCGTTCAAGGCGTACTCCGCGCGGACAGCGTCCGGGTGCTCGCGGCACAACCACGTGAGGCCGAAGTCCTCGCCCACCTCCTCGTCGGCGCAGGCGGCGAAGATCAGGTCGCCGGCCGGCTCGAAACCGTCACGCGCAAGCGAGGCGATCGCGACGGCGCTCGCCGCGACCTGGCCCTTCATGTCGAGCGCGCCGCGGCCCCAGATCTCGCCGTCGCGCAGGTCGCCCGACCACGGGTCGACCTGCCACTCGCGGCGATCCGCGAGCACCGTGTCCGTATGCGAGAGCAGCAGCAGCCGAGGCCCCTCGCCCCGGCCGGGGATCCGGGCGACGAGGTTCGCCCGCTCGGGCACCTTGGCGTACAGGTCGCAGGCGACTCCCGCGCTCCCGAGGTAGTCGCGGAGTAGCTCGGCCGCTCGCGTCTCGTTCCCGGGCGGATTGACTGTGTCGAGGCGGATCAGCTGTTGGAGGAGCTCCGTCGCCTCGTCCCTCAGCGTGACCGTCGCCACTATCGGCGCCTTCCGAGCTCGAGCAGGTACCTCCGCGGCTCGCTGACCCCGTCGTCGGTGCTGAAGCCGGCCCAGTAAGCGATCATCGCCGAGCGGAGCTCCTCGCGGGCTGCCGGCTCGAGCGAGTCGACGAGCGCCTTCACCGGCGGCGCGGCCGTCGACATCAGCTCCCACACGCTCTCGGGCGTCTCGCCCTCCAAATGCCAGACCCGCTCCTCGAACTCGAGCTCGAACGCACCCCCGAGCAGCTCCGTGACGCGCTCTTCCCGACCCCAATCGTCCGCGGGCGAACCGTTTTCCTCGTGGGAGAACCGCGCGTAGATCGCGTGCAGACCCTCGTTCGGCCGCCACGCTGTCAGACCGAGCCGGTTGCGGCAGACGCGTGCGATCTCGGCTGCGGCCGCCTCGGGCTCGGGCGCGAAGATGACGCCGAAGCTCGAGCTGACGACGTCGAAGGACGCGTCCTCGAACGGCAGCGCCTGCGCATTCGCCTCGACCCATTCGACCTTGTCGCTCTTCGCGCGCGCCTGCTCGAGCAGCCTTGGAGCGATATCGACGCCGGTCACCTCTGCACCGGCCTGAGCCGCTCGCACGGCGACGCCTCCGGTGCCGGTAGCAACGTCGAGCCAGCGCTCGCCCGGCTGGGGCCTCAGCCGCGCCACCAGCTCGTCGTGAATCGGCGCGAACCGCTCCGCGATCCGCTCGTATTCGCCCGCGCCCCAAAGCTCGGCGGGCGAGCTCACGGCGTTCAGCCCTCCTCGATCGCCCGGTCCGTCAGCCGATTTCGCGCCTCCCAGAGCTCCGGGAAGAACTTCTGCTTGATCAGCCCGCCGAGCAGCTCGACCGGCGTTCCCTGGGTGCCGACGACCTCGTCGCCGATGATCCGCGCGACCACCTTGTAGTGCCGCATCCGCCAGATCGTGATCCGCTCGTCCCACTCGATCAGGCACTCGCCGAGCTGGTACAGCTCCTCGTGGTCGGCCCCGTGCCTGTACAGCTCGACGACGGACAAGTCCGCCTCGCGAAGCAGACGCTGGAAGGCCTGCCCCAGCTGGGGTGTCACCCGCCGGATCTCTCTGAACCCGGGCGAGTCGAAGCCGCTGCCGTGGCCGAGGACGGGCCGTACGTGGCGCGCGTACTCCCAAGGCGAGAGGTGCACGAGCATGTCCAGTTGCTCGGTGATCAGCTTCAGGCACAGGTTCGCCCGCCGCAGCAGCCGCACCGCAGGCGCGAGATCGTCGCGCTCGACCAGGCGCGTCGCCTCCTCGACCTCGTTCCACGCGAGCTTGAGCCACAGCTCGGAAGACTGGTGGACGGTCTGAAAGAGGAGCTCGTCCCGGTGCGCCTGCTCCTCGGGCCGTTTCTGGAGCGCGAGCAGCTCGTCAGTGCGGAGGTAGCGCTCGTAGTCGCTCGCGCCTTCGCCCGGGAGGATCGGCTGCGTGTAGTCCTCGACGCGGCTGCTCGGCACGCGCGGAGCATACTTCCCGAAATGTCTGATCTCTTCTCGGACGCGGCCGCCCGGCGGCTGCCTGAGGTCGCGCCTCTCGCTCTGCGGATCAGGCCCCGGCGGCTCGACGGCTTCGTCGGCCAGCGCCAGGTGCTCGGCGAAGGATCGGCGCTCCGTGCCGCGATCGAGCAGGACCGTGTCGTCTCCTCGATTCTCTATGGGCCGCCCGGGAGTGGCAAGACGACGCTCGCCCGGATCGTCGCCGAGACGACCGGCGCCGCGTTCGAGGAGCTCTCGGCGGTGTCGGCTTCGGTCGCAGACGTTCGCGCGGTGATCGAGCGGGCGCGAGAGCGACTCGGGTCCACCGGCATCCGCACGATCCTCTTCCTCGACGAGATTCACCGGTTCAACAAAGCACAGCAGGATGTCGTGCTCCCGGCGGTCGAATCCGGGCTCGTTACCCTGATCGGCGCGACCACCGAGAACCCGTACTTCGAGGTCAACTCCGCTCTCCTCTCGCGCTGCCAGGTCTACGAGCTCGTCCCGCACGAGGAAGAGGACCTCGAGGAGCTCGTCCGCCGCGGCGCAGGCGAGCTCGACGCGGGCGTGCCGGAGGAGCTCGTCGGGCTGATCGCGCGGCGGGCCGGCGGCGACGCACGCAACGCGCTCAACATCCTCGAGCTTGCCTGGCAGACGGCGAAGGCCGAGAGCGGGCCCTTGAACGAGACACACGTCGAGGACGCGGCCCGCACGCGGCCGCTCGTCTACGACAAGGCCGGCGACGCCCACTACGACTTCGTCTCGGCATTCATCAAGTCGATGCGCGGCTCCGATCCGGACGCGGCCGTGTACTACCTCGCCGCGATGCTCGAGGGCGGAGAGGATCCTCGCTACGTCGCGCGGCGGATGATCGTGCTCGCCTCGGAGGATGTCGGCAACGCCGATCCGCGCGCCCTCCTCGTCGCGGTCGCCGCCGCGCAGGCGGTCGAGCACGTCGGCCTGCCCGAAGCGCGGCTCAACCTCGCACAGGCCGCGATCTACCTCGCGCGGGCGCCGAAGTCGAACGCGAGCTACGTCGCGCTCAAGGAGGCGACCGCCGACGTGCGGGACCGCGGCCACGCCCGCCCTCCGGACGAGCTGCGCGACGCGCACTACCCCGGCGCCAAGAAGCTCGGGCGCGGCAAGGGCTACATCTATCCGCACTCGGATCCGGCCGGGTTTGAGACCGACCACCTGCCGGAAGAGTTGCGGGGCCGGAAGTACTACAGACCAGCCCAATCAGGAGAGGAGGCCGACGATGGCGATTGAGCGGCGCGCGCACGCAACGTGGGAGGGCGATCTTCGCCAGGGCTCGGGGCGATTCGACCTCGAGAGCAGCGGAGCCGTCCGCGGCGAAGAGGTCACGTTCGCCTCCCGGTTCGAGGAGCCGGGTGGAAAGACGAGCCCGGAGGAGCTGATCGCCGCCGCCCATGCCACATGCTTCTCGATGGCGCTCGCAAACGGCCTCGCACAGCAGGGTCACGCGCCGACGCGGCTCGAGACCGACGCGGTCTGCACGCTCGACCGAGCCGACGGCGGCTTCGAGATCGTCTCGATGCACCTGACGGTCCGCGGCGAGGTCGAGGGGCTCGACGGGGACGGCTTTCGCGCGGCAGCCGAGGAGGCAAAGGAGAACTGCCCGGTCTCGAAGGCGCTCGCCGGCAATCTCGAGCTGACGCTCGACGCCTCTCTCGCGTGAAGATCATCTGCCTCGTCAAGCAAGTCCCACGCACCGACGCGATCGAGTTCGACCAGGAGACGAAGTCGCTCAAGCGCGAGGGCGTGCCACTGCTCCTGAACCCGTTCGACGGGTACGCAGTGGCGGAAGCCGCTCGACTGAGCGAAAGCGTGGGTGGCGAAGTCGTCGCGATCACCATGGGCCCACCGCAGGCGGAGGAAGCCCTGCGCGAATGCCTCTCGCTCGGCGCCGACCGCGCGATCCACCTCTCCGACCGGATCTTCGCCCTGGCGGACACGATCGGCACCTCGCGCACGCTCGCAATGGCGATCGAGAAGGAAGGCGGCGTAGACCTCGTCCTCTGCGGCCGGAAGACGCTCGACGCGGAGACCTGGCAGGTGCCGCCCGAGGTGGCGGCCTTTCTCGGCTGGGCGCAGGCGACGAACGTGCTCGGCCTCGAGTTGCGGGACGGGCGCCTGCTCGTGCGCCGCGACACCAACGAGGGCGAGGAGCTCCGCGAAGTCCAGCTGCCCGCCGTCTGCTCGATCTCGCACACCTCCGCCGAGCGGCGCTCGGGACCCGACGACGGCGAGATCGTCGTCTGGACGGCGGCGGACCTGGCTCCGGACGTGCGCCCAAACGACAAGCGGTTCGGCCAAACGGGCTCGCCGACACGCGTGCTCGCGGTTCGCGACGTGACGCCCGAGCGCGCTCAGGAGGTGATCGCAACGCCGGCGGAGGCCGCTGCAAGGATCCTCGACCTTGTTGCGCAACGCTCGAAGACTTCCTCCCCGTGGGAGAAGCCTGCGCGGCTGGGGGAGCAGCCGGGCGCCTCCTTTGACTGCTGGACGCTCGTCGAGCCTGTAGAGG
Organism: Gaiellaceae bacterium; assembly: GCA_049644345.1. Lineage (GTDB taxonomy): Bacteria > Actinomycetota > Thermoleophilia > Gaiellales > Gaiellaceae > JBARRS01. The sequence continues at coordinate 7,338 of JBARRS010000050.1, forward strand.
GTCGCGCAAGCCGTACGTCGCTCGAGCTACTTGGGAAGGGACGCGAGCTCGCCGGCAAGCTCGGAGGGCGGAACATCGCCCTCGTCGTCGGACACGGCGTCACGGAAGCTGTGCGGGAGGCGGGCCGGTTCGGCGCCGAGGCGGTCTACGTCTTCGATGACGCAAGCCTCAAGGACGGAGACACAGAGGCGTGGGTGGCAGTCCTACGGCACGTGCTCGAGCGCGAGCGGCCTCACGTGCTCCTGATTCCGGCGACACCGCGCGGCCGTGACGTCGGCCCCCGCGTCGCCGGCGAGCTCGGACTCGGGATGACCGCCGACTGTGTCGATCTCGGGATCGACCGCGGCGGCCGGCTGATCCAGCACAAGCCCGCCTACGGCGGAAACATCGTCTCCGTGATCATGGGCTCGACCACGCCGCAGCTCGCGACGGTGCGGCCCAGGATGTTCGAGCCCGTCGAGCCGCGGGAGAGCCCGCAGACGGAAATCCACCAGCTACGCGTCGAGACGCGGCCCGAACCGCGGACTCGCCTGGTCGAGCGGGAGGGCGACGGCCGGCCCGGTTACGTGCTCGACGAGACCGACGTCGTCGTCGGGGTCGGCAAGGGCGTCGGCGAGGAGGTCGGGGAGATCGAAGAGCTCGTTGGGCCGCTGCACGCGGCGGTGGGCGGCGATCGAGCGGCCTGGGAGGCTGGACTCGTCCCGGCGGCCCGGCACATCGGGCTGCTAGGCCGCGCGGTCGCGCCTCGGCTCTACCTCGCGATCGAGACCAGCGACGACTTCGAGCACACGACCGGCACGGTCAAGGCCGGCGTTGTCGCCACTCTCGGCGGAAACGGAGACGCACCCGCGGACGTCCTGGTTCCCGGCCCCTGGCGGGAGACTCTGACGCCGCTCGTGGAGGCGCTCTCCAGCCGCCGCTGATGCGGCTCCACCTGCACGAGTGGGGCGATCCCGCCGCTCCGCCGCTCGTCTGCCTACACGGCGTCTCAGCCCACGGACGGCGGTTCCGAAAGCTCGCGGAGGAGCGCCTGGCCGACCGATACCGCGTCGTCGCGCCCGACCTCCGTGGCCACGGCCACTCGGGGTGGGAGCCGCCGTGGGACATCAAGACGCACATCGCCGACGTGATCGAGACGGTCACCGCGGCGGGAATCGGCAGCGCCGCATGGATCGGCCACAGCTTCGGAGGCCGGCTCGTGCTGGAGCTCGTAGCGACTCGGCCGGAGCTTGCGGAGCGCGTCGTGCTGCTCGACCCGGCGATCCAGGTGCTCCCACACATCGGCCTCGATCTCGCCGAGGACGCCCGACGGGAGGAGGCATACGAGTCGCTCGAGGCCGGAATCGATGCCGGCCTCACGGTGCGGACGACGACGCCGCGCGAGTTCGTGGAGGAGGACGTGCGGGAGCACCTCGAGCTAGCAGCGGACGGTCTCTTCCGGCCGCGCTACTGCCGCAGCGCCGTCGTCACCATGTACAGCGAGCTCTGCACGGCCCCGCCCCCGCCCGACCGGCTCGGTGTGGCGGCGCTGCTCGTCTACGCGCCGGACTTCGGGCTCGTCCGTGAGGAGCAGTTGGACGAGTACAGACCGGTCGGCGTCGAGATCCTCCCGGTTCCCGGCGGCCATGTCGTCTACTGGGATGCGTATGCGGAGACGGCGGACGCCGTCTCCCGCTTCCTCTAGGAGGGCTTGGCGAAACGATTGGCGAAACGCTGCCCGCTGCTCCTTTTGTCGAAGCCCTTCCTGTACGGGTGAATCAGATTGATGCTCGGAGCGCGTTCGCCGCAGCTTGCAGACGGTCACCGACCTCGACTAGCTCTCGCGCCGCTCGGTCAATGCGCCCTTGCTGGGTGTTGGAGCGCTCTTGCTGACTTTCAGCGCCCGCGCGGAGCGTCTTGAGCTGGCTCGCCATCTCCTCCACTGTCCGAGTGAGATCGGCCAGCTGGCCAGCAACGGACGCTATGTCTTCGCTGGCTGTCACGTCTGCCGCAGTCTATGCGGCGAGTGGAACGCTTCGTGCTCGCGCAGTTCTGCGAGGGGTTTACCCCAGCGCCCTCAGCTCTTGTAGCCCCCAACCACCAACTCTTGGGGGTATGCGGTCCGACCAGGGACCTATGCTTGGTGGAATCATCTTCACCCAGGTCGTGAGCGACCTCGACAAGCTTCTTCAAGGCGGCAGCGCGTCTCTCTGCCGCCTCGGCCTCCTGCTCTAGCGTCGTGAGTCCGTCCACTCCTTCACCTCCTGTTCCAGGACTCTCGGACTTGATCGCGCTCTTGTCGAACGCGACTGGCCGCGCCGTGCGCGAGGCCACGAACGGCCACCACGAGAATGAGACTGAACGACCAGCTATCGTCGTGGCCGATGCGCCACGCGGCCGCGCCGCCATCCGTTTGATAGTCCGCGAGCGTCCTGGCATTTGGACCCTGGAACAGCTGCGCTCTGAGATGAAGCAGCGCGGCTGGTTCACGTCAGACAAGGGTGTGGAGGCGGTCGCGGCACGTGAGGTACCGATGCCGATCAGCAACCGACGAAGCCGTATGGCTACACGCTTACAGCGTTTCGCCAATCTCTCCTAGAGGATCCGCGCGCCGAGCGCGCTCGCGACGAGCTCGACGGCGAGCTTCGCCGTCTCGTTCGCGCGGTCGAGGACCGGATTCACCTCGACGACGTCCATCGAGCCGACCAGGCCCGACTCGGCGACGAGCTCCATCGCCAGGTGCGCTTCGCGGTACGAAAGGCCCCCGCGCACCGGCGTTCCAACTCCCGGCGCAATCTCGGGATCGAGCGCGTCCATATCGAGGCTGAGGTGGACGAAGCCGGGGCCCGCGACGTGGGCAAGCGACTCACGGATCGCCCGCTCGACGCCGAGCTTGTCCACGTCACTCATCGTGTAGACGCGCATGTCGAGCTCGCCCAGCAGCGCCGCTTCGGCCGGATCGAGCGTACGAATGCCGACGAGCGCGACCCGGTCGGGCGCGACGGCCGGCAACGTCCACGCGTCGCTCTCGAACTCGGGACCGGCGAGGCCCAGCGCTGCCGCCAGGGGCATCCCGTGCACGTTTCCGGTCGGCGAGGTCTCCGGGCGGTTGACGTCGGCGTGCGCGTCGATCCAGATCACGCCCCCCGGTCCCTCGGCCTTCGCAAGACCGCCGAGCGTTCCTAGCGCTACCGAATGGTCGCCTCCGAGAACGAGCGGGAAGAGATCGCGCTCGACCGACTGCGTGACGAGCGCGGCGACCCGCTCGCAGACGGCTTTGATCTGCGGCAGGAAACGCACGCGCTCGCTCCCGACCTCCGTCGCCTCCGCCACCGCACCCTCAACGTTTCCCCGGTCCTCGACCGGAAGGCCGAGCTGCCCAAGCCGCTGCGCCAGCCCTGCATAGCGAATCGCCGAGGGGCCCATGTCCACGCCGCGGCGGCCTGCGCCAAGATCGAGGCTCGCGCCGATGACGGCGACAGGTTTCGCCCGTGTCAGTACGGCCATATAGGCCCCAAACGGTAGCTTTGAACACAGTGGACGACCGGGAGCAGTTCGGGATACGGGTCCTGCTCGCCGACGACGACGAGCGGTATCTCGATTCGCTCCGCGAACTGATCGAGCAGCAGCCCGAGCTGACTGTCGTGGGCGCCGCGAAGGACGGTCTCGAGGCGATCGAGCTGGCCGACGAGCTCGCGCCCGACGCCGCGGTGATCGACCTGCACATGCCGCTCCTGGACGGCGTCACGGCGGTTGCGCGGCTACGGATCGACCATCCGCACATCTGCCTGATCGCGCTCACCGGCGACGAGGCGCCGGCGCTCCATCGAGCGGCGAAGGAGGCGGGCGCCGACGACGTGATGCAGAAGAGCGAGCTCGTCGACAGCCTCGTCGACCGCCTGACCGCTTCCGCTCAGGACGTGATCGCTTCGGCCCCGACGCAGCCGGAGCCGGACGTAAATCGGTGATGGGCGAAACCAGACATTGCGCAAACCATGTCGTCGCCGCTCCGCCGTTGAGCCTGGTGTAGGTGGTCTGGCAAGAGCGCGCTCGCCCACGCGAGTCGCCTGAGCTGCAGAAGTGGCCCGCAAAAGTCTCGCCGGCGCCGCTCAGGAAAGCACGCGCTCGAGCGCCGCGCGCTCCGTCGGCTCGCCGTGCGCGGGCAGCACGAGCTCGACCGGCAGGTCGAGCAGCGGACGGAGCCGTTGGACGACATCGTCACGTGTCACGTGCTTGCGACCGCCGAGCTGGATGTCCAGTCCATCGCCGAAGTCGGAGAGCGAGTCGCCGGTGACAATCGCGTTGATCGACGGCAGCCAGAGGATGAGATCGTTGTCCTCGCGGCCCGCGTACGCGGTGATCCCGAACGGCCACGGTCCGGGACCGTGGAAGTGTCCTTCGCCTTTGCCCGCGCGCAGCCAAGCGAGGTCATCACTTTCCATGCCGCGCACGCGGTCGGGATCGACGTCGAACTTCTCGACCCAGTCCTGCCAGGTGTCTGCGGGCGGCGTGTGCACCGCGAGGCCGAGCCGGTGGGCGTCGCGCTCGTGGTACGGCGCGGTCAGGACGACGGCGGTCGTGCGCTCGCGCAGCTCGTCGGGAACGGAGAGCGGGTCGAACAAGAGAAAGTCATCGCCGAGCTCGATCGCGTACGAGGAGACGAGCTCGGGCCACCACTGCTCGTCGTTCCAGTCGGGATGCGGCGATTGCCAATGCCAGACGCCGGGGCGCAGCTCATGCACGGACGCGATGCTAAGTCTGCGGGCATGGAGACG
>JBARRS010000051.1:0-4638 GCA_049644345.1 Gaiellaceae bacterium
GCCGTCCGCTCTTTCCACCTCGCCGGCTCCCTCGGCGCCCGCGCGCCTCCGCTCTTCGCCTGCTGACCAGGGCGCGGCGGCGCCGCGCCTCGAGCAAAGGCGAAAGGAGAAGAATTCGATGTACCGCATCGTTGCGGCGGCCGCCGTGGCCGTCGCCCTGATCGTCCCCGCGTCCGCGTTGGCGCACGCCCGCGTCAGCCCTCCGGTGGCGGAGGCCAAGCAGCTCCAATTGTTCAACCTGGCCGTTCCGACCGAGAAGGCGGGCGCGACGTCGAAGGTAGTGCTGACCCTTCCCTCGGGCTTCTCGATCGACTCCTTCGTGCCATCGCCCGGCTGGAAGCGCACGCTCCAGCAGAAGGGTTCGGGCAACAACGCCGTGATCCAGAAGGTGACCTGGAGCGGCGGCAACGTGCCGACGGGGGAAGACGCGTCCTTCTCGTTCCTCGCGGTTCCGAGCTCGAGCAAGACGTACAAGTTCGGCGTCCAGCAGACCTACGCCGACGGCTCGCTCGTGGACTGGGCGGGACCGGAGTCGTCTGACACCCCGGCCGCGACGATCGAGACCAAGTCGTCGCTCGGCGGGGGCGGGACGTCGACGCTCTCGATCATCGCACTGGCGGTCGGTGCGGTCGCCGTCGTGCTCGCAATCGTGGCGCTGGCGGCACGCCGTCAAGGACGACCTCTGGCGTGACTTCGCGCGCTCGGGGCTGCGTCGCGCTCGTCGGTCTCGCCGCAGCGCTCGCGCTGCCGGCGTCGGCCTGGGCGCACGCAGCCCTGTTGCGCACAACTCCCGTCGCGAGTCGCGTCGTCAACACTCCGCCCACCCAGGTCACGCTTACCTACAGCGAGGCGGTGGAGCCGCGCTTCGCCGTCGTCTCCGTCACCGATGCGGGCGGCGTCCGGGAGACGACGGGCGCGCCGGGGCGCTCGTCCGCGAATCCCGACACCCTCGTCGTGCCGCTTCGCCGGCTCCCCGAAGGCTGGTACCTCGTCTACTGGCGCGTGATCTCGGTCGACGGCCACCCCGTTCGGGGCGCGTTCACCTTCGCCGTCGGGCCGAACGCGGGGCCGGCCCCGCAGTTTGTGATCCCGTCGATCTCGGAGTCGGCCGCGACGCCGAAGCTCGTGACCGCCCGCTGGGCGGCGTTCCTGACGGCCATGGCCGCGATCGGCCTGTTCGTCCTGCGGATCCTGATCGCGCGGCCGCTGGTCGCGCGGGTCGCCGGAACGCGCCTCCGTGCGGTCACGATCGCCTTCGGAATCGCCTCTGTGCTGGCACTCGTTGCGATCCCAGTCTACTTCATGCTCGCGACGGCGGAGTTCGCGCTGCGCTCGTTCTGGAGCTTCGGCGCGCTGATCCCCCTGGTCCGGGTGTCGGCCTTCGGACGCGGCTGGGTCGACCTCTGGATCGTCTTCGCCCTCTTTGTCTTCGCCGGAGGGATCGCGATCTGGCTCGACCGACCCGATCGGCGAGAGCGTTCGATCGGGGCGCTGCTCGCGCTCGGAGGAGCGCTCGCCGCTGCCGGTGCCGTCTTGCTCGTACCGGGGCTCGCCGGACACGCGGCCCAGACCTCTCCACGCGGGCTCTCGATCGCGTTCGACTGGTTGCACCTGGTCGCCGGTGCCGTCTGGATCGGTGGGCTGATCGGATTGCTCGTGTTGTGGCGGAGCCTCCCTTCCGCCAGGCGCGTCGCCGGTCTCGTCGTGTGCGTGCCCCGTTTCTCGAACGTCGCGTTCGTCTCGGTGCTCGCACTCCTCGGCTCCGGAATCGGCGCTTCGGTCATTCACCTGCCGACGCTTGCGTCGCTCTGGCAGACCTCCTACGGCAAGGCGATCGTGGTCAAGGTCGGGCTGCTCGCCGCGGCGCTCATGCTCGCGTCGGTCAACCTGCTGCGGACGAAGCCGCACCTTGTCGCCTCACGCCAGCGTCCGGCGCTCGGACCGCCCGCAGCGATTCTGCTCCGCCGCCTGATCTCGGGCGAAACGGTGCTGATCGCAGGCGCTGTCTGCGCCGCCGCCGTGCTCTCGAGCCTGGCGCCGCCGTCGAAGGCGCTCGCCTCCGTCGGGCACGCGAGCGCGCACGTCGGGCCCGGGAAGGTCGTGCAGGTCGTCGACCAGAACGGCTACCGGCTCGAGGTTCTCGTCGACCCGAACAAAGCCGCCGTGCCTAACGACTTCGGGATCAAGATCACACGTGGTGGGAAGCCCGTTCGCGGCGCCGACGTGACCACGAACTTCGCGATGCTCGACATGGAGATGGGTCAGCAGGCCTACCACCTGACCGAGACGAGCCCCGGCGTGTACAGCCGCTCCTCGACACCGGCCCTCGTCATGGTCGGCCATTGGGGGATCTCGTTCCAGGTCACGCCGCGGGGCGGCCGCCCGTTCACAGTGCTGATCGTCGACCACGCGACCGGATGAGCGGCGTCCGGTTTCGATTCGCCGTCTCGCTCGCCGCCCTCGCCGCCGGCGTGGCAGCATGGATCATCGTGTTGCTCCTGTTGCGGGACGTGGTGTGACGAGGCTTGCGCGCGCCTGCGTCATCGTCGCCCTGACCGCTTCCGTGGCGGCGAGCGCAGCGCGCGCCAACGGCGACCCTGCGAGCGACTACCTCTTGATCGACAACGTCTTCCTTACGGCGAGCATTCGTCCGGCCCAGACACCCTCGGGCCGCCAGCTCGAAGCCCTTGCAAAAGACGCCCAGAGGAAGCATTTCGCCGTGAAGATCGCAGTCATTGCGACGTCAAGCGACCTCGGGCTCATTCCAGGCCTGTACGGCAGACCGCAGGCCTACGCGAGGTTTCTCGGTCAAGAGCTGCGCTCTTTCGCGCGGTACCCCGGCACGCTGATCGTGACGATGCCGGCCGGTTTTGGCGTCTTCGGCCCAGGTGCAACCTCGAAGGCGCGGCAGGCGCTGAAACGGATTCCGGCGCCCAGAACGACCGCAGCCGAGCAACTCGGCCACGCGACGGTAGGGGCGGTGCGCGCGGTCGCCACGGCCAACGGTCGTTCGCTGAGGGCGGACACGGGCGGCAGCGGCGGCGGCTCGCGGACGACGATCGCGATCGTGGCGGGGATCGCCGCCGGCCTGCTCACGTTCGGCGTGGTCGGCTTCTTCGGGCTGCGCCGCTGGCTGCTCGGAGGCGAGCGTGCCCCTCAGTGATGCTCGTGCGCGACGTGCTCCTCATCGAGCGGGGCGTTCATCATCCGCAGCATCGGGACTCCGCCTCTCTGCACGAACCGCCAGACGAGGGCCGCGGCGAGGAGCAGGAAGACGATGTTGAGCACCGTCGTGTAGTTCCAGTGCACGCTCGCCTCGACGATCTTCGCATTGCGCTCGGTGCGGACGAGCCCTAGGCCCTGGAACAAGAACTCGACGATCAGCCCGGCCGCGACCATCGTGGCGTAGAAGCTCGCGAGCAGGAAGCCGGCCATTCGCCAGCCGTAGTACCTGCGGTAGATGTCCAGGATCGGCAGCACGATCAGGTCGGCGAAGATGAACGCGAGCACCCCGCCGAAGCTGATCCCGCCGTTCCAGAGCACAGCGGCGAGGGGCACGTTTCCGATCGAGCAGACGAACGAGAGGATCGCGACGACGGGGCCGATCACCGGGCCCCAGAACTTGGCCAACGTCGGGTGGCCCTCGAGGAAGAGCGAGCGCCAGAAGTGCTCGGGCACCCAGGCGGCGAGCGCGCCGGCGATCAGGAGGCCTCCGACGATGTCGATCCAGATCGCGGCCCAGTCCATGACGAAGTAGTTCGCGGTCGCCGTGAAGCCCTCCGGCGTGCGGAGCCGCTGCCACCAAGCTCCCCCGCGGTGGACGGACATGTCCATCTCGGCGTGACCTTCCATCCTGCCGACGAGACCGCGGTCTGCCTGGGCGCGGGCTTCCTCGACGAGCTGTCGCTTCAGGAAGACCCGAAACACGAGCGCGAGCAACACGATCATCAAGGGTCCGCCGACGAACTCGCCAAGCGTGAACTGCCAGCCGAGCAGCAGCGCCATGATGATTCCGAGCTCGATCACGAGGTTCGTCGAGGCGAACTCGAACGCCATCGAGGCGGTGAAGTCGGCGCCCTTCCGGAAGAGCGATCGCGCGAGAGCGACCGCCGCATAGGAGCACGACGACGACGCGGCGCCCAGGCCGGAGGCGATCGCGAGCGACCGCGGCGAGTCGTCCGGGAGGAGGCGCCGCATCTCGCTCTTCGACACGGCCGCCTGCACGACCCCCGAGAGCGTGAAGCCGAGGATGAGCGCCCACAGGATCTCCCAGAACATCCCGAAGGCGAACGAGAGCGCGTCCGCGAGGCTGCCGGCGATATCGACCGCGAGCGGCATCGTCACTTCAAGAAAGCTAGCGGGGGCCGGTGTTACCGTCGGTCGCGGCGTGATCCTTCGACAGTTCGTGGACGATGACCTCGGCTGCGCGTCGTACCTGATCGGCGACGAGGCGGCGGGAGAAGCGGTGATCGTGGATCCCGTCTACGCGATCGAGCAGTTCCTCGAGGAGGCGGAGCGGCGCGGGGTCAGGCTCACCCGGGTGCTCGAGACGCACACGCATGCGGACCACGTCTCGGGCCACGGCCGCCTCGCGCTCGAGCACGGGCTTCCCGTCGCCGTGCATCCGGCGGCGGAGCC
>JBARRS010000052.1:0-9184 GCA_049644345.1 Gaiellaceae bacterium
TCCGGGAGGACGAGGTCGAGGATGACGGCCTCGGGGGGCCTGATCGCCGCCACGGCCAACGCCTCCTCCGCCGTGGCTGCCGTGTCGACCTCATACCCCGCGCCGCGGAGGTTCGTCTTCAGTGCTCGCAGGATCTGGGGCTCGTCGTCAACGACGAGAACCCGCGGGCCGCTCATGCGCCGACCTCGATCCGGTCCTCCGCCGGGAGCGCGAGCGAGAAGCGGGCCCCACCGGTCGGCGGCGACTCCGCCCAGACCCTGCCGCCGTTCGCCTGTGCGAAGCCCCGCGCGATCGCGAGCCCGAGCCCGGTTCCGCGGCGCGGGGTCGGGCCGGTCTCGAACGGCTCGAAGACGCGCTCGAGATCTCGGCTCGCAACGCCTTCGCCGCCGTCGGCGACGTGGAAGACGACCTCTCCGTCCTCCCGGGCTACGTGGAGATCGACCTCTTCGCCGTCGGGCGAGAACTTGAGCGCGTTCTCCAGCAGGTTGACGAGCACGCGCTCGATCTGAGCCGGGTCGGTGCGGACCGGCGGCAGGTCTTCAGGAAGTGAGACGCGGACGCGCTCGGAGTCCACGCCGAGCTCCTCCAGTGCCCTCGCGACGAGGCCGTCCGCGGTCCAGAGGACCGGGCTCGGCTCTGCAGCTCCGACCTCGAGCCGTGAGAGGTCGAGCAGGTTCCGAACGAGGCGGTCGAGGCGCTTCGTCTCGAGCCTGATCGTCGCCAGCAGCTCGGAGCGGTCGTCGGCGCTCAGCGCGAGCGACGCGCTCTCGAGGCCTTCGCTCGCGACGCGGATCGCAGTCAACGGCGAGCGGAGGTCGTGGCTCGCGGCACGGAGGAGCGCGGTCTTCGCAGCGTCGCTTCGGCGCAGGGTCTCGGCCTCGACCGCCGTCCGTCCGAGTCGCTCTCGGTCGCGGGCGCCGGCGAGGAGCGAGGCGAGCGCCGGCAGGACGCGGGCCTCGACGTCACCCGGCGGCTGGATCGCCGGCCGAACGAACAGACGCCCGACGTGCCGGCCGCCGGCGTCTAGGTCGTGGGCGGACTCTCCAGGGTCCGGCCGGCGGAGCGAATCGAGCTCGATCCAGCCGCGGACGCCGCCGAGAGCGCGCGCAGCACGCTCGGCGATCGCGCGCAGCTGACCGCGGACGTCGCCGCTCTCGAGCAGACCGGCGGCGGACTCCGCGAGCAGGGTTGCCTCGCGCTCTCGCTGCTCGGCGTCCGCAGTTCGGCGCCGCGCCCGCGCGGCCAGCTCGCTCGCGACAACGGCAGTGACGAGGTAGACGGCGAGCGCGACCCAGTTCTCCGAGTCGCGGAGCCTGAAAGTGTGCAGCGGCGGCAGGAAGAAGAAGTTGAAGGCGAGCAGGCTCGCGATCGAGACCGGCAACGCGTACGCGAGCCCCCAGGCGATCGCGACCGGCAGGACGGCGAAGAGGTAGAGCACACCGAGGCTGAGCACCGGCGCCACCGGTTTCAGCGCGAAGACAACGCCCGTCACAACCGCAACTGCAGCGGCGCTGAAGAGCGCTCCGAGGAGCCGGTGAGTCATCTCCCGACGAAGGATAGGCCGCGAGGGGGGCGCTACTTGACGAGCGAGAGCATGCGGAACATCGGCAGGTACATCGAGATCACGATCACGCCGACCATCATGCCGACGAGGATCATCATCACGGGCTCGATGATCGAGGTCAGCGTGGAGATCGCCGCGTCGACCTCGTCTTCGTAGAAGTCTGCGATCTTGCTCAGCATCTTCTCGAGCTCTCCGGTCTCCTCGCCGATCTTGACCATCTGGCTGACCATCGGCGGGAAGACGGGGTTCTCGATCAGCGGCTGGGCGATCGGCACGCCCTGGTGAACGCGCGCGCGCACGTCCGCGAGCGCCTGCTCGACGACCCAGTTGCCCGCGGTCTGGCCGGTGATCTCGAGTGATTTGATGATGTCGACGCCGGCCGCGACGAGGGTCGAGAGCGTCCGTGAGAAGCGCGCCATCGTCACCTTGAGGACGACGTCGCCGATCTTCATCGGGATCCGGAGCTTCAGCCGGTCCCAGAGCTGGCGCCCCTGGTCCGTCCGCTTGAACCGGCGGATCCCGAAGATCGTCGCGAAGACGACCGGGAAGATGATGTACCAGTCGCTCCGGAGCACGTTCGAGGCGCTGACGACGTACTGCGTCAGCGTCGGCAGCTTGCCGCCGAGCTGGCCGAAGATCTTCACGAAGACCGGCACGAGGAACATCAGCAGGCCGGTCAGGACGAGGGTCGCGAACGACAGGACCATCATCGGGTACATCATCGCGCTCTTCACGCGCCGCTTGATCTGCGTGTCCTTCTCGATTTGGAACGCGACGCGGTCGAGCACCTGGTCGAGGATCCCGGCTGCCTCGCCCGCCTCGACCATCGAGACGTAGAGCCGGCTGAAGATCTTCGGGTGGCGCGCCATAGCCTGGGAGAGCAGGAGGCCACCCTCGACGTCGGCTCGGAGCTCGCGCACGATCGACGCGAAGTAGACGTCGTCGGTCTGCTCCTCGAGGATGACGAGCGCGCTGACAACGTTAAGCCCGGCCTCGATCATGGTGGCGAACTGGCGCGAGAAGACCTGGAGCGTCTTCGGCTTGACCCTCTTGAACGCGGTCCGGACCGTGTCCTCGCCGCTCGCCGGCAGCTCCTCGACGTGCTCGGCGAGCAGACCGCGGATCCGGAGCTGCTCGCGTGCCGCGTCGAGATCAGGAGCGTGGACCTCGCCCTGGAACTCGAGGCCCTCGGCGCTGATCGCGCTGTAAGCGTACGCCGCCATACAGAACCCTCATCGGCAGAGGGATGCACCCTCTTGAGGGATCGGGGCAGCCTGCCGATATCCCTCTCGTGCGCTTGCGCCTGCGCAAACTGCGGACCGAGGCGGGTTTTGGCCTGATCGAGCTGCTGATGGCGATGACGATCCTGAACATCGGGATCCTCGCCATCGTCGGCGTGTTCAATGCCGGGATCGTCTCGCTACGGCGGGCGAGCCAGCTCTCGACGGCCTCAGCGCTCGCCGACCAGCAGATCGAGCTCTACCGCAAGATCACGTACGACCAGATCGCGCTCGACGGAACCACGCTGGGCACGGTCGACAACACGTACAAGTGCGACTCGGCGCTCGGCGGCTCGTGCCCGAACTCGACCTCGAGCGAGGTGACCCAGGCTTGCACCACGCCTCTGCCGCTCCAATGTGTTCCGAGCCGTAACGTGACGGCGGCGACGAATCCCGCCTCGCCCGACCGCCACAACTATCGGGTCGACTCGTACATCGTCACCATCAACCCGACGTCGTACAACACCACTCCGAACACGGGGGTGAGCCGCACCGCGAAGCTCGTGACTGTCGTGGTGCGGGACGGGAACAATCTCGGCAAGGTGCTTGCGCGCGCGACTTCCACGTTCGACTGCTCGACCGGGCAGCCGTACGGGTCCTGCCCGACGAGCTGACGGCGGAAGCGGGCCGCAGCCCGCGTTCGGTGTCCGAGAGTGAAGGCGCCGGCTATTCGGCCGCGAGCAGGCGAAGGACGTACTGACGGCCGTTCGCCGTGTTCATCAGGGTCAGCTGGGTGCCTTTCACCAGCGTGACCGTCTGCTGGCCGGTCGAGTAAGAGCCTCCGGCGATCGCGATCCGCGCGCTCGTCGCGCTTAACGAGACGAGCTGGAACACGGGGTCGGCCTTCGGGAACGTGCTCCTGCGGCGCACCTTCTCGGCGACGCCGTCGACGGAGATCGTCGCAACGGTCAGGTGAGCATTGCTCGAACCGCTGGTCGTGCCGCTTCCCGACGCCGGCGGCGACGGGAGGACGGAGCCGGAGGTGCTCGTACCCGAACCCGAGGTTCCCGAGCCCGACCCGGTTCCCGAGCCCGAGCCGGTGCCTTGTCCTTGGTTGACCTGCTGGACGAACGGATCGTGACCCGTGAACCGCGGCGCGCCGAAGCGCACGAGCTGCCCGGAGGACGGAACCGCCTTTGCGTTGGGATCGCTGACGGCGCCGGATGAACGCGTCGTTACGCCGGCTGAGACCGATCCCCCGAGCGAAGGCGGCGCGAGCGACGTGCCGCCGGACTGAGCGACCGTGGTCGGAGTCGAAGACGCGCCCGTCGAGCCTCCTTGCATCAACTTGAGTGTCCGCGGCAGCTGGAAGCCGAGCACACCGAGCAGGATCACGCCGCCGACGGCGGCGATGATCTTCTGGCGCTTCTCTTTCGCCTTCAGATCGGGCTTCTTGGCCATCAGTGAGTCACTCCTGCGGCCGCGGCACCGCCGGCGGGAGGCGGGCTCGTGGTCGTGGTGGGGGCGGTCGTGGTCGTGGTCGGAGTAGACGCCGTCCCCGTGCTCGGAGTCGTGGACGAGGTCGGCGTCGTCGGGCTCGCCGTCGAAGGCGTGCTTGCAGCCGCCGGCTCGGCCGCGGAACCGGCGAGAGTCGAGGCGCCGAAGACGAACGCGTCGACCGTCAGCGTGGCCTTGATCTGCGGGAAGGAGCGATCACCCTCATCGAAGTTGACCGTGTCGACCGCGAACAGGCGGCCGGTCGAATCGAGCTCGCCGCGGTTCACGTCGACGAGCTTCCGGAGCCGGAAGAGGAAGTCCGACAGGTCATAGAAGCTGCCCTGGAACACGAGAGTGATCGGAATCGCCTGGTAGCCGGAGACGACGGTCGCGGCCTGGGGTGAGATCGAGTCGAAGGTGATCCCCGTGGCGCGCGCGATCTCGTTGATCTGGAGGATGATTCCCGGCTCGTCGGCCTGGTCGGGCATCGCCTTCGTAAGCCGGAAGAGGTCGGCCACCCGCACCTTCGGGGTGTGCTTGAACCTCAGGTCGGCTACCCGCGCCTCCTGGATCTGCTGCTCAGTGGAGGCGATCTGAGTCGTGAGCTCGGCCGCCTTCGAGCGCTGGGGCCGGATCAGCACGAAGTACCCGGCGACCGCGACGAACAGCAGCACGACGACGACGATCGCGATCTGCGCGGACTGCGGGATCTTGTTCCGTTTCACGAGCCGCTCCCGCTGGGCGTGCTGACGTTTGCGTTGATGATGAACGCGTAGACCGTCGGCCCCGGCCGCTGGCCGGTGGGAAGTCCACTCTGCTGGAGCTGGACGTTTGCGAGGTCGGGTAGGACCGAGAGCCGGGCGAGGAAGCGGGCGACCGCGGCCTGCGAGTAGGTGTAACCCTGGATCGCGACCTGGTTTGCCACGGGAATCGGCCCGCTTGCCGGGGAGGCTGTCGACGGCACAGACGCAGGTGAGACGGGCGCCTTCGCCGACAGCTTGTTCAGCCAGACGTCATTGGGGAGGACGACTGCGATCTCGCGCAAGACCCGGTCCCAGGCGACGCGGCGCGACAGCGCGAGATTCAACGCGCGGATCCGTGCGAGCTTGTCCTTGGCAAGCGCGTCCTGCGTTTGCGTCGCCGCCGGCGGCGGCGTGGGGATCGCGTTCAGCTCTGTCTGCTTCTGCTGGAGCTCCTGCCGCTTGCCTGCGACCTTGCCGCTCTCGAGCATGAAGACGCCGGCGAGCACCGCGAGCACGAGGACACCGCCGAGGACGCCCGCGAGGAGAACGACGGGCGGCGGGCCCCTGCGAGCGCGCCTCGCATCGTCGCGAGGAAGAAGGTTGATCGCTCGCATCTAGATCAATCCTCGATCCCGAGACCGATCGCCGACGAGAGCGAGCCGATCTGTGAAAGCTCGCGAAGCTTCTTGCCGACCTTCACGCGCGCCAACGGATCGCCGACGCGGACCCGAACGCCGATCAGCCGCTGGAGCTCCTCGGCAAGCCCGTCGAGCTGGGCGGTCCCGCCCGTCACGACGATCTCGCCGATGCCCAGGGAGCCGGGCTGGTTCTGGTAGAACTGGAGCGAGGAAACGAGCTCTCGCGCGAAGGTCTGCAGCTGACGTCGGACGGCTTCGCGTGCGGTGGCGTCCTGCTCCTCCGTCAATCCTTCCACCGGGTTCGCGTGCGGCGTGAGCGACAGCGCCCGCTTGATCGGCTCGGCCTCGGAGGGCGTGATGTCCAGCGCGCGCGCGAGCGCCACGTTGATGGACTGGCCGCCCCAGTCGAGCACGCGCGTGAACTCGCAGACGCGCCCGTCCGAGACCGCGAAGGTCGTTCGGTCGTGGCCGACCCCGACCACGACGATAGCGGCGTCCGGCGAGGCCTGCCCGTCCGAAGGCGGGGCCGAGAGAGCGCGCAGGAGCGCAAACGCCTCGAGGTCGATCCCGACGAGCTTCACGCCCGCCTTCTTGCACGCGGTGACGTAGCGGTCGACCAGCTCACGGTAGGCGACGACGAGCAGGATGCGCCGCGTCGGCATGCCCTCTTCGTTCAGCTTCTCCTCGAGGACGTGGTAGTCGAGCACTGCCTCCTCGATCGGGATCGGGAGCGCCTCCTGCGCCCGAAAGCGAATCGCGTTCTCGAGCTGGCGCGGGTCGTCCACTCCGCCGATCTCGAAGATGCGGACGCCGATCCGGTTGTTGGCGATCCCGAGTCGCACGCCGGTCTTCGGCAGCCGATTCCGCTTGAAGAACGCGCGGAGCGACTCGGCCAAGAGCTCCGGCTCGCGCAGCTCACCGGCGACGACGATCCCCGGCTCGAGGTCCTCGCGCGCGAGCTGGAGGACCTCGGGCGCGCCGTTGTTCGCGACGCGCGCGGCCGCGAGCTGCGAGCCGCCGATCTTGAGACCGACGAGACGCTTCTGACGCCTCTGGCCAAGGCTTCTGCGCCCGCGCTCGCCCTTCGGCTTCTTTGCCTTCGGCTTCTTTGCCTTCGGCTCGGCGGGCGCAGCCCCGTCCGTCGCGTCCTTCGGCTTGCGCTTCAGGAACGACTTCTTCTCGCCGGGCGGCTTCGGCGCCTTCTCCTTCCGCTGCTTGGGCGGCTTCGGCTGCTTCGGCTTGCGGCGGAACGAAATCTCCTTCTTCAGGAGCGATTCCTTCTGAACGGGCTCGGCGATGCCTTCGGCGACCGGAAGCTCGACGAGCGTCGGCGTCTCCTGAGGGTCCGCCTCAACCTCCGCGCGCTCCGCGCCCTGCAGCTCCTCCTCCGGCGCGCCCTTCCGCTTGAAGAGGTCGGACAGGCTGATCTCCTTGTTCCAGTCCATCGTCAGCTCCCAGCCACCCGTAGGCCTGCGCCGAGGGGCGCCTCTTCGGAGGTCGCGCCGGCGGTACCGGTGTCGAACCCCGCGCGCTCGAGGAGTCCGAGTAGCTGCTCGGGACGGCTCGACCGGGAAAGCGCGACGTCCACCGTGATCACGCCGCGCAGCGTCAAGTCGGCGAGCGACTGCTCCATCGTCTGCATGCCGCGACCGGTGTTGGTCTGCATCACCGAGTAGATCTGCTCGACCTTGCCCTGGCGGACCAGGTTCCGGACGGCGTCGTCGGGATAGAGGATCTCGAGCGCAGCAACGCGGCCGGCGCCGTCGGCGGTGGGGAGCAGCGCCTGCGTGATGATGCCTTCGAGCGTCGCGGCGAGCTGCACGCGGATCTGCTCCTGCTGTCCGGCCTCGAACGCGTCGATGATCCGGTCGACGGTGCTCGGCGCGCTCTGCGTATGCAGCGTCGCGAAGACGAGGTGGCCGGTCTCGGCCGCGGTGATCGCCGTCGCGATCGTCTCGAGGTCGCGCATCTCGCCGAGTAGGATCACGTCGGGGTCCTCGCGCAGCGCCGCCCGCAGCGCGTCCGCGAACGTAGTCGCGTCGGGGCCGATCTCGCGCTGGTTGACGATGCAGCGTTTGTGCCGGTGCACGAACTCGATCGGATCTTCGATCGTGAGGATGTGGTCGGACCGCTTACGGTTGATCTCGTCGATCAGCGCCGCGAGCGTCGTCGATTTGCCGGAGCCGGTGGGCCCCGTGATGAGAACCAGTCCGCGCGGCTTGTCGGTGAGGTGGTGAAGGCTCGAGGGGATCCCGAGCTCTTCCAGCGTCTTGATCTCGTTCGGGATCAACCGGAAGGCGGCGCCGAGCGTCTCGCGCTGGAAGAAGACGTTGACGCGGAAGCGCGCGACGCCCGGCAGCGAGTGCGCCAGGTCGATGTTCCGGTGGATCTCGAGCTGCTTCTGCTGCTCGGTCGACAGGATCCGGTACAGGAGCTGCTGCGTATCGTCCGCCGTCAGCTGCGGCTCGCCGTCGAGACGGACGAGCTCGCCGCGGACGCGAATCGCGGGCTTCGAGCCGACGGTGACGTGAAGGTCGGACGCGTTCTGCGCGACCATCTGCTCGAGCAGGGTGTCGATCGAAAGCAAGGTCTCCGGCATGGCTCCCTCGAGCGAGCTATCGGCAGGGCGTGCGGCTTCCTTAACCCCGCTCTCTCAGGGAGATGCATCGGACCCGAATCACCCGATTTAGGGGCCGCCTCGCCGACGGCCGCGGCCGATAGACGGGGGGAGCCACGACGCTTCCCCCCCAAGGAGGATCACGCATGCTCGCACGTATTCAGGATCGGATCAGGCGCGAGGAGGGCTTCACCCTCATCGAGCTCCTGGTCGTGATCATCATTCTCGGGATCCTGCTCGCGATTGCGATCCCGTCCTACCTGAGCTTCCGCAAGCGCGCCAACAACTCCGCCGCGCAGGCCAACGTCCGCGCCGCGGTGCCCGGCATGGAGGCCTACGCGGCCGACAATGCCAAGACGAACTACATTGGCGCTCACCTGACGAAGCTCCAGCTGTCCTACGACGCGGGGATCAAGAACATCTCGGTCCACGTGGCGAACGGGACGCTCTACTGCATCCAGAACACGAAGCCGGTCGGCGTCCTTTACCACAAGACGGGCCCGTCGGGCGACATCATCGCCGGCGGCTGCTAGCAGACCGACTCGGTCTCGAGTTCAAGAAAGGGCGCGGGAGACCGCGCCCTTTTCTGTTGCTCACCCGTTCGAGGGTCGATTGTGTCGTGGAGAAGCCGATATCTGCGGGAAGCCACCGTTGCAAAACCGAAGGGAGCAACTCATATGTTGAACGGTATGCGGCAGCGTCTTGCCCGAGACGAGCGAGGCTTCACGCTGATCGAGCTTTTGGTCGTGATCATCATCCTGGGCATCCTGCTCGCGATCGCGATCCCGTCCTACCTGAGCTTCCGCAAGCGCGCCAACAACTCCGCCGCGCAGGCCAACGTCCGCGCCGCGGTGCCCGGCATGGAGGCCTACGCGGCCGACAATGCCAAGACGAACTACATTGGC
>JBARRS010000053.1:0-15919 GCA_049644345.1 Gaiellaceae bacterium
TACGCGGGCGCGTTCGCGCTGGCGACGATCATGCTCCCGCTCGTTGCCCGGGCGACGCAGGAGGTGCTGCGCCTGGTTCCGCGCAGCCTCCGCGACGGCGCCCTGGCACTCGGCGTCCCCCGCTGGCGGATGATCCTCGGGATCGTCCTGCCGAGCTCGGCCGGCGGCATCGTCACCGGGACCGTGCTCGCACTCGCGCGGGCAGCCGGCGAGACCGCGCCGCTTCTGTTCACATGCTCGATCTTCGCGAACACCGTGACCACCGACCCTGGGCAGTCGCTGCCGAACATACCCGTCACGATCTTCACGCTGTCCGAGTCGTCAGACCCCGCCGATCACCGTCGCGCATGGGCCGCCTCGCTCGTGCTGATCGCATTCGTGCTCGTCACGAGCGTGGTCGCAAGGGCCCTGCTCGCCCGGAGCAGGCGGAAGCTCGCGCGGTGAGAGAGGAGGAGCCAGTGCCCGAGACGGTTACGATCGTGCCCGTCATGAGGCCGGTCGAGTTCGCCGAGCGAGAGCGGTCGACGCCCGAGACGCGAGAGACGGTCTTCGCTATCCGTGATCTCTCGGTCTCGTACGGCGATAGCGACGCGATCAAGGACGTCTCGCTCGAGATCTACGGGAACCTGATCACGGCTGTGATCGGCCCTTCGGGATGCGGCAAGACCACGTTCATCCGCTGCCTCAACCGGATGAACGACCACATCGCCGGTTTCAGGCTCGGCGGGAAGGTCCTCTACCACGAGATCGACATGTACGGCGACGACGTCGATCCAGTCGAGGTACGGCGCAGGATCGGGATGGTCTTCCAGAAGCCGAACCCGTTTCCGAAGTCGATCTACGACAACGTCGCCTGGGCGCCGCGGATCCTCGGGATGAAGAACGACCTCGACCAGCGGGTCGAGAAAGCGCTGCGCGGCGCGGCGCTCTGGGACGAGGTCAAGGACCGGTTGAAGAAGAACGCCCTCGCGCTTTCGGGCGGCCAGCAGCAGCGGCTCTGCATCGCGCGGGCAATCGCGATCGAGCCCGAGGTACTCTTGCTCGACGAGCCCGCCTCGGCGCTCGACCCGATCGCGACCTCGTCGATCGAGGAGTTGATGCACGACCTGAAGCGCGACTACACCTTGGTCATCGTCACCCACAACATGCAGCAGGCCGCGCGGGTCGCCGACCGCACCGCGTTCTTCAGCCTCGAGGTGACCGACTCGCAGCGCTCGGGCGTGCTGGTCGAGTACGACGAGACCGAGAGGCTGTTCACGAACCCCTCGGACAAGCGCACCGAGGACTACGTCACTGGGCGCTTCGGTTGAGGACGACTTTTCAGGAGGAGCTCGACCAGCTCGAGGCGTCGCTCCAAGAGGAGGGGGCCCTCGTACTCCGCGCTTTGCGGGGTGCCCTGAACGCGCTCGGCCAGCGGGACGTCGAGCTCGCCGACGAGGTGATCGCGTTCGACGACGACGTCGACCGCATCTACCTCGGCGTCGAGGAGGGGATCCAGTCGCTGCTCGCGCGGCAGACTCCGGTGGCGACCGACCTGAGGCTCGTGCTCGCGATGTTGCACGTCAACCTCCACCTCGAGCGCATGGCCGACTACTGCGTCACGATCGCAAAGCTGACGAAGCTCGTCGCCGACGCCGAGCCAGACACAGAGCTGGTCGACACCCTGGAGGAGATGGGCGAGCGCGCGGAGGAGATGATCCGCGTCGCGCTCGATTCGTTCGCGAACCGTGACCTCGCCGGCGCCGAGACGCTTCCCGATCTCGACGAGCTGATCGACCGCGCGAACCGCCGTTTCGTCGAGCGGGTCGCCGATGTCGTCGGCGACCCCGCGATGCGCGAGTGGGCCCTGCGGATGCTCGTCGTCTCGCGGACGCTCGAGCGGCTCGGCGACCACGCGGTCGACATCGGCGAGCAGACCGCCTATCTGCTGACGGCCGAGTTCCGTGAGTTCACGGACGCCTCGCACCCCGAGCGCGCGTAGCCTGCGCGTTCACCAGATCGACTCTGGTCCGTAGCCCACAGGCCCAGGATCGGCGGCTGAGTGCCCGTAGACTCCGCCGAATGGCGGGGCCGGTGGTCGTCCTGGGCGGCGGCTCGACGGGCGAGGCGTTCGTGGCTGCTTTGCGACGCTTCGACACCGAGGTGCCGATCACCCTCGTCGAGCGCGAGCTCGTCGGGGGCGAGTGCACGTACTGGGCCTGCATGCCCTCGAAGACGCTGCTGCGCTCCCCGGAGGTGGTCGCTTCGGCGCGCCGGGCACCTGGGGCGGCCGAGGCCGTGACCGGCGAGGTCGACCGCGAGCGCGTCTTCTGGTGGCGCGATCAGGTGGTCGAGGAACGCGATGACAGCGGGCACGAGGAGTGGCTCTCCGAGCGGGACGTCGAGCTCGTCCGAGGCACCGGCCGCGTCGTGTCGCCCGGAAACGTGGAGGTCGATGGCCGCTCGCTGGAGTACGAGAAGCTCGTGATCGCGACTGGATCCGATCCGGCGATCCCGCCGGTGGCCGGTCTCGACGGCGTCGACTACTGGACGAGCCGCGACGGGACCGGTGGGCGTGACGTGCCGGAGAGCCTGCTCGTGATGGGCGGCGGGCCGGTCGGCTGCGAGTTGACGCAGTTCTTTCGGCGCATGGGGTCGCGAGTCGTTCTCCTCAACCGCGGTGACCGACTGCTCGAGCGTGACGACCCCGAGGCGGGCGCGCTGCTTGCGCAGCAGTTCGAAGCGGAGGGCGTCGAGCTGCGTCTCGGCGTGGAGATCGAGCGCGCCGAGGCTGGTGTCCGGCTGCACCTCGCCGGGGGCGAGACCGTCGAGGGCGAGCGCCTGCTCGTCGCGACCGGGCGACGCGCGTCGGTCGAGGGCTTCGGCTTCGAACAGCTCGGGCTCGAGCTCTCCCGCCGCGGGATCGAGGTCGACGAGCGGCTGCGCGCCGCAGACGACGTCTGGGCGATCGGCGACGTGACCGGCGTCGCGATGTTCACGCACGTAGGCAAGTACCAGGCGCGGGTCGCCGCCGCGGACGTTGCCGGGCGGGCGGCGCGCGCGGACTATCGCGCCATCCCGGCCACGACGTTCACAGATCCGCAGATCGCGTCCGTCGGGTGCACGCAGGAAGACGGGCTCGTCGTCGGGCGCTGGACCCTGCCGGCGCGCGCCTCGACCTACGAGAGGCCGAAGCGGCCCGGGTTCCTCAAGCTCTTTGCGGACGCTGAGCGTGGGGTGCTCGTCGGCGCCGTCGCTGTCGGCCCCGAGGCCGGCGAGTGGCTCCAGCAGCTGACGCTCGCGATCCGGGCCGAGGTGCCGGTCGACGTCCTGCGCGACACGATCCAGCCCTACCCGACCTTCTCCGAGGCCGTCTTCTTCGCCGCGCGAGACCTGCCCGTTTAGGCTGGATCAGCGATGCGGGTCGCGCTGGTTTGTCCCTACTCGTGGAGTGTGCCGGGGGGCGTGCAGGCGCATGTGGCCGGGCTTGCAGCGGGCCTGCGTGCCCTGGGTCACGAGGTTGACGTGCTGGCCCCTGCTGACGCACCCGCGGACGCTGCGGGCGTGGCCGCGCTCGGCCGAACGGTCGGGATTCCGGACAACGGCTCGGTACAGCGCGTCGCGCTTTCCCCGGCAGCGGTCGCGCGAACAGCGGCGCTGGTGCGGCAGCGTGGGTACGACCTGGTGCACCTGCACGAGCCGCTGATCCCGGCGGCTTGCCTGACGGCGTTGCTTGCGGCCCGGGTGCCTGTGGTCGGGACGTTCCACATGGTCGGCTCGAGCCGGCGCTGGTACCGGGTGTTCGGGCCGCTCGTGCGTCGCTGGGTCACACGCTTGAGCCAGCGGATCGCGGTCTCCCATGCGGCCGCCCGCTACGTGGCGGCCTCGCTGCCAGGCCTCTACCACGTGATCCCGAACGGCATCGACGTCGAGGCGTTCGCGCGGCTCGGCGCTCGGCGCGAGGGCTCGCGGATCCTGTTCGTCGGCCGGCCGGAGCCGCGCAAGGGGCTGCCCGTGCTGCTGGAGGCGTTCAGCCGGCTCTCGGGAGAGCCGACGCTCGACCTCGTCGGCATCTCCACGGCCGAGCTCGGGGCACTGCCGCCGCGCGTTCGCGCGTACGGCCGTGTGCCGGCCGAGGAGCGCGACCGGCTGCTCGGCGAGGCGGACGTCCTCTGCGTGCCCTCGCTCGCAGCCGAGAGCTTCGGTGTCGTCCTCGTGGAGGGAATGGCGGCCGGCCTGCCGGTCGTCGCCTCGGCCCTCGACGGCTACCGCGAGGCGCTGCCGGAGGATTGCGGTCGCCTCGTGCCGCCCGGCGACGCCGTGACGCTCGCAGCTGCGCTGGGAGAGTTGTTGGCCGACGAAGACGTTCGCCGGCGGCTGGGCGACGCCGGTCGGCAGGAGGCGCAGCGGTACGACTGGCCCCGGGTGGTCGAAAGGGTTCTCGAGGTCTACGGCCACGCCGTCCGCTGCCACGCGCAGGCGGTGGAGGCGTGAGGGACGACTCGCGTCGCTCGACGCTGTACGACGCGGTCGGGCTCGGAATGCTCGCCTACTCGCGGGCCGTCTTCGACGTGCGCCTGCTCGGCTTGGACGATTTTCGGGTCGAGCCGGGCACTCTGCTCGTCTCGATGCACCGCTCTAACCACGACGTGCCGGTGATCTGCGGCGCCATCTACCCCGGGGGTGGCATGTGGCATCGGCGCCAGACGCGGCCGTGGTTCGCCGTCCGCGACGATCTCTTCTTGCCCGGGTTCTTCGCCGGTCAACCGGCGCGACTGCCTCCCCGAGCGCGAAGGCTGCTGTACCCGGTTTCGATCGACCGCCTGATGAGCCGGGTCCAGTGCCTGCCGATTCGGAGCCCGGAGCGAATGCGGCTGATCGAGCTCCTTCGCTCGGCACCCGAGGCCGAGCTGGCACGCATCCTTCCCGCCGACCGGCTCGGGGCGCTGGGGGCGCGCGCGCGGGAGCTCGGCCTACCGGAGCCGCGGCTCGCCCGCGACGCGCTTCGCGGTGAGTACGCCGACCTCGCCTGGACGATCGAGGACAGGCGTTCGTTCGGCGCTCCCGAGCTCGAGCCCGCCTGGCACGAGCGCCGCCGGGCCGCGATCCGGGACTTCCGAGCGCTCGCGGGCGTCCTTTCCCGCGGCGACAGCCTGCTGCTGTTTCCGGAAGGGACGCCGTCGCGCGACGGCGAGATCGGGCCGCTTCGTCCGGGGGTGGGAGCTCTCGTGCGCCGCGGCTCCCCGCGAGTGCTCCGGCCGTTCGCCCTCGCCTACGACCCGCTGACCGACCGACGGCCGCGCGTCTACCTCGCGGCCGGCCCGCCTTTGCCGCCGCCGCTCGAACGGATCGACGAGGCCGTGCTCGATCTCCTCCGCCGCACCATGCCGCTCACGCCCGGGCAGCTCGTCGCCAGCCGGCCCGGCGCCCAGCTTGCGGAGCTCGAGCGTGTCGCCGCGACCGAGGTCGAGGCGGCGCTGGCCGAGGGCCGGCCGTTCGAGCCGGGACTCGCCGAGCCGGCCGAGCGCCGGCGGCTGCTGGAGGGCGCGAGGGCCGCCCCTCGTGATCCCGCCGTGCTTGCCCGCCTCGCGCGTGAGTACGCGAGTGCGCGTATGCATGAAATGGAGCGGGAGACGGCCGAGGCGCTGTGAGACGCCACCGCTTCTCAGGCCGGCGCGAGGTCGCGATCGGCCTCGGCACCTACGCCGTCTACCTGCTCGTACGCCGGTTCGTGTACACCGACGGCGGCCGCCGCCGCGCGCAGCGGAACGGCGAGCGCCTGATCCAGCTCGAGCGCCGGCTCCGGCTCGAGATCGAGCCGCAGCTCCAGAGGCGGTTCCTGCCTCGTCGCCGCACCGTGGCCGTGCTGAACACCCTCTACGTGACGCTCAACGTCGTGCTGACCGTCGGGACCCTGATGGAGCTCTACCGCCGGCGCCATTCCGAGTTCCACCGGTTGCGCCGGGCGGCCGCGTTCGGCGTCCTCGCGTGCCAGCCGATCTCCGCCGCCTTCCCGACCGCGCCTCCGCGGAGCCACGACCATTTCGTCGACACGATCCGGGAGCTGAGCGGCCTGAATCTCGACGAGGGCTTCGTGGCACAGCTCTTCAACCCGATCGCGGCCTTCCCGAGCATCCACATCGTCTTCGCGGTCGTGACAGCGGCGGGCCTCGCCGAGCTTGCGCCGAGCCCTGCAGCCCGCGCGCTCGCGCGCGGCTATCCGTTCGCAGTTGCCTGGATGGTCTTCGTCACCGCCAACCACTACGTCCTCGACGCCGTCGGCGGCGGCGCGGTGGCCTTGGCGGGCCTCCGGCTGTCGCGGCGGGTCGAAAACGGCTGAGGCGCGAGCTCTGCGACGGCGCGGGCCAGCGCCGGCTCGACCGGTCCGGGCGCGTAGCCCAGCTCTCGCTCGGCCTTGGCGGAGGAGAAGAACATCGGCAGCCGGGCGAGCCGAACCTCGTTCTGGTTGGCGAGTCCAACGGTCGCGGCCGCCAGCGCGAGCCCGTACGGGACGCGAATGCGAGGCCGCGACTGGCCGGCGAGCGCCGCGACGACGGCGAAGAGCTCCCCCAGCCAGAGGTTCACGCCCCCGAGCAGGTAGCGCTCGCCCGCGCACCCATGTTCGAGCGCGAGGGCGTGCCCCTCGCCGACGTCCCGGACGTCGACGACGTTCAGGCCGGTTGTGGGGATGTAGCCACGGATCCATCCGCCGGCGACGCCCGCGATCATCCGGCCCGTCGGCGTTGGCCGCAGATCGCCCTCGCCCACCGGCACCGTCGGGTTGACCACCAGGGCGTCGAGCTCCGATCGAGCCGCCTCGAGCACGAGGCGCTCCGCTTCGACCTTCGATCGCTTGTAAGGGACCGAGAGCTCCCGGAGCGGCGGGATGTCCTCCTCCGTCGCCGGTCGCCCCCGTACCGGCCCGCACGTCCCGGCTGTGCTGGTGTACACGAGCCTCCCTACGCCGGAGCGCGCACACGCCTCGAGCACGTTGCGGGTGCCTTCGACGTTGACCTGGTGGATCCGCGCCGGCTCGTCGTCGTAGGAGTAGCGCGCTGCAGCGTGGACGACGGCGTCGCAGCCCGCGAACGCGTCTTCGAGTTCGGCCCGGTCGAGCAGCTCGGCTCTCTCGTCCGGGATCTCGGCGCCCCGCTCACGGAGGGCGGTGACGATGTGCGTGCCCACGAACCCCGAGGCGCCCGTGACGAAGATGCGCATCGGGCGAGACCCTACAGCGCCCCTTCCAGCCGCCCTACGGGGAAGGATTCGCGACAGGTATGAACCCGCGCGGCGCGATCGAGCGGCTGGACGAGTGGCGCAGGCGGGCGCTCGCGGGTAGACGGCGCCCGATCATCGTCGCTGTCGCCGGGATCCTGCTCGCCGCGACCTCCGTGGGCCTGATCGGCAAAGCGGCGAACTACGCGAAGCTCGGCCACACCCTCGAACACGCCGACAAGCGGTGGTTCCTCGTCTGCCTTGGCGGCGAAGCACTTGCCTACATCGGCTACATGGCGGCCTACCGGGACATCGCCCGCGTCGACGGCGGCCCGCGCCTCAGCTTCTGGCTCACCGCGCGGATCGTCGCGGCCAGCTTTGGCGCGATGGTCGTCGCGACAGGTGTCGGCGCGCTCGCAGTCGACTACTGGGCCCTGCGGCGGGCGGGGGCCTCGCGCCACCGGGCGATCGCGCGGGTGCTCGGCCTCGGCACGCTCGAGTGGGCGGTGCTCGGCGCCGCCGCCTCGTTCTCGTGTCTCGCGCTTCTCCTCGGCGCGGGCCACGCGCCGCTCGGGATGACGCTGCCCTGGGTGATCGTCGTCCCGCTTTGCTACGCGGGCGCGGTCTGGGTGAGCTCGCCGAGGCGGAGGGAGCGGCTGACCGATCCGGGTCGAGGCGGCAAGATCCGCCAGGCCTTCGCCGACGCGGTTCTCGGCGTCGTCTTCGTGCGGAAGGTGATCACGGCGCCCGTCCGCGAGCGGGGCGGCGGCCTGCTCGGCACCGCCGTGTACTGGTTCGGCGACATCGTTTGCCTCTGGGCCGGGCTGAAGGCGTTCGGCGTCTCGCTCTCGACCCCCGAGCTCATCGCCGGCTATGCGACGGGCTACGTGTCGACCGCGCTGCCGCTGCCCGCGGCCGGCGCGGGCGGGGTGGACGCCGCGATGACCTACGCGCTGACCCTCGTCGGCGTTCCTCTCGCACCGGCGCTGCTGGGCACGTTCGCCTACCGCATCTTCAACTTCTGGCTGCCGATCATTCCGGCGCTCGCAGTCGTCCCGTTCCTGAAACAGGTTCGTGAGGAGCTTCCCGACGTGGCCGTGCCGGCCGTGGAGGCATCGAAGTAGCGGTGGCGTTGGTACCGTGGGTCTGCGGCGTGCTCCTTTCCTCCTCCAGCCGGCTCCGGGCCCGCGTACCCGGAAGGGTCTTCAGGTCGTTCGTAGAGCGGCCGATGCCTAAAGAAGTGGAGCGGGTCATCCGGATGTGGAGCAACCCCAGGACGAGGCGGATCGTCAACGTCGTCTCGGTCCTGCTCGCGCTGATCGTGACCGCGCTCGCCGCCCGCCACTTCGCCTCGACAGGCTGGCCGTTCGCGCACGCGGAGCCTGTGCTGCTCACGTGCGCTTCGCTCCTCTTCCTCTCCGGCTACTTCTTCAAGGCGCACGGCTGGCGCCTCCTGATCGCAGAGCACGAGCGGCCCGACACAGGCGCGCTCGCCGCCGCATCGGGCGCGGCCTGCCTGACCGGTATCGCGCTGCCGGGCCGCTTCGACGACGCCGTCAGGGTCGTCGTGCTCAAGCGCTACCCCGGGACGCGCGCCGGCGTGAAGACGCTCGCATTGTCACTGTTCACGCTCGGCCTAGTCGACACGGTCGCGCTGACGCCTTTCGCCTCGACCGCGGCGGCGACGACCGGCTCGCTCGTCGTCCGGATCACGCTGGCGATTGTCGCGTTCGGCGGCGTCGGTGCCGCAGCCGTCGTGATCGTGATGCCTCGGCTCGGACGCTCGGCCCGGCTCGTCCGCTACCGCCTCACGGGGTGGCTCGCCGAGCACGCGCCGTCCACCCGCGAGGCGACGAAGGGGTTCTGGCTCGTGCTCGCCTCCTGGCTCGTCCGGAGCGCTGGGCTCTGCCTGCTGCTCGGCGCGCTCGGCATCGGGCTCTCCTTCCCGCTCGCGATCGCGTTCCTGACCGCGGGCGCCGCCTCTGCCGCCCTGCCCGTTGCGCCCGCCGGCGCGGCGACACAGGTCGGCGCCGGTGCGGCGTTGCTCGTCGCCTCGGGCGTCGGCGCCTCGCAGGCAATCTCGTTCGCGATCGCCGCCCAGACACTCGTGATCATGGTGGCGGCCGTCGTCGTGCTCGGCGTCACCGCCTGGCACTTCGCGCGGCGCTTCGCCGTCGCGCGCGTCGCCGTCTAGGCAGAAAAAGGCCCCGACCCTCGGGGAGAGGGATCGGGGCCCTGAGCCACCGCGCATGCCGCAAGCCTGGGCTTAAGCGGCTGAGATCTCCGCGTCCTCGGGCTCGTTGCCGAGCTGCTTGCGCCACCACTCGGACTCCCGGCGCTGCAGCTCGCCTTGCGCCTTCGCGACGTACTGTGCGAGCTCGGTCTCCTTGCGGGCAAGCCGCTCCTCGAGCTCTGCGAGGTAGATCTCCCGCTCTTCGATCTTGTCCTGTCGAATCGTCAGGTCGGCCTCCGTGCCAGCCTCGCGGAGCTCCACCTGGGACTCGCGCTCATCGAGCTCCTTGATCCGCTCGTGGAGCGTCTGCTCCATATCCGAGAGTCGCTGTTCGCGGCGCTCGTTTCGTTTCCGCTGTGACTCGATGAGGCTGTCGGTGCTCGAGATCGCGTGTTCACGAGCGGCCACCTCCCGCTCGCGCTCGGCGAGCCGGGTCGCCTGCTGATCGAGATCCTGGCCACGGTTCAGGTCGCGCTCGGCATGAGCGAGCTCGGCCTTGAGCCGGTTGAGCTCGGCCTCCCGTGCGGTCAGCTCCACCTCGCGCCGGTCGAGCTCAGCGGACCGCGCGACGGCGTCGCGGGCGAGCCTGCCCTTGTCGGCGAGCTCGCGCTCCAGCCGCTCCGCCTCGGACTTCAGCCGCTCCTGTTTCAGCATCAGATCTGCCTCGCGCTCCCCGAGCGCCTCGTCCTTGGCCGCGACGCGCGCCGACTCCTTCTTCTGGTCGGCCTCGCGCGCGGCCAGCTTGCGCTCGCGCTCGGAGAGCTCCTTGTCGAGGGTTCTCCACTCGTCTTCGCGTTTCGCCAGGGCCCGCTCGCGGCCGTCGAGCTTCACCGACTCTGCCCGCTGACGGGTTTCCCCTTCATGCTCGGAGCGAACGAGCTTCTTCTCGCGGTCCGCGACTGCCGCTCGCTGCTTCTCGAGCTCGCCGTAGAGCTTCTGCTTCTCGCGGTCGAAGTTCTTGAGCTCGCGGAGCTTTCGGTCGGCCTCCTCCTCCTTCTCGGCGGAGAGCGCCTGCTCGGCCGCCAGCTCGGCCTGGAGCTCGGCGACGCGCGCATGCTCCTCGTCGATCGTCTGGCGCTCGTTGCGAACGCGTCGCTCGCGCTCCTCGAGCTCCGACTGGAACTCGGCGAGCTTTGCATCGCGCTCGTCGAGCGCCGCGGCGCGGCGGGCGAGCTCCTGCTCCGAGCCCACTCCTCGCTCGTAGGCCTCGTCGCGTGTCTCGAGGAGAGCGCGCAGCTCGTGCTCGCGCGCGTGCGCGGCTGCCAGCTCGGTTCGAAGCACGTCGAGGTCGGGATTCTCGCCGGGCTCGACCTCGCGAGGCCGCGCCGTCAGCTCGAGGCGCAGCTCGACGTTGTGGCGCTCGGGGCCCTTCGGCTCCTCGACCTCGGTTTCCTCCTCCCGCCGGCGCTCGAGCTGCGCGCGCAGCCCCGTGCCGAACCCCTTTTCGGTCTCGGTCGGTTCCTTGTGCTCGTCGGGCATCTGGTCTCCTAGAAGAGCTTCGATAGGTTCAGGAAGGCGGGGCCGAGGATGACGATGAACATCGCCGGGAAGATGAAGAGGACGGTCGGGAAGAGCATCTTGATCGGGGCCTTCATCGCCCGTTCCTCCGCCGCCGCTTGCCGGCGCAGTCTCGTATCGGTCGCCTGCACGCGCAGGATCCGGCCCAAAGAGATGCCGAGCTGGTCGGCCTGCACGATCGAGCGAACGAAGGCCGAGACCTCCGGCGTGTCCGTCCGCTCAGACATCTTCTTCAGTGCCTCCTGACGCCCCTCTCCGATCCGGATCTCGTTCAGGGTCAGCCCGAACTCGTCGGTCAGCGGACCGTCCATGTGCTCGGTCAGCTTCGAGAGCGCTCCGTCGAAGCCGAGTCCGGCCTCGACGCTGACGGCCAGCAGGTCGAGCGCGTCAGGCAGCTCGGCTTTGAGTAGCTCGCGCCGCCGGCGCGCCCGGCCCCCGACGATGAAGTCCGGGCCCATGAAGCCGAGCCCGCCGAAGCAGAGCCCGAACAGGAGGAAGCCCTTCGCGCCGGCGAGCGTGCCGCCGAAGACGAACCCGAGCACGATGCCGCCGACCGCGAAGGCGCCCTTGACGGCGAGGAAGGAGCTCGGCGACGTGCGGCTCATTCCGGCTGCGAGCAGCTTCTTCTGGACCGAATCGACCGTCCCCTTTGGATGCACCTTGAGGACGAGGCCCGCGAGCCACTCTGCGAGCGGAGCGACGACGCGCTCCCGGAACGGCTTCTCGCGCGCGCTCAAGGGCGCGCGGAAGCGGCCGTAGGTGGTAGCGCGCCGAACCGAGACCTGACGCTCCCGAGCGGGGGCGGTCGCAGCCTCGCTCAGGAGGTAGGCGGCGGCGGCGAGGCAGGCGAGTCCGAGGAAGATCAACATTGAGCGTTACCCCCTGAACGAGACGATCTTCTTCAGGATCAGCGACCCGAAGGCCATCATCGTGAGCCCGAGGAAGATGAGGAAGTGGCCCCTGCTCGAGTGGTAGAGCGGGTCCATGTAGGCGGGATTGAGCAGCGTGATCGCGAACGCGACGACAAACGGGAGTCCGACCAGCACGTATGCCGAGGCACGCCCCATCGCGGTCAGCGAGCGGATCTTCCGTGCGAACTGCTGCCGTTGCCGGACGGTGTCGGCGACCATGTCGAAGAGGCCCGCGAGCGAGCCGCCGACCTGGCGCTGGATCGTCACGGCGGTGATCACGAACGAGAAGTTCTTCGAGCCGATTCGCTCCGCGGTCTCGGCCAGGGCCTCGTCCATCGGCCGTCCCAGCCGCGTGTCGGTGAGCACGCGCTTGAGCTCCTTCGCGGCAGGTTCCTGGCCCTCGTCGACGACCGTCTGGATGCCCTGCTTGAAGCTGTGGCCCGCCTTCAGCGACGCGGCCATCGTGATCAGCAGGTCAGGCAGCTGGTTCTCGAAGGCCGTCAGGCGCGAGCGGGCCTTGTGCCAGACGAAGCCGTAGGGGAGGAGTCCGCCCACGGCGAAGGCGGCGAGAATCGCCAGTGTCGAGCGGCCGGCCAGGGCGAAGAGGAGCCCGAGGCCGAAGGAGCACGACGTGATCAGCCACGCGAACTCGACGGTGCGCAGAGGCACGTCGGCCCGCTCGAGCAGCAGCTCCATCCGCCGCCAGTTGCGGCGGTGCCCGAACGCCTTTTCGGTCGCGCCGAAGAGGCCCGAGAGGACCGCGAGGCGCTCGCGCTCCTGCCCTCGCTTCACGGCGCGCTCGTTCGGCGCGACGTGGGGCTGGAGGCGCTTCCGCACCCACGAGCCCTTCGCGGAGGCGAATCCGAACGCGGCGGCGAGCAGCGCCAGCAACGCCACGGCGCCGACGATGATCAGGCTGCCCGCGGGCCCGTAGAAGACGCCGGGAAGCGGAGCCGGCTTCGGGGCTGAGACCGCCCCGTCGCCGAGGCTTGCGGGAACAGTCGTCCCGGCGGTCGCGCGGCCCTGACCCGGAATCGTGGCGGCCAGGTCCAGCCGGTCGCCCGGCCGCGCCGCGGTGACGTACTCGAGCCGCCAGGTACGCTGGAGCTCCTGGGCGATCGACGAGTAGACGTCGCCGAGGGTCTTCGAGGAGGCTGCGCCGTAGAAAGTCCCGCCGGTCGCGGTGGCCAGCTCCCGAAGGACCGTCGTGTCTGCATCGCTGCCGACTGCGATCGGGTAGACGACGGCGCCGGCCTTGCGTGCCGCCGTGACCGCGTCCGGCTCGTGCACGCGGCTGGAGACATCACGTCCGTCGGTAAGAAGGATGATCACCCGCCCGCCGTTCTGCTCGGCCGCGAGCGCGTTCGCCGACGCGACGACGGCGTCGTACAGGGCGGTCCCCTGTCGGCTGTCCACGCTCAGCGTCCGGAGTGCGCTGTCGGCGTCGATCGTGGCGGTCGAGAAGCGGCTGAGGACGACGGCGTGCCGGCCGAAGGAGACGAGCGCGATCCGGTCCTGAGCCGGCTTTGTGGCCACGAAGGCCGCCGCGGCGCGAGCGGCATCTGCGAGCTTGGCGCCCTGCATCGAGCGCGAGCGGTCGACCGCGAGGACGACACTCTTGAAGAGGCCGAGATTCTCGGCCTGGAGCCCGACGACGGCCTGGCCGTTCTCGAGCAGCGACGGCGCGACGGCCGACGGCTTCGAGGTGACGAGCGTGGCCCGAATCGTCGGGTAGGCAGCGGCGTCGACGCCGCGCAGGCTCACCCCTGCCGCTGCCGAGGCGGCGAGAGCGAGGGCGGCGAGGGCAGCGAGGACGAGTGCGAGTCGGCGTCGGGTCACTTGAACCCGCCGCCGGAGCTCGAAGTGACGAACCCACCCCGGAACCCGGAGCCGTTGTCGCTGAAGAAGCTCGGCGGGAGCACGACCCCGTTCGTCGCCATCTTCTCGAGGAAGTGCGGCTTGAGGCCGGTGCACTCCAGCTGGCCGAGCAGCTTCGTTCCCCGGTTCCCGCTGCTGGAGGCCTGGTCCTCGTCCGGCATCTTCGCGATGAAGACGTCCTGGAGCGTGATCACGTCGGACTCCATCCCGAGCACCTCGGAGATGTGGGTGAGCCGGCGGGAACCGTCGACCAGGCGCGAGATGTGCACGAGCAGGTCGAACGCGCTCGCGATCTGCTCCCGGATCGCCCGGTGCGGCAGCTCGACGCCCGCGGTCATCACGAGCGTCTCGAGCCGCGCGAGCGCGTCGCGAGGGGAGTTCGCGTGGATCGTGGTCAGCGAGCCCTCGTGCCCGGTGTTCATCGCCTGGAGCATGTCCAGGGTCTCCGGGCCGCGGACCTCGCCGACGATGATCCGGTCGGGGCGCATGCGCAGGGCGTTCCGGACGAGCTCGCGGATGCGGATCTCGCCCTCGCCCTCGATGTTCGCCGGCCGAGCCTCGAGCGGAATCACGTGCTCCTGCTGGAGCTGGAGCTCGGCCGCGTCCTCGATCGTGACGATGCGCTCGTCGAACGGGACGTAGGCGGAGAGCACGTTCAGGGTGGTCGTCTTACCGGTGCCCGTTCCGCCCGAGATCAGGACGTTGAGCTTGCCCCGGACGCAGTCCGCGAGGAACTGCGCCGCCTTGGGCGTCATCGTCCCGAAGTTGATCAGGTCGTCGGCCGTGTACGGGTCGCGCGAGAATTTCCGGATCGTCAGCGTCGGCCCGCGCAGCGAGAGCGGGGGGATGATCGCGTTGACGCGGCTGCCGTCGGGCAGGCGCGCGTCCACCATCGGCGAGCTCTCGTCGACGCGGCGACCGATCGACGAGACGATCTTGTCGATGATGCGCATCAGGTGCGCCTCGTCGACGAAGGTCGCCTGCGTCAGCTCGATCTTGCCGCGCCGCTCGATGTAGATGTGGTCGTAGTTGTTGACCATGACCTCGGTGATCGAGTCGTCCCGGAGGAGCGGCTCGAGCGGCCCGTACCCGAGGATGTCGTCGGTGATCTCGCGTGTGATCTGGCGCCGCTCTTCGCGCGTCAGCGGCGTCCGGTCGAGCGCGAGCTGCTCTGTGACGGCGCGGAGGACGCGCTCGGACAGATCCTCGTTCGACTTCGTCGTGAAGAGCTGCGGCCCCAGTTTCGCGATGCACGCGTGGTGGATCCGCGTCTTCAGCTCAGCGTACGGGTCGTTCGAGACCCGCTCTGCGGGCTGCTCGCCGAGGGGCGGCTGCGCGCCGACCTGCTCGGCGACAGAGGCGTTGCCGTTGTTGTGCTGACTCTTGATCCGGTCGTGGAGGCCCATGGTCGACTCCTACGTCTTCGCGAGTGCCGCGAGAAAGCGGCGGCGCTGCTTCGCCGCCGCCTGGGCGGTTACGAGGGACTTCGCGAGCTCACGGACGGAGCGCGAGAAGTCGGATTTTCCGTCCGCGAGCACGGCCGGATTGCCTCGGTTGACGGACAGCGGCACCGCGCGGTCGCTCGGCACCTCGAAGCTGACGGCCAGCTCGAGCGCCGCCTCGACCTCTTTCCGGTTCATGCCGACCTTCGAGTTCGCCCGGTTTAGGACGATCTTCACCCGGTCGGTCGGGAAGGAGAGAAGGTCGAGCGTCTGGAGGCTGAGCCGGACGTTCTTGATCGTCGGCACGTCCAGGCTCGTCAGGAGCAGGAGCTCGTCCGTGCGGTCGAGCGTCGCCAGCATCGGCCCGTGGAAGAACGGCGACGTGTCGACGACGATCACGTCGTACGACTCCCGCGCCACCTCGAGCAGCCGTGCGAGCTTCGCCTCGGTCACGAGCTCCGCGTCCTCAGGGCGCAGCGGCGCCGGGAGGATGTCGAGCCCGGACGCGTGGCGGGTCGTGTAGCCGCCCAGCTTCTCGGAGTCGAGCTCGCCTGGAGCCGTGACGAGGTCGTAGATCGTCTTCTCGGGCTCGAGACCGAGCATGATCGCGGCGTCGCCGAACTGGAGGTCGAGGTCGAGCAGCAGCGCCCGCTTGCCCCAGTGCTTGGCGAGCGAGCAGGCCATGTTGGTCGACAGCACCGTCTTGCCTGTCCCGCCCTTGGGCGAGAAGACGGTGACGATGC
>JBARRS010000054.1:0-15325 GCA_049644345.1 Gaiellaceae bacterium
TCGACGCTTCCGGCCTCGACTTCGAGCACATGCACGCCCAGAGGCGCGATCGTGGCAACCCGGCGGGCGCCTACCTTCTCCTCAAGCGAAGCGGAGGTGCCAATTCCAGCCGGCGTGAAGCCGACCAGGATCTGCACGCCGTGCGGCTGAGCAGGCGGGGACAGGCCGCCACAGAGCGCTAGCGCCGTCGAGGCGACGAGCGCAGGAAGAGGGAAACGGCTCGACACCGCCCTGGGTAGGGGCGGACGACCACGACTCCTTGCGCAAGATTCGGCGCCGACCTTCCCCTACTGCACCGAGAAGACAACGAGGGAGGTATGAGTTGAAACAGTCATCTGCCTTGAGAAGGATCTGGATTCTCGCCGCAGTGGGCGGGATGCTCGGAACGCTGGTGCTCGTCGGCGCTCCGAGAGCTAGACCCGCCGCCCCACCGCCGCTGCTCACCCTGCAACCGGTGACCGTCGCAAACGGAACCGCGATCGTGGCGGGCAACGTCAACGGCGCCGGGGCGGGCGCCCAGCTCACGGTGAACGGAACGCCGCTCGGCATCGACGCTTCGGGCAACTTCACGGGCATCGTGAACCTCGCCGGCGCCAGCGCGATCGATCTCGCGCTCGCGAGCCCGACAACCGGCAACACCAACGTCGCGTTCCAAATCCCTGTTACGGGCTCGATCATCCCCGGCAACGTGCTCGACACGGTCGAGCAGGCGCTCTCCGGGCTTCAGATCACGAATGGACCACCGGTCACGGTCTCCGGCAGCGTCCTGAACGGAGGCGATCTCGCCGGTCTGAGCGTGAACGGCAAGGACGTGCTCGGTTCGCTCGGTGCAGACCACCTGCTGAGTTTCCAGGTGCCCGGCTCGTCGAAGGAAGTGACCGTTACCGCCACCGACAAGTCAGGCGTCTCGGAGACGACGAGCTCGTCGATCTCCACTCGGGAGCTCCAGGCGCGAACGCAGGCCGTTGCCGCGAAGGACGCGATCGGGCTTCGGATCGCGAGCGTCCGCTACTACGTTCGTCACATCGCCCAGACGAAGCGTGTGCGGATGGTGGTCACCATCAAGGATCGCCGTGGCTACCTCGTCCGCGGGGCGAAGATCACGGTCCGCGCCGCGCAGTCCGGCCGCCTGATCCGCCGGGCCCAGACGAAGCCAACAGGACGGCTCGGCCAGGCAGGCTTCCTGCTGCGCCTTCGCCCGAGCGCATTCGGCAAGCGGCTGGTGATGGTCACCGTCGGAAAGACCCCGTCGGCCAAGGCCTCGAAGAAGACCTCGGTCAAGGTGCCGAAGCTGAAGAGGTAGGGGGCGATGGCTCTTGCGACCCCCCTCAAGCGCGTCCGCGATCGTACGGACGACAGGATCGCTCAGGTGATCGAGCTGTCGGCGTTCCGTGCCGTCGAACGGAGCCGCGAAGAACCGGAGCGTGATCCGCTCCGGTTCTTCCGGGCGCTCTGGCTCGCAATGGTCGTGAGCGCGCTGATGTGGCTCGTGCTCGCGGTCGCGATCTTCCTCCTCCTCTCTCACGCTCTCCACTAGGAGGAGGCGCCCGCTCATGTTTTTCGCTCTGCGAGCCGACACCCAGAGCGAGTCTCGATGCCACTTGGCAAACCGGAGCGGGCGCCTTGCTAGGCAGCTTTCGCCTGAAGCTGGCCGCGTATTTCCTCCTGCTCGGAGTCCTCCCGCTTGCAGCAGCGTTCTTGGGGTTCCGCGCTGTGATGGAGGGGGCGCAGACACAGCGCGTCGACGCCCGGCTGGGAGCGGAGCTGCGCGCGGCCGTCGCCGGGTACGACGGCGAGCTCGGCCGTCGGCTTGCAAAGGCACAGAACGTCGCGCAGGCGCCGGGTTTCCAGGGCCTCGCACGGCGGGGAGACCGAGCAGGGCTCCTCCGTCTGGTCGCGCGCAACCCGTGGATGGGGATCGAGCTCCCGAACGGCTCGACTCTGGGCGCGCCTCCGACTCTCGCCGCGGAATCCCGCGTGCGGCTGCGCAGCGGCGGAAAGGTGCTCGCGACAATCGTCGCCACCCTCCCCTTCGACCGGAGCCTGCTGGCGCGGCTGGGGCGGCGTGCCGCACTTGCCGACGGCGACCGCCTCGTCGCCGTCTCGGATCACAGGCGGCTGCTCGGCGCCGTCCGCGGTGACATCCGGCTCGGCCGGCGAACGACGGCTGCGGTCTCGGTCGCCGGTACGAGCTACCGCATCCTTGCGACGAGACCGCTCCCGGAGCAGCCTCGGACCCAGCTCGCGGTGCTGACGCCGGTCGCGTCGATCCAGGGCGCATCCGCCGCGGCCCAGCGGCGGCTCCTCCTCGCCCTGCTCGCCGGCCTCGCGGTCATCGCTCTCGTCGCGCTGATCGAGGGTCATTCGATCATCGGAACACTGGCCGAGGTCGCGGCCGCCGCGGAGGCGATCCGCTCCGGACGCCTCGAGCGTCGGGTCCGGGTACGGGGCCGGGACGAGTTCGCGCGGCTGGCGCGCGCGTTCAACGCGATGGCCGGGCAGCTTCAGGCCCGGCTCGAGGAGCTCGCGCTGCAACGCCAGCGGCTCCGTGAATCGATCTCGCGGCTCGGGACCGCCCTCTCGGCGACGAACGATCGCCTCCAGCTGCTCGAGCTAGTGGCGCAGTCGGCGATCGAGGCGACCGGCGCAAGCGGAGTGGTGGTGCTCACGGACACCGGCGAAGTCGTCGAGGCCGGCGACATCTCGCACGGCACCGGGCAGCTGGAGCTCCCGCTCGCGTTCGGTTCGACCAGATTCGGCACCGTCGTCCTGTTCGGGGAGCACGTCGACGGCGAGGGCGCCGAGGCGGCCCGGTCGCTGATCGCCCATGCCTCTGTGGCGCTCGAGAATGCCCGGCTCCACGGCGTGCTCGAGTCTCAGGCGCTGGCAGACGAGCTCACGGGGTTGCCCAATCGACGCCGATGCGAGGAAGTCCTCCGCGCCGAGGTCTCGCGCGCCGAGCGATATGGCCTCCCGCTCAGCGTCGTTCTCTGCGACCTCGACGACTTCAAGACGACAAACGACACCCACGGCCACGCAGCCGGTGACCTGCTCCTGCAGGAGTTCGCGGCCGTGCTCCGCGAGACCCTGCGCGACATCGATCTGCCTGCGCGCTGGGGCGGCGAGGAATTCCTGCTCGTGCTTCCCGGCGTCGACCTGATGGGGGCGACGAATGCAGCGGAGCGGATCCGCGAAGAGTTCTGCGCCCGACGGGTGGGAACCCTGACGAACGGCG
The DNA here is from genome assembly GCA_049644345.1 of Gaiellaceae bacterium. GTDB lineage: Bacteria > Actinomycetota > Thermoleophilia > Gaiellales > Gaiellaceae > JBARRS01. Next base: position 3,236 of record JBARRS010000054.1, read on the forward strand.
AGATCGGCACGACGGCCAGCTTCGGCGCCGCCGAGCTCGTCGACGGCCTGACCGCCGCGGACCTGGTCGACGCGGCCGACCAGGCGCTGTACGCGGCCAAGCGAGAGGGAAAGAACCGCGTCGAGTCGGCAGCTCGCGTCAGCGGCTGAGCAGCGAACCGAGCAGCCGCCGGAACCTGGCGGGACGCATCGAGGACGTCTCGGAGCCGACCTCGGCCGGTCTCATGCAGTTCTCTCGCGAAGGCCAATATGCCCATGCGAGCGTGGAGGCGAAGCGCTCACAGCCGTATGCACCATGCGGGAGGCCGGCTTCGCCGTAGCACCACGCCGTTCCGCCGAGAATCTGGAGCAACCGGGCGCGGATCGAGTCGTCGAGTAGGAAGAAGTCGATCTGGTGGGCGTACTCGTGCTGGACGATCCCCCAGGAGAACTCTCCTGCTCGAAGGAGACGCGGATCGACCCAGATCTCGCCGGGCGCGGCGTCGGCCCCCAATGCCGTCCTCTGGACATGGATGGTGACCTTCGTCGGAACGAGGGTCCAGTCGAAGGTGCTGGCAGCAAGCGCGCGGGTCACCTGCCTGCGCTCGAACCTCGTTCCGCCGTCGATGACGTAGCTTCCCGGGCCCGCTTTCGCCATCGTTGCCGACGTTGCCGCGGTCAGCAGAACGAGCCCCGTGCAGAGAACCATCCGAGCTGTCCTCTCCATCCCGAGAAAAGGGCTCGGCGAGACGGAAAGCTTGCGAATGCCGCGGCGGCCGACCGAAGAATCGCTCAGAATTAGGTAGTCAAACCTACAAAATCTACCCTACAAATGACAGCGAGATCCCTCGTCTGAGCGCTTGTTGCAGTCCGTGGTTCGCTGTTCCATGGGAGTAGTGCCGCAGACTGTTGTCAAGCCGCTCCTCACTGTCGCCCATCCAGCCGCAATGCAGAAAGCAAGGCTGCCTGTGGCCGCGGCTGTTGCCGCAATCGTCGTCTTTGCGGCCTTCCGCTGGAGCGGACTCGTTCACATCCCCTTCGCGCTGGGGCACCCCGAGAAGGCGGCTCCCGAAATCGCCGCAACCGCGAGCTCCGAACGCTCACTCGGCCATCGTGGCCGCCGGCAGGTGACCGGACGCGCGCACAGTCCGACCGTACGGCCGTCGACCCGGGTGCCGGTCTCCGGACGCCGCGCCGCCGGTGTCCGTTCCCGGCCCCACTCGCCGGCACCGTCCGCGCACAAGACTCCAGCGCCGGTCGCGCCGAGCGGACCCCCGAACGCGGGAAGCCCGGGCCCGTCGTCGTCGAGCTTGCCGCTCCCTGTGGCGCTTCCTCCGCCGCCGGCGCCGCTTCCGCCGCCGCCCTCGCTGCCGGATCTGCCCAAGGATCTGCCCAAGCTGCCGGTCGAGCCTCCGACGCTCCCGACGGTCCCCACCGTTCCGACTCCACCGGTTCCGCTCCCATGATCGGCCTCGCTCGAGCCGGCGCAAGTTTTTCCCCTGCAACTCCCCTTACGAGCGGATCGATCCGGAACCCAACGGATTTGCCGGTTCAGGCACACCCCACCGTCTTCGACTCGAGCGGGAGCTCGCTTCCGCCTGGACCGGCATGAGCGCGACCCTCGGGATCGGCTCTGCTGGCGCGGTCGACGCGCCTGTCGCGGATGCCGCGCGAACCCTCTACGAGCGGCACGGCCAGCGCGTCTTCACGTTCTGCTTCAGCCGGCTGCGAAACCGCGAGGAGGCGCAGGACGCGGCGCAGACGACGTTCATCTACGCGCTGCAGTCACTCCAGCGTGGAGTGATTCCTCAGTTCGAGCTCGCCTGGCTGCTCAAGATCGCGCACAACGTCTGCCGCTCGACTCGCCGCACCGCGGCTCGCCGGGCTACGTCGGCAGTCGCTGACCTGGCCGACCTGCCGGACTCCTTCGCGTCGGCGAGCGCCGAGGCAAACGAGCGCCTGGCGGGCCTTCAGGATGCACTGGCGGCGCTGCCGGAGAATCAGCGCAGGGCAATCCTGCTGCGCGAGTGGCAGGGGCTCAGCTACGCCGACATCGCCCATGAGCTCGGCCTCACCGTCGCGGCGGTCGAGACGTTGATCTTCCGCGCTCGCCGCAAGCTGGCGGAACGGCTCGAGCCGGCGGAGAAGCGACGGCTGGGCATCTGGGAAGCGGGGTCTCTGCTCGGCTTCCTTCGCCCTCTGTTCGAGAGCACCGCGGCGAAGCTTGCCGTCGCCGGCGCAGGGCTATCGCTTGCGCTTGTGCCGGTGCTGGCGAACGACGTTCTCGTCGGTAGAGGTCACAGCGCGATCACCGTCTCGACGAAGCCGGCGGTCGCCACGGGCGCCGCGCCCCGGACAGAGCGCAAGTCGAGTGTCGAGCAACGACCCCTCGTCAAACACGCGGGCTCCAGCTCATCGCCCACGCGCGCGGTGCTACGGAGATCGCCGGCCCCCTCCCCCACGATTGCGGATCAGCCGCCCGCCGGCGATCCGGCTCCGTCGACGACGCAGCCGCCTCGCACAGCTCCGGCTACGCCGGCGACACCCGCGGCGGCCGACCCGATCCCAACGGCGGTCCCGGTGCCGTCCGCGGGGCTCGGCCCCCTCGCTCCCTCACTGCTGCCGAGCGTTCCACCGCTGCCGGTGATCGGCGGCTGACTCAGGCCACCGCCCCGTTCGAGGACATGTCTCGCATGACCGATGCGAGGCGGTCTCGAAGACGGTCGATCTCGGCACTGTGCTCGCTGATCTCGCCCACGCTGGCGCCGCGCTGCCTCAGGATCTCGCGTACGAGTACCAGACCTCTGAGGTGAAGAAGCAGGTCGTCGATCTCACGGCGACGGCTCAGCTCGATCTGCATCTTCGCTCCTTTCGTCGTCGCTCCAGGTCAGGCCGCCGCCGACTCGAGTGCGACGTCGGCGTCCCCTATGACCTCCGGCTCAGCGGCCGGTGGCCTCGGCTCGATCAGGACCGCTGACACGACCGCGCCGAGCACGGCGACCGCGGCCAGAACGTAGAAGGTGATTGCGAAGCCGTGGGTCAACGCGCCGGGGCTCAACGCCGTCGCGCCCGGGTGGGCGCCGACGTAGCGGCTGGTGAACGTGGTCGCGATCGTCGTCGCGGCGGCCACTCCGATCGCGCCTCCGATCTGCTGGCTCGTGTTGATCAGGCCCGAGGCGATTCCAGCCTCGGAGGGCTGAGTGCCGGCCAGGGCGCCGATCGACATCGGTACGAACGCGAGTGACAGTCCGATGCCGGTGAGCAGGAAGGCCGGGAAGAGGTCGAAGAAGTAGTGCCCGTGCACCGGCAGCCGGGCGTAGAGAACGAGGGCGCCGGCCGCCATCACCATCCCCACTGGGAGCACGCGCCGGATCCCGATCCGGGTCGCGACGCTCTGAGCGACGGTCGAGAACGCGATCACCGCGAGGGTTAGAGCGATGTAGGCGACGCCGGTCTTGATCGCCGAGTAGTGGAGAACCTGCTGCATGTACAGCGTCAGGAGGAAGAACTGGGAGAAGAGCGCTGCGCCGAGCAGCAGCCCGCTCACGTTCGAGCCCGAGAGCGTGCGCAGGCGGAAGATCCGCAGCGGCAGCAGCGGAGCCGTCGAGCGAAGCTCGATCACGACGAACGCGACGATCAGACCTGCGGCAGCAGCCAGCAGCCCGATCGTCTCAGGGGTCCCCCAGCCGTGCTGCGTGGCGCGCGTCATCGCGTAGACGAGCAGCATCAGTCCGCCCGTGATCGAGGCGGCGCCACCGAAGTCGAAGTGGCGGTGCGAAAGCTCGGCCTTGCTCTCACGCAGGAGCCACGGGGTGACCGCGAGCACGATCGCGCCGGCGGGCACGTTGATGAAGAAGATCCACGACCAGCTGAGCGCGCTGGTCAGCGCGCCGCCGAGCAACACTCCGGCCGCCGCGCCGCTCCCCGAGACGGCGCCCCAGATCCCGAGCGCCACGTTGCGCTCACGCCCCTCTCGGAAGGTCGTGGTCAGGATGGAGAGCGCTGCCGGCGAGAGCAGCGCGGCGCCGAGCCCCTGAAGGGCGCGGAATGCGATCAGCGAGGTTTCCGACCAGGCGAGACCGTCGAGCAGCGAGCTGACTGTGAAGAGAGCGATCCCGGCGACGAAGAGGCGGCGTCGGCCGAGCAGGTCGGCCAGCCGCCCCCCGAGCAGGAGAGCGCCGCCGAAGAGGATCGAGTAGGCGGTGATGATCCACTGCAGGCCGCTCTCCGAAAAATGCAGGTTGGTCTTGATCGAGGGGAGCGCCACGTTCACGATCGCGACGTCCAGGACGACCATGAACTGCGCCGCGACGATCACCGCCAGGGCGATCCAGCGCTTCCTCTCTTGCTGTGACTGGGCCGAAAGCTCTCCGACAGCTGCGCTCATCCGACGTACCTCCTACCGTTGGGGTTTTCCACGATAAACGGGATCAACGATTGAGCGAGCTACACTTATTCCCATGAACTCGACAGTCCCCATCAAAGAGCTCGAGCCACCTCCGCTGCGCCTGCCGCGGGAGCTGGTCGCAAGCACCGCATTCCTGCTCGTGCGACTCGGCTACGCGATGAAGGGCCGGGCGATCGTGGAGTGCGAGCGCGCCGGCTTCAGCCCGTACGACCATGCGGTGCTCGCTCTGCTCGGCGAGGGCGAGCGAGAGACTCAAGGAACGATCGCGGATGCCCTACGGCTGGATCGAAGCCAACTCGTCGGGGTGCTCGACAGCCTCGAAGAGCGGGGGCTGATCGAACGCCGCCGCGATCCGAACGATCGCCGCCGCCACGTGGTCAGCCTGACCGCCGAAGGAAAGCGGCAACTCGGTCGGGAGCGCCCGATCTTCAAGCGCCTCGAGGACGAGTTCCTCGCACCGCTCGACGCTGAGAGCCGACGGACGCTGCACACGCTGCTCCTTCGCCTTGCGAGTCATCACGACTCGCGGTTCGCACCTGGCGACCAGCGCTGCTGAACGGGAATCCTCACCGAGGATCTTTCGTTCAACGGCAAGTGTGAGGCCACGAAAGAGGATCGAGCCGGGCCGGTGGCCGCCACCGCGCTGGGTCGTGCCCCTCTTCGGACTGGGCGCGCTCGCCCTCGTGCCTTGGGTCGTCTTCCTCGTACGGGCCCTGCCGTCCGCCCATCGGGCGCCGCACTGGGACCTTGCCTGGGGTGGGTTCGACGTCGCGTTGGCCTTGCTCTTGCTCGCGGTCGCCCTCGCGGCTTGGCGCCGATCACCCTGGCTCGAGGGCGCAGCGACCGCCACGGCGACGCTCCTCTTCGTCGACGCTTGGTTCGACGTATTGACCTCCTCGACCCACACGGAGCTTCTGATCGCGCTCGTGGAGGCTCTGCTTCTCGAGCTGCCGCTCGCAGTCCTCTGCCTGTTGCTGGCCCGGAACGCAGAGCGGGCGTTCCTACGGACGCTGCTCGTGGACGAGCGCTGACCTCATTACACTCACGGCGGCCGGGGATACGAGCGAAAGGAGCGCGATGGAGCTCTTCGATCAGATCGACGAGGCGCGCGAACGTTGGAACGTCTTGCGCCATCCGTTCTACGTGCGCTGGGAACAGGGTGCGCTGACGCGTGATGAGCTCGCTGTCTACGCCGGCGAGTACCGGCACGCGGTTTGCGCGCTTGCGCACGCCGCAGAGAGCTCCGGTGATCCCGAGCACGCGCAGGAGGAGCGCGATCACGTTTCGCTGTGGGAGGACTTCGCCGCGGCGCTGGACGCGCCACTCGACCGCGAGCCGACGGAGGAGACCCGGGCCTGTGTCGAGACGTGGAGTCGTGAGGACCGACTCGAGGCCCTGGCCGTCCTCTACGCGATCGAGTCGGCGCAGCCTGCGATCTCCGAGACGAAGCTTCGCGGCCTGGTCGAGCACTACGGCTTCGAGGACGCCGACGACGCAACGCGGTACTTCGCCCTCCATGCGGAGCGGGACGCCGAGCACGCACAGACCGCGCGGGCTGCGCTCGTCGAGCTGGCGCCGGCCGCCGGCCCCCGTCTTGTGAAAGTCGCCGAGCGCGCGCTGCGCGGAAACTGGATCCTGCTCGACGGCATCGAGCGAGTGACGTAGCCGGCCTTACGGCGCGAGCCGACAAGGAGCGGGATGATCGCGCCGCTGGTCGGAGAGATGCTCGGGATGAACCGTCGCACGCGCGACGCTTCGCGAATCCAAGCGTTTGGAATGGAGTTCCACAACGAGGGCCAAGAACGGCCATTCCGCACCGTCTCCTGGGCCGCGTAACCAGCGCAACCAGCTGCACACACGAAACCGACCATTCGCTTGCGCTCGTAGAGTGAGCCTGTGCACGAGGGGCGAGTGGAAGCGATCTATGTCTCAGCGAGAGCGCGGAAGCTCCCGCACTCCGTCGCCCGGGCGAGAGCGGTGCACGGGAGAGGGCTCGAGGGAGACCGCTACTTCGGCGGAATAGGGACGTGGTCCGACTATCCGGTCGCGGCGGGGCGCGACTTGACGCTCGTCGAGGCAGAAATGCTGGAAGAGGTCGGCCTCGATGCGGCAGAAGCACGGCGCAACGTCGTGACGCGCGGAGTCGCGCTCGGAGCCTTCATAGGAAAACGCTTTCGTGTCGGTGAGGTGGAGTGCTACGGCGACCGTATCTGCGAGCCTTGCTCTCACCTCGAGCAGCTGACTCGTCCAGGCGTGCTGAAGGCGCTTCACCACCGCGGCGGCCTCCGCGCTGACATCACTCGCAGCGGCGAGATCGCGGTCGGCGACGCGGTCATTGAGCTCTGATTCGCCCGACGCCAAACACGGCGATGCCGGTGAGGGCCCCGGCGGCACGCTCTACGGGGAAGTACCCTTGGTTCCGTGCGTGAGGACTCGGCGCAGGCGCACCATTCGAAGTGGGCCGCGAGCCCAAAGTCGCTGAGGGAATGACCGTCGTCGCAGTCGATCGCGACGAGGTGCGGCGGCTCGCTCGCGAGGGCGCTCAGCTCGTCGAGGTGCTGCCCTCTGCCGAGTACGAGGACGAGCACCTGCCGGGCGCGATCAACATGCCATTGAAGCAGCTCGCAGAGCTCGCGCCGGAGCGGCTCGATCCGTCGCGGCCGGTGATCGTCTACTGCTACGACTACGAGTGAGACGTGTCGCCACGAGCCGCGGCGCGGCTCGCCGGCATCGGGTTCGAGCGAGTCTACGACTACGCTGCCGGCAAGGCCGACTGGGGATCCGCCGGCCTCCCGCTCGAGGGCGAGAACGGCAGCGAGACGCGGGCCGGCGCACACATCCACCGCGACGTGCCCGTCTGCCGGCTCGGTGAGCGCCTGCAAGATATTCGGCGCCGCGCCATGGATTCAGGCTGGGAGACGTGCTACGTCACCGATGACGAGGGCGTCGTCCTCGGCCGCCTCGGCCGCAGCGCACTGGCGCGGGAGGATGACGTTGTCATCGACGACGCGATGACCGAGGGACCGAGCACGATTCGCCCGAGCGCCCGCCTCGACCTGATGGTCGAGCGGATGCGCAGGCAGCGGCTGACCAGCCTTCCTGTCACCACATCGGAGGGAAAGCTCGTCGGCGTGCTTTTCCGAAGGGATGCCGAATCCGCGCTCGCACGCCGTGAAGACGATTGAGCCCCGGTGATTAGCCAGGCTCGGAGCCGAAGGCGGCGAGCTGTCCTGCAGCTGCCCTGCACCAGTGAGCGCGGGTGCGTAGTTGTGGCCAAGCTCCAACTCCGCACAGCCCACTGTCGCGTTCTAATCCAGAGTTCTTGTGCGCGGCCGATGAGTCGTCCGCGCGGTGGTCGGTGTCCACGAAGCTGGAGCGGTCCCCGAGACCGTCGCACCTCTGCTGCCACACGGGCAGCGTGGTCGAACGCTCACCAGGCGGAGGAGCTGTAGGTAGGGATGAGGTACGCCCAAGCGGGCGACTGATCGCTCACGGTGACGAGCCTACCCTTGCGAGGGCAGTGGGCATCAGCTTCTGAACGAACTCTGCGCCGAGCGGCTTGCGGCTGCCCCGACACTGAGCGCGGAGTAGCGTCAGCCGACGCTCAACCTGCGACGGGCAAGGAGGAGGGAGATGCATGCACGTGTCAGCCACCTGAGCGGATCGCCGGAGGCGACCGATTCCGGCGTCGCAAGCTTCAAGGCCGCGCTGGCCGGGCAGAAGCTCGTGCTTACTTGAAGATGTTGACTGCGCGGGCGGCGAGGAGCAGCACGGTCAGCGCCGAGACAGCCGACTCGGACAGCATCAGCAGCTTCGCCCAGCGACTGAGCGGCATCGCGTCGGTGGGGCTGAAGGCGATCGCGTTGGTGAACGAGACGTAGACGTAGTCCAGGAGCTCGGGCTGCCAGCCGGGCGCGGCGAGCTGCGGGTTTTCCATCTGCGGGAACTGGAAGTCGGGCGGCGGCGGGTCGGGCCGGAGGCGGCGGACCGGGCCGCCGCGATCGAAGCCCCAGTACCAGAGACCGAAGGCGATCACGTTCGTGCCCCACACTGTGATTGCCTTGAGCAGGAGCTGCGCGCCGCTCTTCTCTTTACCGCTGACGAGCGAGGCCACGACGGCGAGCAGGAGCAGCGCGTTGGCGAGGCTGACCACTCCAAGCAGAGCGAGCGCGACCGTGCGGCGATGACCCAGCTGTTCGAGCCGGCGGCGCGACCGGTTCCAGGCAAGCGGGACGAGCAGCACGACCTCGGGTCCCACCGGCGTCAGCCACACCCACCAGGAAAACTCCCACAGCTTCCACGCCTGCGTCTTGCTGACGAGCGCAAGCACGAGCTGGAGCGCGATCACGAGCGCGATCGCGGGCGCAGCCTCCCAGCGTGACTCGAGCTCCTCTTCGCGGAGGGAGTCGCGGCTCACGTACAGGATTGTGGCCCGACCGATCGGACGGTCGACAGGGGTGAGGGGTTCGCTGCAAGAGCGAAACTCGAGCAGCGAAGATGCCGGATACGCAAACACAGAGAGAAGGGTTGAGGCCGATGGCAAACATCCTCTGCGTGCTCTACGACGATCCGGTGATCGGGTATCCACCGTCATACGCACGCCCAGACATTCCAAAGATCGAGCGCTACTACGACGGCCAGACGACGCCGAGCCCCGAGCAGATCGACTTCACGCCGGGTGAGCTTCTCGGGAGCGTGTCGGGCGAGCTTGGGCTGCGGAAGTTCCTCGAGGAGCGCGGGCACCGACTGATCGTCACGGCCGACAAGGATGGGACTGACTCGGTCTTTGAGCGAGAGCTCCCGGATGCGGAGATCGTGATCTCGCAGCCATTCTGGCCGGCGTACCTGACCGCGGAGCGGATCGCCAAGGCGCCGAACCTGAAGCTGGCGCTGACGGCGGGGGTCGGCTCGGATCACGTCGACCTCCAGGCGGCGATCGAGCGCGGGATCACAGTCGCCGAGGTGACCTACTGCAACAGCATCAGCGTGGCGGAGCACGTCGTGATGTTGATCCTCGCTCTCGTGCGCAACTACATCCCCTCCCACCAGTGGGTGATCGACGGAGGCTGGAACATCGCCGACTGCGTATCGCGGTCGTACGACCTGGAGGGCATGCAGGTCGGCACCGTGGGGGCCGGCCGGATCGGGTCAGCGGTCCTGCGAAGGCTGAAGCCGTTCGAGGTGGGGCTGCACTACACCGATCGACATCGCCTTCCTGTCGAGGTCGAGCAGGGGCTCGGCGTCACCTACCACCCGAACGCCGAGTCGCTGGTCCGCGTGTGCGACGTGGTCACGATCAACGCGCCGCTTCATCCTGAGACAGAGCACCTCTTCGATGCCGAGTTGATCGGCCAGATGAATCGCGGTGCGTATCTTGTGAACACCGCGCGCGGCAAGATCTGCGATCGCGATGCGGTTGCCCGGGCGAGCGAGACCGGTCAGCTGGCCGGCTACGCCGGCGACGTCTGGTTTCCGCAACCGGCACCGAAGGATCACCCTTGGCGGACGATGCCTCACCACGGTATGACCCCCCACACCTCGGGCACGAGCCTCGCGGCCCAGGCCCGCTACGCCGCGGGCGTCCGCGAGATCCTCGAATGCTGGTTCGACGGGCGCCCCATCCGCGAGGAGTACCTGATCGTCGAGGGCGGAAAGCTCGCTGGAGCCGGCGCCCACTCGTACAGTGCCGGCGACGCAACGAGCGGCTCGGACGAGGCCGCACGGTTCACTGCCGGCTGATGTTCTCCGCCGCGCTCGCGAAAGCTACTCGGCCGGTGAGCGATTCGGCGGGGGCCGGTGGAAGCCGAGCCGCCATGCGGCGGTATCACGCTTGGCTGGGACGAGGTCGCGCCAGTCCTTCATCACGAGCCAGGTGCCGACGAGTGCCAGCCCTCCGGTCGTCGTCGAGACTCGGACTAACTCGCAGACGAGCACGATCGCGACGGCGACGAGCATCGCGAGTCCGAGCTGATACTCGTGGATGCGCTGTCCGAGGACGTAGCAACGTGGACCGAGTCGGTGACGTTCGAGCTTGATCATGCAAAGAGCCTGCCGTTTCTGAGCGTAAAGCGAAAAGCCATGTTTCTGACTTCGCCTTAACGCTTGCTTAATCCTTCGCCTAGCGCCCGGCCTACCGCAGAGAGAGCCTCCGAAGGCGGGCCGCCGTTGCGACCCGCATTCGCGACAATCGTTTCGAGGACTAGCGGGCGGCGAGCGCGCGCTGCCGTCGGGTCGAGTAGACAGCTGCGCTTGCCAGGAGGAGCATCAGGCCGACTCCGGCACCAACACCGATGCCAGCGTTGGCCCAGTTGAATGCGTCGGGCGACGAGACGACGCTGGCCGGTACCGAGGCAGGGCTCGGCGAGTACGGGCCGGTGTGGGGAGCGAACTCGGGGTTGCCCGCGACGTTACCCACGCCGCCGACGCCTCGGAGCGTCCCCAGGGACCGGCTCGGCACCTGGACGTTCTGCCCGCGGCCGTTCTCGCTGATTATCTGATGGGCGGGATATACGACGTCACGTCCGGCAGGGATGCCAATACCGGTATCCGTTCCGGCCGCAGCCACCGGGGCGGCGATCGCGGCGGCAACGATGACGAGGATCAAGCTGGCGATTGGACTATGGCTTCGAAGCCTCATCTTCTGCTCCTTCCACTTGGCTTGTGGGTAGAACAAGACGGCGGAGGAGCGCTGCTTCTTCCAGCAGTCGCCAACAAGGGACGCTTCAGACTTCGAGCGGCGGCTCGGCAAGCAGACCGCGGAGCCTCCCCGCCGCGGCGACGTTGCCCTTCTCTTCGTAGAGCCGGATCGCCTCCTCCAATGCGGACGCCGACTCCTTCGGCCGGTCCGCGAGTCGAAGAACCTCGGCGAGATCGGCCGCCGTCTGGGCCCGGAGATCGAGGTAGTCGGTGCGCCCCGCGATCGCCGCGGCGTCCCGCGCGAGGTGTTCGGCCTCCTCGAAATCGCCGCGGCGCGCCAACAGTTTCGCCCGTACACACCGCCATCCCACGTGGGCGTCCACGTCCTCCGGCACCGTTAGCCGCTCGGGTCGCCAGCGCTCGGTCAGCTGCAGAGCTTCTTCGTCGCGTCCCTGCACGAGGAGGGCATCCACGAGCTTCGGCACCGCGCTCGCCAGGAAGCCCAGCTCCCCGACCGCCTCGAGCCTCTCGCACGCCGAGCGGAGCTCACGTTCTGCGGCGGCGGCGTCCCCTGCGAGCAGCTCGACGAATCCGGCCGAGGTGGCGACGTGCGACACGAGCAGGACCTCGAGCCCGTGATCCCTCGCGAGCGTCCCCGCGCGCGAGACCACGTCGCGCGCGGCCTGGAAGCGCCCTTGCATCGCCTCGAGTCGGGCGCGGTTCTGCAGGAGGCTGACCTCGAGCCGGCGGTTCCCCTGTGCCCGCGGGCGCATCTCGTCCGCTCGCGCGAGCGCATCGACAACCGGGGTCGGACCGAAGAACGTCGCGGCCAGCACGTAGGCAAGACTGTCGGCCTCCTGGGCGCGATCAGCCGCGTCGCGTGCGTGTCGTGCCGCCCGTTCGAGATCTTCGAGCGCAGCGGCGGCCTCGCCGGCCCAGAAGCGAAGCTTTCCGCCGAGGGCGAGCGCGCGTGCCAGCCCAGCCTCGTCGCCGGTTTCTTCGAATACGTGGATCGCCCTCTCCACCTCGCCGAGGACGTCCTCTCGGGCGATCCTCACCTGGTGGAAC